>CALBLG010000041.1 GCA_937895975.1 uncultured Slackia sp.
TGAGCGCGCGCCGGTTTGAGCACCCGTCGATCGCGCCACTATGCGTTCACCTGCATCGTCGCCCATGCCTGTTGGATGTCGCCGAGCAAAGCGGGCATATCTGAACGCTCGAATGCATAGCGCACCGTTTGAGGCTGCCCATCGGCCGCCTGAAGCTCAACGCGCACGAATGTCGCCTCCACGCGTTCGAAGCCGCGAGTGAATGCCGCATAGGCATAGCATTCGGCCTGCAGCCGGTGCTTTTCAAGCAATGCTGCCGGCGATTCGTCGGGCGAACCACCGGTCTTGTAATCCACGATATGTGCATCGCCTTGCCCCATGGCATCGCACGCGAACAAGTCGATCGATCCCTCGAGATACGCATGGCCGTCGCCTTCTTTTTGCGGGAACGCCACAAAAAACGGCAGTTCGGCCCGCAAATGCTCATACGCCGCCATATCGTGAGCTATTTCGCTGCCGCACCAGCACTCGAGAGCGTGCTGCACTCGGTCGGCAGCGGCCGGCGAACAATCCATGCGACGAACCGCAGCCTCTATCGCATCGCGCTTTGGCACCTGAATTCCCGCAGGCCCTCCGCCTGCCTTCGCCCTCGCAGCATCGCGGGCAGCGCGCTGCGCAAGCACGTGGAACGCCGACCCCACGTCGGTAGCCTTGTCGGCATCGGCGGCAAGACGCGTGCCGAGCTCGGCCCAAAACGCCTCGTCGTCTGAAACGCCGTCGCCCGCAGAATTGTCGCGCGACGGCATTTCGGCATGAGCCAAAGCGGAATAGCTGGTTACTCCCGCGCGCAGCGGTTCGCAGCATGTTTCTTCCATGCGCGGCGCGCAATCCGGCTCAAATACGTCGACCAATTCCGTCGAACCCTGCTCATCTGCGCCCGAAACGGGATTCTCCCCATCATCGCGCTGCGCGCCGAACTCGCCCTCTTGCACGTCGTAGCGTGAAATACGCGCCGGCGCACCGCCCCCGAACGGCACCGCGCACTCCCCTTCGGGGATGTCGCCGTCTTCGCCGAACATCGCATGCGCAATATCGGCATACACCCCAGGCGACGCAACAGCGCCCGAGCCTCCATCTTTGTCGCGCTTCGTGACAAGCGCCACCACAAGCGCCTCTTTCGCACGGGTAAGCGCAACGTATAGCAAACGGCGACGCTCCTCGAGCGCTTGAAGCCGCTCATATTCCACCATCGCCTCGCGGCGGACAGCCGCCGTGGACGCGTTGGCCACGGCGGCCGCGTCAACCTCATCCTCGAAATCGGCAAGCGCCGCATAGCTTTTCGACTTGCATTTATTCAGAAGCGATGTCGATTTCGCGAACGCGACCGAGCGCGACGGCGCAAGCGACACATACGACACTCCGTCAATAGACTCCATCGCAAACGGCACGCTTCGACCCGCGCCCGTCGCCATTTCGGCCACCGCCACAATGGGGAATTCGAGCCCCTTGCTCGCGTGCACCGTCATGATGCGCACAAAATCGCCGCCCTCGGCCGAAAGGGCCCCGGGGGCTTCTTTGGCGCGCTCGATGTGCGCAGCCAACTGGGCCGCACACGATGCCGGCCCGCACGAACCGTCGGCTTCAAAGCCTTCCACCAGGCGAATTGCTTTCATCACGTTGCCGGCAATCGAAAGGCCCTCGGCGCCCTTGCGCTGCAACCGCGTAAGCCAGCCCGAGTCTCGCACGGCGCGTTCCATAATGGCATGCGTGGGAACCCGGCCCGCATCGCTGCCCAGCGAAAGCACCAACTTCACTGCGCGCGCAAGCTGCGGCGAGGCCGACGACGTGCCCGCCTCGATATCGGCCGCAAGCGCCAAGAACCCGACATCAAGCGCCCGTCGACGATACGCACCGCGTTTTTCGTCGAGACACGTGGATATTTCAATGAAATCATCGGCAGAAAGCTCGAACATATCGCTTGCGAGCAGCTCGAAAAGCGATGAGGTCGCCCTTGGGTTCGCGATGACCTCTGCCAATCGCTGCATCACGCGCACTTCAGGCGCACGCGAAAAGATGGATCCGCCCGCAATGACGCACGCGAAACCCGCCTCGCGCAAAGCGGCCGCATACACGCCGGCGTTCGTCATGCGTCCCAGAAGCACCACCATGTCAGACGCAGCATGCCCCGCCTCGCGCATTTCGGCGAAGCGCGCAGCAATGCGGCGCGCTTCGAGAGCCACCACATCGGCTTTATCGATTCCGGCCGCCCCAGGATAGGTGGTATTCAAGATATCAATGCGGCTCGGACCCGCCAAATAGGGACGCTTCACTTTCGATTCGATGCGCGACGGGGTAAGCGACATGAAATCGTCGCCGAACACATCGAGCTGCTCGAAAATTCGATCGACGAAACTCAGTATGTCCCCATGGCTGCGAAAGTTATCGGGCAATACGATGGGCATGCTCGAGTCGCTTTGGCGTACCTGTGCCAGATGCCTCTCATACACCGCGACATCGGCCCCGCGAAAGCGATAGATGCTCTGCTGCGCGTCGCCAACCGTGCACAGCCGCTCGCCGCGCTCGCCCGCCATCGCGCGAACCATATCCACTTGCAGCTGATCGGTATCTTGGAATTCGTCGACCATGATGAGCTTGAATTTGTTGGAAAACGCCGCGCGAACACGGTCGTTGTTCGACAGCGCATCTGCAGCGCGAATGAGCAAATCGTCGTTGTCGAGCATCGACGCCTGGCGTTTCTTTTCGCTATACACCGTATAAACGCGACCCGCCAAAGCCACAAGGTCGCGCAGCAGCGGCTCGGCCAAAGCGTAACGCGCTTCTTGCCCAAGTTCGGCCGCTTCGCGCTGCATCTCTTTCGCAAGCGCCTTGTAGTCTTTCGATCCGAAATTCGCCGCCGGGAAGGGACACGCATCTACGAGCTTTATCAACGCGCGCACGGAAATATCACCCGAAAGCAGGGCGGCCTGCGCCCGCTCGATGAACGCGCCAGCAGCTTCGAGATATTTATCGGCTGTCGTTTTGCCCGCCGAAGGCAAAGCGGCATCATGGGCGCGCACCGTAAGCTCGAGCAGCGAGCGCACGATTTCTCCGGGCGCGCGCGTCGCGGGCGGCAAACTTATGCAATCCATACCCCGAGGGCTCGCAACGGCCGCATGCGCAACGTCGCGAATCATGCCCTCAATCGAGCCCTGGTCGAACGACCCTTGCGAACGCGCGGGGTATTCAGCGAACAGAGCATCAAGCCCTTCGGGCGACCAGAATTCGTTTTGCCCCGCAAGCACTTCTTCCACCGAGGCATCGAACAAATCGGCCGCTTCCGCCTCGCCCAGCACGCCAAACGCCGGATCGATTCCAAGTTCGACGGCATACATGCGGAGAATGCGCGAGCACATGCCATGGATGGTTGAGATCCACGCGTCGTCGACCTTAAGCGCCTGGCCGCCCATGCCTTCGGACGAAAGCGTCGATTTCACACGCGATTTGATTTCGCCTGCCGCTTTGTCGGTAAACGTGATGGCAAGCACTTCATCGATGTCGTTAAGAAACGGCTTCCCATTCTCGCCCGAACCCGGAAGCAGCGCCCATGCGATGCGCTGCGTCAGCGTGAATGTCTTGCCGCTGCCCGCGCCCGCCGACACAACCACAGGGGCGTCGAGCGTTTTCACACACCGAAGCTGGCCTTCCTTGAATGTCGAGAAATCCATGCGCTAGCCCTTCCTTTGCGAACAGGTGATTTCCGGACAGAACGAGCACGCCGACGCGCTTTGCGGCCGCGCGGGAACCTCGCCCGCCAGCAAGCGGTCGAGCGCCTCGGCAACGCGAGCCTCGATCGCATCGAGCAAATCGGCGAATTCTGGACCGAGTTCGCCTTTATACGTACAGAGGTCGGAACGCAACCCAGGCACATGCAAGGTTTCGATACTCTTGTCAAGCGCGCCCGACACCGCCTGGCTGCGCCCATAGCACACGTACAGCGCGCCCACAACCTCGAGTCCCAGCAAGCGACGCACGGCTTGGGCATAAATGAGCGTTTGCACTTTGCCATGCCTCATGGCACCGCCCTGCTTCTCGCCCTCATATAAATCGTATTCATGCGAAAGCGAGCTCTTGTAGTCGATGATTATCGCGCGTCCGCGGTCGTCCACATCTATGCGGTCGATTTTGCCCATAAGCAAACGCCCCGCATACGGTACGGGCGAAGCCGCGGGAATCTCGTATTCGAAATACGCTGGATGAAAATCCTGCAAAAGCCGAGCTTCCTGGTCGAGGTAATCAAGAAGTTTGCGCTTCAAATCGGCCACTTCGCGTCTTTCGAGTTCGCTCACCGCAACGAGCCTGTTGCTCAAAGGTTTCAGGGATGGCTGGGCCGCCTCGTGCTCGGCGAGCACTTCCGCCATCAGCCCTCGCGCCGTCTCGAGGTTCTCGGGCAACACTTTAGGTGAAACGCGTTCTTGGAACCTCGTATAGAAATCCTCGAAAACGTTGTGGGAGAAATCGCCCATTTCTTTGGCGCCAAAGCCTTCATCAAGCTCATCGAGGCGTAAGCGGCGCAGCGCGAACCACTTCTGGGGACACTCTAAATAGCTTTCGATTTGCGACGCAGAAAAACACGGCTCCTCGACAAGAGCGCCATGCTTTCCCAAACGGGGCAGCATGAGTTTCGATTGGTACGCGGCGGTAACGCGCTGCATGCCCGGCTTTTCGATGCGACCTTCGGTTTTTTGCGGCTGGCCTGTCGCGGAAGCGTTCTCGAACAGCGATTCCTCACCTCGCTGCAGCATGCCTCGTTGCAACGCATCGGGAAGCGAATAAGGGTTGTCTATGTCATCGAGGTTCGTGGGATCTTCCCGATAGCAATCGACGAATTCCTGCACCACGGCCGCCGGATAGGTCGGCGAAGCGTTCTCGTCGTTCAAGGATCGCTCTATCACGATGCCCTTGCGCGCAGCCGCTACGCATCCAGAAAACAGCCTACGCGCGCGAGGCAACGCACGTTCTCCAAGTCCAACGCCCAAAGCTTCAAGCAGTTCGACCGCAGCATCGTGCTCTTCTTTCAAAGGGTACGCCGAACTTGTCATGTCAAGAAGAATGACATGGTCGTATGAGCCGGCGTCGCAATCGGCGAGCCGAGCCTGTGGCAATATCTCGACCTGCACGGCCCCCGCCTTCGATTGACGCGACGAATCGACCCGAGCCGATTCAAGAACCACGCGGCATTCTTCAACCGAAGCGCCCAACGAACACGCTGCCGCATATAAATCGCGCACCAAGCCGATAGCGCTCAGCTGCTCGTGCACATACGAATCGTCGTTGACCCCAATTCCCCGAGCGCAATCCTCGAAAACGCCCGCAAGGGCAACGGCTTCGGGGCTCTCGACGAGATCTTCGAAATATTCGAAATTACGGCTTTCTTCACGAAGCAAAGAAAAACATGCATCTTTATCGATGAGCCTATCGCCACGCACCCGTGCGGCAAAATCATACGCCGATCGCTTCGACATGCGCGAAAACGGGTTCAAAGCGAAATCGGCGGCCGCGCAAACGTCAAGCGTTTCCGACGTAACAAGCTTCGAAACGCAGCAATACGCCCGGCCGAAATCGGTCTGCAAGAACGGTGTTCGAGCCCGGCATGCCACCGCTCGCCCGCTTTGCATCAAACGAGGCGCAATCTGCCCATACGCCGAAAGGGAATCGGGCGTCGCAATAGCGACAGTTTCATCCGCGGAAAGTTCCGAAATATGGTTGGCAAGCAGTGCCGGCTCGGCGTAGCGGCCCGAAGGGAATGCGAATCGTACATCAACCCCTGGCGAGACGCGTTCAATGCGACGATCGGAGGCATCGTCGCATTGAACCGACGCGCCCTGGCTTTCGAGAAAACGCCCCAGGGCAGATGAAACTTCCACAGCATGGAGTTCCACCTCCGAATGAGCATCAAGTATCTGACTGCACGACAGCACTTCCCACGCACGACCCGAATCGACAAGACCTGCGCTAGCAAGGATTTCCTCATACTTTTTGACGCACGAGAGGAGCGCCTCCGCCCCCGAGGGGAGGGCATCGGCGGCCCACTCGCCCGCAAGCGCCGTATCCAATTCCGCCGATCCCAGCCCGTATTCGACAAGGCGCTCGGCAAGCTTCAGCGTGCCACCCGACGCAAGAATCCCGGAATCGGAGGAACCCAGCGCGCGAAGCAATGCCAGCGAACGCTGAACTGGCGAGGCGATACGACGGCTATCGCCATAGGCATCCCATAAATCGGCCTGCCATGCGCGCGGCGTGGCGCATGTCGTGGAAAACGAAGCGAAATCGCCGCAATCTGCCGTTTTCTTTCGCCAAGCAAGAACAGCACCCATGCTTGGAAGTAAAACGATGTGCTCCATGGAAACCTCCGCATGCCCATACGAAAAAAGCCGCCTTGAAAGGCGGCTTTATAATTCAAATGGTGCCCCCAACGAGAATCGAACTCGTGTCTCAGCCTTGAAAGGGCCGCGTCCTAACCTCTAGACTATGGGGACGAACTGCGCTTGTTTGCGACAGCCAGGTTATTATGCCAAACATAAACCTAACGCGCAAGCATTATTTTAAAAAAAAATTTTCTCCCGAATATTTGGGTGCCACCCCGAAGCACGCTAGTCAGCAATATCGGCCGTAGTCACATCGACAAGCTTTTGAAGATCGCAAAGCGAAGAGCATATCTGACACCCACGGCGACCGCCGGAATACATGATGGTATCGAACAGAATCGCCGTTTCATCGATGAACGTCGGGAAGACCTTCTTCATGCCCAACGGGCTGCAGCCGCCATGAATATACCCCGTCAGAGGCAGTAATTCGCGCGACTTGATCATGGCGATACTTTTCTCACCCGCCGCCGCAGCCGCCTTCTTCAGGTTCAACTCGGCTTCAACAGGCACCATGAACACATAATGTTCGCCGCTTTTGCCAACGGTCACCAGTGTCTTGAACACCTGGTTGGGGTCTTGCCCAAGCGCCGCCGCAACCTCGATGCCCGAAACCGCAGCCTCGGCATCATAGAAAAGCACCTCGTGCGGCAGCTTGGCCGCATCGAACATGCGCATAGCATTCGTCTTGTCTTGAGCCTTATCGTGCTTCGACATATGCAAGCCCTCTTCTCCTACAAGGGTAATACTCTTTTTGCAAGCACTCCCAAGACCTGCCCGAAGCGGAAATGCGTCCTGGGAGTGTTTACAAAAAGAGCCGGGACGAATCCCGGCTCTAGATGCCTAGCCTCGCTTGACAAGAACATGTCAGCGAGCGAGTTTCTCGCGAGCGCAATTCGGGTGATGCCGAGGCGACGCGTACTTTGGTACGCGAGCCGAAGGCAGAACCCGAAGTGTGCCGCGAGAAGCCCGCGCAGCGTCGGCGTAATACGCGGTTCGTAGAACCGCGTAAAATTATTTAAGGGTAACAGCAGCGCCAGCGGCCTCGAGCTGAGCCTTGATTTCCTCAGCCTTGTCCTTGGCAACGCCCTCCTGGATAGCCTTAGGAGCACCCTCGACGACCTCCTTGGCCTCTTTCAGGCCCAGGCCGGTGATCTCGCGGACAACCTTGATGACGGCGATCTTGTTGTCGCCAAAGCCCTCGAGGACGACGTCAAAGTCGGTCTTCTCCTCGGCAGCAGCGCCACCCTCAGCCGGAGCAGCAGCAACAGCGACGGGAGCAGCGGCGGAAACGCCGAAGGTCTCCTCAATGTCCTTAACGAGCTCGGAAGCCTCGAGCAGGGTCATTTCTTTCAGAGCCTCGATGATCTCTTCACGAGTAACAGCCATGATAGCTTTCCTTTCAAAGGGGCCGCACGCCTTGTGCGTTTGGCCGGATTGTTTTCATTATGCAGCACGTTTTATGCTGCGGTTGCAATTAAGCAGCCTTCTGGTCGGCGACGGCCTTGGTGACCTGAGCCAGACCCTGGGGCACGCCATTGACGCACACGGCGAGAGCCTTGGCGACGCCATTGATGGCAGCGGCGATGTGGGCGAGCAGTTCCTCGCGAGAGGGCAGAGAAGCGATAGCCTCGACCTCGGCGGCGGTAACAGCCTTGCCTTCCATCAAGCCACCCTTGATCTCCAGCTTGTCGTTGTCCTTGGCGAAGTTCTTGACGGCCTTAGCGGCGGCGGCAACATCCTCACCAGCGAACACGAACGCGCTGGGGCCATTCAGCATGTCGTCGAGCGTAGGCAGCTCGGCCTCCTCGAGGGCGATGTGCACGAGGGTGTTCTTGTACACCTTCATGGAAGCACCAGCCTCGCGGATGGAACGACGAAGCTCCTGAACCTCCTTCACCGTGAGGCCGCAGTAATCGACAACCCACACAGCGCCGGCGTTGCTGAGCTCCTCCTTGATAGCGGCGAGAGTCTCTTGATTTTTGACGTTGGGCATGAGTACACCTCCTTCTTCTGAAAATCAGGTTCCGCCCCGTGGAGTGGAGCCGTTTCAGAAGAAACAAAAACGGCCCCCGCGTCTCAAAACAGCAGGGGCCGTCAAAGCATATCGCTCTTCAGAACCACCTCGGCGGGCCGCAAGAATCCTTGCGATTGAACCTTTCGGTGCCAGCTGTCTTGGGCAGCGGAACTAACGTGTAGTTGCGTTCTCTTTAAACGCAAGGAGATATTTTACTAAACGAAAACGGCCCGTCAAGAGGCAATCTCTCGACGGAGCCGTCTTCAAAAATGCTTCACGAATAGGCATTATGCCTTCGCGTCAGACGCTGCAGATTGCTGCGTTTTTTCAGCATCGGTACTGGCCGCTGCGCTCGACGAATCGGTCTGCCCGCTCACCTGGCCCGCTGCATCGGCGGCGACCTTCGCGGACGCCTTCGTTTCCTCGATAGCCTGGGCCGAGCACGTGGGATCGCCCTCGACGTATTTGAACGTAATGGCATCGCCGGCGGCATACTGAACGATTTCAATCATGCCTGGCAAGCCAAAATCGTAAATCTTGTCGTCGCCCTCGAGCGTCACGTAGAAATGCGAGTTTCCGTCTATCACCGCAGTCGCAACGGTCTTGATGACGCCAGACGCCTCGACGGCCGCATCGCTTACCGCGCCGCCAGACGAGCCCGAACCGTTTGCCGCGATCAGCGACAGGTACGACTTCTGCGTATCGGCAACCGTATCTCCCACCGCAACGTTCTGGTAACTCTGGATATCAACCATAGCGTATTTCTTCACCAAGCCCGCATTGTCTTTCAGCGCCATGAAATACGTCGGGGTATCGCTCACGTTAATCAGAATCGGGAAAGTTGCATCGTAACGAAGGTTTTGCACCTGGCCCTCGGCCGATTGCATGGCGGAGCTTTCGGTCGCGCCCGCGCACGAGTAGAAATGAGCCTCGGCCGTGCGCTGGTTCACCAGCACGAAACCGACGATCGACTCGTCGCCTGTCGCCGACGTCACGCCCGTGTACAGCCATACGTCGTCGTCTTTGGCGATATAGTTGTAGCCGGGCTGTCCATCGGTACCGGGCGTGGTTTGCACCACGCCATTCTGACCAAGCCAGCTGTTCAGCCAGCCGTTGGTATACATGCCGTGCCAGTTGTACTGTTTGATAATGAGGCTCGACGGATACACATGGTCAACCCATTGCGGCACATCTTCAACGGCAACATCCTGACACTCGCCCGTCGCCGCATTCACCAGCACCGCACGCGAGATGGTTTCGCCGCCGAACAGGCCGATGGTGAAATCGCGAACCGGACAAATCCACCACGCGTTGCCGTCGTCGTCAATCTCGAATGATTTCTCACCGAACATATAGAAGGGGTATTTCAGCTGCACATAGCGATCGATGTTGCGCGCCAAAGGCTCGCTTTCGGAGTATTTGATGGAATGGTCGCCATCCAAACGCACCACCTGCGCATCCTGGGACGTCATGTCCACGATAACGTACGCGGGAATGCCCTGTTCACGATTTTGCAGCCACTTGAACAGGTCGGCATAGCCAAGCGGACTCACGCGCACCGGATGGTCTTTGTAGTTGATTTGGCTGTAGGTAGGCGCGATTTCGAACTGGCTCACCAGGTCGGACATGCTGCCCATGGTGCGGTTGCCCAAGAGCATGGCCGAATCGCGGTCGATGACGGGAATCTCGTCATAGTTGACCTCTTGGATGTCTTCGGTGAATTCATCATCGGCGGGCGTCAAAATGTTCGCATACTTCTGCGCATTGCCCGGGAAGAACGACAGCGACATCACTCCGCCCACAACGACGAGCGCGACCACAATAACAGGAATCCACGAGAGCGTCTTGAACGTTTTCGATTTGCCCGCTGAAATGCCCACTTTCGCTGTGCCGTTCTTGTAAGCGCGCGAACGAGCGCGCAGGAACAAGAACAGCGGCAGCAGGATGAACACTCCGATGAACATCCACGTGTCGGTCGAGTGCACGTTGATGGGCGGATGGAACCACCAATACGCCACGGCAATCACGATAATCGCGATGATGGCCACGGCGATCATCGCCTTTTTGCCCATGCTCGTGAATTTGTCTTTCATCTTGTTGAATTCCTCGGTCGAATTGAATTCGACCTGCGGCCCACGCTGTTGCGAGCCCCCGCCTGCGGCGCCCCCGACGCCAAAGGGGTCGTCGCCGAAAATAGCGGCGAACGGGTTCTGGTTGCCAGCCATGCAATGCCTTTCTCGTTGAAATCGAGCCTTCCCTTTTGGCTCAATCGTTACCTTGCGGCGCCCTGTCCTCTGTATACGAAAAACGGCCGCACCGAAAACGGTGCGGCCGCCTGCATGCCTTATGCACGGACGAAATCAGGCGCCAAAGCCCACGCGCGCGCTACGCAAGCTGGCGAAGCACATATTGCAAAATGCCGCCGTTGCTCATATAAGCGCCCTCGGTAGGAGTGTCCACCCTTACTATAGCCTGAAACTCAACGGTTGCGCCATCTTGTTTTGCAGCCGACACCTTCACTTTGCGCGGATTCGGCAAACTCGGTTCGCCCGCACCGAAATCAATCGGCTCGATCGAGAACGATTCCGTTCCGTCCAGGCCCAAAGATTCAGCATTCTCGCCCTCGAGGAATTGCAAAGGCAAAATGCCCATGCCCACCAAATTCGAACGATGAATGCGCTCGAAGCTTTCCGCAATAACCGCACGCACGCCCAGCAAAAGCGGAGCCTTGGCCGCCCAATCGCGAGATGACCCGCTGCCATACATTTTGCCCGCAAGAATAATTAAAGGAACGCCCGCACGCTGGTAATCGACCGAAGCATCGAAGATAGGCGCCATCTCGCCCGTTTCGAAATCGCGCGTCCAACCGCCCGATTTACCACCGGCCAACAGATTCTTCAGCTTGATGTTCGCGAACCCGCCGCGAGCCATAACTTCATGATTGCCGCGACGCGAGCCATACGTGTTGAACATCACGGGTTCCACCCCACGCTCGGCAAGGTATTTCGCAGCCGGCGAATCGGGCGCGATGCTTCCAGCGGGCGAAATGTGGTCGGTCGTGATGAAGTCGCCCAAATTCGCAAGCACGCGCGCGCCTTCGACAGGCGCGAACCCTTCGGCCCGCGCTGCCATCCCGTCGAAATACGGGGCGCGGCGCACATACGTAGATGTCTCGTCCCACGCAAAGATATCGCCCTTGGGTGCTTCGAGCTGCTGCCAAGCATCGGTTCCCTCGTACAGTCCCTCGGCGCCGGCGTCAAACAGCTCAGGCGTAACGAACTCGTCCATGAGCCGAGCAACCTCGCCATCACTCGGCCATATATCGCGCAAGAACACATCAGCGCCCTGCTCATCGCGGCCAAGGGGCTGCGTCTCGAAATCGAAATCCATAGTGCCCGCAATGGCATACGCCACGACCGAAGCAGGCGCGCACAGGAAGTTTTGCGATACATCGGGTGAAATTCGGCCATCGAAATTTCGATTGCCCGAAAGCACGCTAGTGAGCTCGATGTCGCTGGCGATTTCGTGCATCTCGGGCCATACCGGGCCCGAATTGCCGATGCAGCTCATGCAACCAAAACCGCACGTCGCAAAGCCCAGCTCGGCCAAGGGCGCAGCAAGCCCCGCTCGCTCGAGCATAAGCTGCGTCGCATGCGAGCCGGGCGCCATCACGCGCTTCACCCACGGCTGCGCAAGAAGGCCGCGCTCACGCGCATGCTTTGCGACCAGGCCGCATGCCAACATCATGGCGGGGTCGGTCGCCGTGGTGCAGCTCGTCACCGCGGCAATCGCGATGGCCCCATGGCCCAGTTCGATGTCGCGGCCCTCGAAACGCGCCGTCGCGCGCTTCGACATATCCAGCTCGCGCTGCGAACAAATTGCCTCGAAGCGGTTTTTAGCAGACGAAATCGCGAAGCGATCGTGCGGGCGGCTTGGACCCGCCAAAGAACGCTCGACCGTCGAAAGGTCAAGCTCAACAACTTCCGAGTACGTGCGATCGATGCCGTCATTCCACATGCCCTGCGCCTTGGCGTAAGCCTCAACAAGGTCAACCTGCTGCTTATCGCGACCCGTGAGAAGCAAATACTCAAGCGTGCGCTCATCAACTGGGAACAAGGTGCACGTGCAGCCGTATTCGGGAGTCATGTTCGCAATGCAGGCGCGCTGGGTCGCGGAAAGCGTGGCAACGCCTTCGCCGAAGCACTCCACGAACTTGCCCACGACGCCACGGGCACGCAGCATCTGGGCAAAGGTGAGCGCCGCGTCCATTGCCGAAACGCCATCGCGCAGTTTGCCCGTCAAATGCACTCCAACAACCTGCGGCACGAGGGTCGTTATGGGTTGGCCAAGCGCCGCAGCCTCGGCCTCGATGCCGCCGACGCCCCACGACAAAACGCCGATGCCGTTCGCCGTGGTGGTATGCGAATCGGTGCCGACCACCGTATCAAAATATGCGAGCTGCCCTTTATCGACCGACTTCGTCATCACGCCGCGCGCAAAGCGCTCGACATTAATTTGGTGGCAAATGCCCGACCCCGGCGGCACAATGCGCACATTCTGGAACGACCCTTGCGCCCATTTCAAGAATCGATAGCGCTCGCCGTTGCGCTTGAATTCCATATCCATGTTCTTCGCCAGGGCATCGGAGCAGCACGCTGCATCGGCGATGACCGAATGGTCGATCACCAAATCCAAGGGAATTTGCGGGTTAATACGAGCCGGATCGGCGCCCAGTTCGCATGCCGCCTCACGCATCACCGCCAAGTCGACAAACACCGGCACGCCCGTGAAATCTTGCAGCAACACGCGCGCGGGCATGTATTCTATTTCTCCGCCCTGCACGCCTTGCGCACCGGCATCGACGATTCGTTGGACATACAGCTCTCGCGCCGCATCGTCCTCGACGTTGCGAAGCACATTCTCGAGCAAAATTCGCAACGAGTGCGGCAGCTTGGCCGCCCCTTGCACCTTCGCGGTATCACAAACCTCGAACGAGTCGCTCCCAACGTTTAACGTTTGCGTTTGTATGGCCATAGGCAATCAATCCATCCATCGAAACGACGCGTCGCAGATGATGCGGCGCTTTTGCACATCAGACAAAGGCGGTCACGCCTCAGTGAAACTTTCCTACAGGGCGGCAATCAGCGCATCGGTAAACTCCGTGCACGTGCACGCGGGCTTCGAGCTGCCCGTGACCTTGCGAATGTCACCAGTCAAATGCTCGCCTTCCGCATACACCTTTCTTACGGCAGCGCGAATGCGTTCAGCGATTCCAGGTTCATCCAAATAATCGAGCATCATTGCCGCAGAAAGAATTTGCGCGGTAGGGTTGCAGATGTTTTTACCGGCAATATCGGGCGCGCTGCCGTGAACGGCCTCGAACACCGCGTAATCGTCGCCGATATTCGCGCCCGGAGCAATGCCCAAACCGCCAACGAGCCCGGCGCACAAATCGCTTGCAATATCGCCATACAAGTTCGGGAAGACGATAACGTCAAACTGGCTGGGGTCAGTTACAAGGTTCATGCAAAATGCGTCGATGATGCGATCGTCGAACGCCACGCGGCCCTCGTATTCGCCCGCGACCTTGCGAGCTTCTCGCAAGAACAGGCCATCGGAGAACTTCATGATGTTGGCCTTGTGTGCGGCCGTCACCTTACCGCGATTGTGCTTTTCGGCATAATCGAACGCAAAGCGAGCAATGCGATCCGACCCAGTAATCGAGATGGGCTTAATGGAAATGCCAGAATCGGGGCGAATGACGCCAGCGCCTTCGGCGGCGCAGAAATCAATGAGTCGCTGAGCCTCGGGAGTTCCCTCTTCAAACTCAATGCCCGCATACAAATCTTCCGAATTCTCGCGGACGATTACCAAATCAACATCGTTGTAGCGTCCACCAGCTCCGGGAATCGAAAGGACCGGACGAAGGTTGACATAAAGGTCAAGAGACTTGCGCAAAGCGACGTTCACGCTGCGAAAGCCCGTTCCCACAGGAGTGGTGATAGGACCCTTAATGGCAACTTTATTGCGCTTAACGGCCTCGATGGTCGATTCAGGAAGCGGAGAGCCGCCCGTGCGCTCCATCACGGCAGCGCCGGCTTCGGCAACCTCCCATTCGATATCTGCGCCAGCCGCCTCGACCACGCGCTTCATTGCAGCAGAAGTTTCGATTCCAATGCCATCGCCCGGAATCAAGGTAACGGTATGCTTGGCCACAATGCGCTCCTTCCACGCTTACAACACGACTGCAAACGCCGCCGTTCGCAAGATTCGTTGCTTCACAAGTTTCGAAATCATAGCATGCGCGTGTTACGGAGAGGTGAATTTGACGCAGCGGTTCGATAAGCGGCAGCGCAAAAACAACCACGCCATGAACACCGCCAAAATGAACTATGCGCCATTGGCCCCCTTTAACCAAGAAAAGCATCCCGAAGGATGCTTTTCTTGGTTAAGAAAGATTTTCGACAATCTGTGCCGCGCGCTTTTTCAACACGCCTTTGCCGCTTTTAGCATCGAACGCCATACGGGCCTTCAACTCTTCGGCAACCTCATCGGCAAGCTTGCCCTCTGAAAACGCTATAACGGCCACGAGCATTTCCTGAAATTCGATATCGCCGTGATAGCACTGGATGGCCTCGTCGATAAGTGGCCACACCTTCTGACTACGATTCTCAGTCGTAGCACCCAGGCGGCAGAGGAAACGCATAGCCGCAAGATGCAACGGACCAGAGTCTTCGTCAAACAAAGCGCTTTCGGCACCTGGAATCGCCTTATCGCACAAACGGGACTCAATTGGAATAATATTCGTCAGAATATCGAGGCACTCCCAGCGAGTTTGGGCTTCAGGCCGGCTCAAAGCGTTTACGAAGACATCCGAGAATTCAGTCAACGCCTCGGGCTTGATAGTTGCCGCGACGGAAAGAACCGCTGCAGCTGCCTGCCTTTTGCGGCGAGACGTTCCCTCAAGCTCCTTAATGAGCGCGCTCATTGCTTCAGGCGTCTCAACGGCGATTTTCGCATATTGAGCTCGCTGTTCCTTGATAGCGGAATCGGCCATGAAGGTATCAACTCTTTTCTCAGACTAAAAAAGGCGCACCTGCGCCAGAATGATTACCTTCATATGATACAACCGCGCTCACCTATACGTCGAAACAACCTAACAACCAACACAAAACTCGAGGTCATCGCTCATATACAACGAAAAGAAACGGCCATACCATATCTCGTTGATCGTTTAAACGTGCCTGCGAGACATAAACCACGCCTATAACAAAAAAACGTCGCTCAAAAGAACGACGTAGAAAAATTGGTGGAGCCTAGGGGGATCGAACCCCTGACCTCATGGCTGCCAGCCATGCGCTCTCCCAGCTGAGCTAAGGCCCCAAATAGGTTTTCCGGAAACGCCCTGCATGAGCGCGACGCCCTGTCCTCCCGCAGCCTGGCGCTGCAG
>CALBLG010000042.1 GCA_937895975.1 uncultured Slackia sp.
CCTTGCGGAGCTGCTCGATCTCGGAGCCCTTCTTGCCAATGACAACGCCCGGGCGAGCGGTGGTGATGATGACCTTCACCTTGTCGCCAGCGCGCTCGATCTCGACCTTGGCGACAGCGGCCTTGGCGAGGTACTTGTCCAGGAACTTGCGAATCTCCAGGTCGTTAGCGAGGTTCTTCGCGTAGTCCTTCTCGGAATACCAGCGGCTACGCCAATCCTCGGTGATGCCGAGACGGAAGCCGGTGGGCATAACTTTCTGACCCATGCTTTATGCCTCCTTCGGCGCAACGATGATCGTGATGTGGCTGGTGCGCTTGCGAATGCGAGACGCGGAACCCTTTGCACGAGGACGAATGCGCTTGAACGTGGGGCCTTCGTCGACGAACGCGGCCTTCACGACCAGGTTGTCGGTGGACATGCCATGGTTGTTCTCGGCATTTGCCACGGCCGAGTTGAGAACCTTCTCGATGGTCTCGGCGATAGCGCGCTCCGAGAAGCGCAGGATTTCGCGGGCGCGGACGACGTCCTTGCCGCGGACTTGGTCGATGACGACGCGAGCCTTGCGGGGGCTCACGCGCACATACTTGGCGACTGCCTTAGCTTCCATGTGCGGTCTGCCTCCTTACTTATTTCTTGCTCTTGTCGGCGTGGCCCTTGAACGTGCGCGTAGGCGCAAATTCGCCGAGCTTGTGACCGACCATGGATTCGGTAACGTATACGGGCACGTGCTTGCGGCCATCGTGCACGGCAATGGTGTGACCCACCATGTCGGGGAAGATGGTCGAGGAGCGCGACCACGTCTTGATGACGTGCTTTTCGCCAGCTTCGTTCATCGCGGCAATGCGGCCGAGAAGACGCGGCTCGACGAAAGGACCCTTCTTCAAACTTCTGCTCACGGTTTCTCCTTAGCGTTCTAGCTCGCGCTACTTCTTGCGGCGGCGGATGATCAGGCGGCTCGAAGCCTTCTTCGGGTTGCGGGTGCGATGGCCCTTGGTGGGCTTGCCCCACGGAGACACAGGATGACGTCCCGAAGACTTGTTCTTGCCTTCGCCACCACCGTGCGGGTGGTCGACCGGGTTCATAACAGTACCGCGGACGGTCGGGCGAATGCCCTTCCAGCGGTTACGGCCAGCCTTGCCGATCTTGATGTTGGCATGCTCGGCGTTGCCGACTTCGCCAACGGTCGCGCGGCAGGTGAGCAGCACGCGGCGCATTTCAGAGGAAGGCATGCGCAGAATGGCGTACTTGCCTTCCTTGCCCATCAGCTGGATAGACGTGCCAGCGGAACGAGCAAGCGCGGCGCCCTTGCCGGGCTGCAGCTCAACAGCATGGATGAGGGTACCAACAGGGATGTCAGCCAGCGGCAGTGCGTTGCCGGGCTTGATGTCGGCTTCGGAGCCGGACATAACCATGTCGCCAACCTTCAGGCCCTTCGGGTGAAGGATGTAGCGCTTCTCGCCATCGACGTAATGGAGCAAAGCGATACGGGCGGAACGGTTCGGGTCGTACTCGACGGTAGCGACCTTGGCGGGGATGCCGTCCTTGTTGCGCTTGAAGTCGATGATACGGTAACGACGCTTCACGCCGCCGCCCTGATGGCGGGTGGTGATGCGACCCTTATTGTTGCGGCCGGCCTTCTTAGGCAGCGGCGCAAGCAGCGACTTCTCGGGCTTCGTGCAGGTGATTTCGGAGAAGTCCGAAACCGTCTGGAAGCGGCGACCAGCGCTGGTCGGCTTGTATTGCTTGATTCCCATCAAACAACCTTTCTTCCTTGGAAGCCTGCTCGCGTGCCACTCCATGCACGTACCAGGCATTCCACTTACATTTCGGAAACGATTGCCGAATGAGGCGCTGTATGGAGTGCGCGCCCTCGACTCCGTTCCCACGCGCCCGGGTGTATCCATACACCGTGGGACGCAACTGCAGAATTATAGAGAGTTGTCTAGGGAAATGGGATATAAAGAAGAAGTTCACAAAAACCGCACGTTGCCTGACCTGCGGAATCGGCGGCGTGGGGAGCATGCGGAACGGGCCACGGCTCGCTACCGTTCGCTTCGCTCACTATGCGCTCGCCTGGCGGCGCGTTTTTTAAATAAAATCAAAATGCGCGCAGACGGCCCGTTCCGCATGCCCCCCACGCCGCCGATTCCAAGCAAAACGAAGCCGGTGCCCCGAACGCCCCAGGAGGCAATTGGGACCGTCGGTGTTCAAACTTGCTCTTCCTTCAAAAGTTAAGCACCGCCAAGCGGGCGCATAGTGAGCCGAAGGCGAACGGTAGCTCGGTGTGGCCCCAATTGCCCCCTTGGGGCGTTCGAGACCACCGACCAGGTCGATTATTTCTTCGCGGCAGCCTTTTTGGTCGTCGTTTTCTTCGCGGCCGCTTTCTTTGCGGGAGCCTTCTTCGCGGTGGCCTTCCCTGCCTTTTTCGCCTCGGCCTTCGCAGCTTTCTCGGCGGCCTCGCGTTCTTTGCCGGGGCAATTGAAGTTCGGGCACAGCTTCCACGGGCCGCGGGCGGTGGTGACGATCACCATGGGCGCTCCGCAATCGGGGCATACCTCTTCAGTCGCCGTGAGCTTGCCGTATTGCGGCAGCGGATAGCTGGTCTCGCACTCTTCGTAGTTCTCGCAGCGAATGAAGCGCTTCAGCGTGCGCGGGTTTTTGCTGGCGATAAGCTTTTTGTCCAGGCCCTTCGCGGCGCACGTGGGGCATTTGCCTACCACGACGTCGGGCTCTTGGTTCGTGGGACAGTTCGGGTCGATGCACATCACGCGCGGCTTGCTGCGGAAAGCCGTGACCTTGATTTGCGGCATGCCGCACTCGGGGCATTTCTCGGGCACGGCTTCGATTTTGCCCTTCGGCAGCGGGTATGTGACATCGCAATCGGGCCAACCGGAGCAGCCGATGAACATCGAACGCGTTTTTTGGCTGGCACGCAGCTGCAGGTCTTTCCCGCATTTCGGACATGGACCCACATAGGCGTCGGCCGCCACGGCGTCGGCCAAGGCGTCTTTGATTTGCTCTTGGTGCGGCAAAAGCTCGTTGAGCACGTCATTGAGGATATCGCGCGACAGGTCGACGACATCTTTCTGCGTTTTCGCACCCGCGGCGATTTGGTTCATGTCTTCTTCGAGCGTGGCCGTCATGTCGGGGCTCGTGATTTGCGGCGCGAACTGGCCCAGCGCGTCGCACACGGCAATGCCCAGCTGGCTGGGCTCGATTGGGTCGTTCTGCACGTATTTCACCGTATACAGGCGCTCGATGATGGCATGGCGCGTAGCCTTGGTGCCCAAGCCCAAACGCTCCATTTCCTGGATAAGCTTGCCCTGGCTGTAGCGCGCCGGCGGCTCGGTCTGCTTCTTCGTGCACGTGGCGCCTTTGAAGTCGACCGTTTCACCTTCGGCAAGCGCGGGCAGTTGCTCTTCCTTCTTCATGCCGTACGGATAAATGGCGCGGAATCCCGGCTTCACGATGACGTCGCCACGCACCGCGAACGGCTCGCTGTTCACATCGATGGTGACCTTCGTGCCCTCGATGACGGCCGCATCGGAAAGCGTGGCCAAAAAGCGACGAGCGATGAGGTTGTACAGCTTCCACTCGGGCGCGCCCAGCTTATCGGGGTCGGCGGCCGCAGTGGGATGGATGGGCGGATGGTCGGTGGTTTCTTTCTTGCCGCGCGTGGCTGTAAGCTTGCCGCGCTTCAGCAGCTCTTGGCAATACGGGCGATACGCCGGCACGTCCGAGAGCTTCTTCACTGTGCCCTCGAGGTCAAGCGACTCGGGGTATACCGTGTTGTCAACGCGGGGATAGGAAATGTAGCCGTCCATGTACAGGCTTTCGGCCAGACGCATGGTGCGCGCCGGCGACAGCCCTTCGCTTGCTGCGGCGGCCATGAGCGACGTGGTGTTGAACGGCACGGGCGCGGCCTGCGTGCGCTTGCGCTTTTCGATGGCGGAAACGATGCCGGTCGCTTGACCATCTACATGAGCCATCACGGCATTCGCGGCGGCCTCGCTCTTGAAGCGCGCGGTGGCATGCGGCGCCGAGAATTCATCGGCGGCGTGCGCGAAATCGCCCTTGATGACCCAATAATCCTCCGGCACGAACGCCATGCGCTCGCGCTCGCGCGCCACAATAAGCGCAAGCGTCGGAGTTTGCACGCGGCCCGAGCTGCGCACGTTGCCATAGCCGGCGAATTTCACGATAGTGAGGTAGCGCGTGAGCACCGCACCCCAAATGAGGTCGATTTCCTGGCGGCTCTCGCCCGCTGCGGCCAAATCTTCGTCAAGCGCCACGAGGTTCGTGAACGCATGCGTGATTTCTTCTTTCGTGATGGCCGAATAGCGCGCGCGGAACACCGGCGCGGTATCGTTCACCTGCTTGATTTGCCCCAGCGCGTCGGCGCCGATAAGCTCGCCCTCGCGGTCGAAGTCGGTCGCGATGATGATGGTATCGGCCTTTTTGGCCAAGTTCTTCAAGCTGCGGATGATGTCTTTTTCCTTCGGCAGCTTTTCGATGGGCGCGTACGCGAGGTACGGCAGCGCGTCCATCTTCCATGCGCCCATGGCAACGCCATCGGCAAGGAAAGGCTTGCGCTTGGTTTTATAGGGCGGTTTGGCCAGGAAATCGGGAATATCGGCAGGGATGGCTTCGCCATCGGCAGTAACGCCTTGCCAGCCTTTCGACTTCTTGTAGACAATCTGAGGCACGAAATCGGGCTCGAGAATATGGCCGCGCAAGCCGATGGTGACCCATTCTTCGCCTTCGACCTCGAAACGATAGACCGGCGTATTGTAGACCTTGTCGGCTTTCGGCTTTTTGATGCCCAACAAATCGGCGATCTTTTGGGCGGCGATGTTTTTCTCAGTGACGACGAGCTTCAAAGCGAGTCCTCCCCGTTTCGTTACCTATATATAGGTGGGTTCGCGGCGCCGTTGCGACTGCGCTCGGCGCGGCATTACGCCCGCAAAACACGTCGAAAGAGCCGCAGCTTTGCAAGCGCATGAATGCTAAACGCCCGATAGCATACACGAATTTGCAGCTATCGGGCGAATTTTTATAGAAGGCGTTGGTTTTCGACGAGCACAGTCCGTCTTATTCATCGATGAGAATTCCCAGCTCATAGACTTCATGAGGGGCCAAATCTTGCCCATGGGGCCATGAAACCGTATCTTTGAATTGAGGGTCGATGGACACGCGTGCAAAATACTCGGGATCGATAAGTTCACCATACCATGGGCCATTGGCATACGGTCCAACGTCGAAAAGGCGTTCCTCCCCCGTCACATAGGTAACCTTTATTTGATAATTATCAAGAGCGCAAACACTCGCCAAATCTGGAAAGGTATCCGTTTTCATAGTCACCATCCATGGAACTATCGCAAAGGCTTAATTTTATAGGGCTTTTGACCACATGATAGCAAATCCCAGTTCGCGCTCAATTCATCTCTGTGAATTTCAACCCAGGCGACCACGAGCTTCATTTGCTTAGGAGGGAATTCCCCAGCTAGAACATTTCCATTTAAGTCGAACGATGCGTTCCATGAACCATATTGCGCATGAAAATGCGGCGTATGGTGTCGAGAGCTATCCTCTCTATGCATGATGATTATGATTCCGTAGAACATGCTGAGCGTTGGCATTTCGGTTCCTTTCGCCATCAGATATGACGAGGAAACCCTAGCGAGCAAATCTTGCCGGTTTCTTGCCCCAATGCTCGCTTTTGCCGACGTTCTTCCGCGCTTCTCTTTGAAGAAGGCTGCTTCGAGGCTTTACGCCTGCTGTTCCGCAGGCTTCGTTCGGCGCATGGCGGGGATAAGGAACACGCACGCGATGGCCACGCCGACCACGCCGATAAGCGCGCCGGCGAAGCAGACCGCGCCCATGCCCAAGCTCGTGCTTACCGCGCCGCCGACAGCCGAGCCGCTGCCGATACCCAAGTTGAAGATGCCCGAAAAGATTGCTGTGGCAACCGCCGCGCCCTGGGGCGGCGCAAACCTCAGGATTTCAGATTGGAACGCGACGTTGAACGTGGTGCCGCATATGCCCCACAGCACGAACACCGCGAGCACCGCCGCTTCGCCGGCAAGCGCAGCGGCGAACATGAGGGCAAGAGCCAACGCAACGCCCGCAAGCGCAACGCGCACATACCAGAAGCGACGGCGCTGGCCCACGTAGAATCGCGCAAACAAAAAGCTGCCTATAATGCCCGCCACGCCGAACGTCATAAGCGACGAAGTGATGGCATCGTCGGGCAAGCCGCCCACTTGCTGCAAGAACGGTTCCACATAGCTGTAACCCGTGTAATACGCGGTTGCCATGACGGCCGTGCAAACAAACAGCGACAGCAGCACAGGATTTTTCACCAAATCGGGAAGCTGGCCGACCTTGAATGGCTCGCCTGCGCTCATTTTCGGCACGGCAATAAGCAGCACGACGAGCACCACGGCCGTAACGGCGGCAATGCTCGCGAACGACATGCGCCAGCCAAGCGCCAGGCCGATGACGCGCCCAAGGGGGAGCCCCAAAATTTGGGCGACCGCAGAACCCGTAACGATAGCCGAAAGCGCCACGGAGCGATGCTCCACCGACACGACGCGCGCGGCAATAGACGGCGCAATCGACCAGAAAATTGCATGCGCGCACGCGACGATGAGGCGCGCACCCATGAGCGACCAGTAACCGGGAGCAAGCGCCGAGCACAGCTGTCCCACGCCGAAAACCGCCACAACCGCAAGCAGCAGCGAGCGGAAGCCGAAACGCGACGTGGCAACCATGAGCGGCACGGACAAGATGCACACGGCCCACGCGTACGCCGTGATAAGCACGCCGCCCGTCGCCTCGTTCACGCCGAAATCGGCCGAGATATCCACAAGCAGACCGATAGGCATGAATTCCGACGTGTTGAACACGAATGCCGTGGCCGCGATGCTGATGATCGCCGCCCATTCACGAATCGAAATCTTGCTACTGCCCGACGCCACGCCTGAAACCCTTCCATCCTGCCACGCGGCGGTTCGGCCGGCCTTCGGGACAACATACCACGCGTCCCTACGGCCGGTCGAATCGCCGCATTCCGTTTTCCGAAGTCGTGGATTATAAAACAAGCCGCCGAGGGCGTTGCGTCCTCGGCGGCTTTCTTGCAAAAGGTTTACATGCGCGAGTTCTTACGAACCCAGCACTTCACCACACACCTTCGCGCTTTCGGCGGCATCTTTGCAGTAAAAGTCGGCGCCGACCATCTCGGCGTATTCGGGCGTGATAACCGCGCCGCCCACGAACACCTTCACGTCGGGCGCTTGCTCGCGCAGAAGCGCGATGGTGTCTTCCATGCCGCGCACCGTGGTGGTCATAAGCGCTGACAGGCCCACGAGCTTGATGTCGTGCTCGAGCACGCAATCGAGCACCGCCTGCGGCTCCACGTCGCGGCCCAGGTCGTACACCGTATAGCCGTAGTTTTCCAGCAGCATGCGCACGATGTTCTTGCCGATGTCGTGAATGTCGCCCTTCACCGTGGCGATGGCGACCGAGCCTTTGTCGGCCACAGCGCCGCTGCCACCCTGCTCTTTGATAACATCGAAGCCGGCCTTCGCGGCCTCGGCCGACGCCATAAGCTGCGGCAGGAAGAACTTGCCCTTCTCGAAGCGCTCGCCCACATCGTCGAGCGCGGGAATGAGGTGGCCGTTGATCACTTGCATGGCGTCTTCGGTTTTCAGCAGCTCGCGCACGGCATCGGGCATGTTCGCCTTGCGGCCCGTTACCACAAAACGGCGCAAACCGAAATCGGCCGCATCGTCGAAGCCGTCTCCTGCAGGCGCCGCGGGCGCGGGCGAGCCCTGCCCCGCCGACGCCGCACCTGGCGCACCAGCTGTGGCCGACATGGTTTTGTTCGCATATTCGGAAATGTAGTTTTGCGCCGATGCGTCTTGCCCGCACAGCACGCGCCACGTGTCCACGATTTCGCGGTAGCGCGCGGAAAGCGGATTCAAGATGGGCATGTCGAGGCCCGCGGAAAACGCAGCCGCGAGGAACGTCGCGTTCACGATTTCGCGCAGCGGCAGGCCGAAGCTCACATTCGACACGCCGAGCACCGTGCGCACGCCCAAGCGCTCTTTCACCATGGTGATCGCACGCAGGATCTCGACCACTTCCGCCTGATTGGTGGACGCCGCCATCACCAGGCAGTCGATGAACACATCGCTGCGAGGAATGCCGTATTTGTCGGCTTCCTCCACAATGCGCTGCGCAACGGCGAAGCGGCCTTCGGCTGTAGGAGGAATGCCGCCCTCGTCGAGCGCCAAGCCCACCACCGCGCAGCCGTAATGCTTCGCGATAGGCAGCACCGCATCCAGGCTTTCGCGCTTGCCGTTCACGGAATTGATGATGGGCTTGCCGGAATACACGCGCACGGCGGCCTCTACCGCCACCGGGTCGGACGAGTCGATTTGCAGCGGCAGCGGCGACACGCCCTGGATTTTGCCGACGAGCGCCACCAGCGTGGCGGCCTCGTCGATTTCGGGCAGGCCCGCGTTCACGTCAAGCGCGTCGGCGCCGGCCTCGGTTTGCGAGATGGCCTCTCCCAGCACGTAGTCGAGATTGCCCTCGCGCAACGCCGCCTTCAGCTTCTTTTTGCCCGTGGGATTGATGCGCTCGCCGATAGTGGCGACGTCGCGACCCGCCAACAGCGTTGCGTGGCTTGCCGATGTAATGCCGCAGGCAGGCGTCCACTCGCGCGCAACAGGAACGCGACCTGCCAGCAGCTCGGCTTCCTTCGCGATATACGCGGGGTTCGTCCCGCAGCAACCCCCGACCACCGACACGCCCTCGTCGACCATCGCAGCCACAGCCTGGATATAATCGTCGGGCGTCACCGAGAACACGGTCTCGCCGTCGACGATGCTCGGCAGGCCGGCATTGGCCTGCACCATCACGGGCACCGTGGACACCTTCAGCATTTCGCTTACCATTGGGCGCAAATCGTCGGGGCCCAACGAGCAGTTCACGCCCAGCACGTCCACGCCGAGCGACGACAGCACGATGGCCGCAATTTGCGGACTGGTGCCCAAAAACGTGCGGCCATCCTCGCCAAAGGTCATGGTTGCGAAAATGGGAAGGTCGGAATTCTCTTTGACCGCCAGCACCGCCGCCTTCATTTCGAGCAAGTCGGCCATGGTCTCGATGATGAACAAATCGGCGCCCGCAGCGTCGGCCGCCCGCACCTGCTCGGCAAACAGGTCGTATGCCTCGTCGAAGGGCATGGTGCCCAACGGCTCGAGCAACGCTCCGGTAGGCCCGATATCGGCCGCGACGTATTTCGCGCCCGAGGCCTTCGCGCAATCGATGGCGGCTTTGAACACGTCGACCACCTCGGCCGCGCCTTCAAGCTTGCGGCGATTCGCGCCGAACGTATTGCACGTCACCACATCGCTGCCGGCGGCCACGTATTGCGCATGGATATCGGTCACTTCGGCCGGGTTCGAGAAGCACAGGAGCTCGGGCAGCTCGCCCGCCTCCAAGCCCGCCTGCTGCAACATGGTTCCCATGGCACCGTCGAAAATGAGGAATCGCTCGCCGCGCAGAACGGCGGCCATAGTCTCGTCGCAGCGAACCGCGCGCTTCGCGCTCGCCGTTCCATCATTGATAGGCAGCATACAAGGCCTTTCTTCTTCCATGGCGCATATGCGTCCAAAAGTTTCTGACGTTGCATTATCGCGCACAAACGCAAGGAAGGCCGCCACGATGGCGACCTTCCACGCAGTTTTCGAGAGTATTTTTCGGCCCGCGACGCCCTCGCACGCTTCATCTGGTCAAAACTGTCCCAAATCCTGATTTGTGACTGTGCGAAATGCCGCATTTCCAGGGAAGCTTGCGTTTCCTGCGGAATAACCCCAGGTCAAATTTCGGGGACACGGAAGACGCGCGCTTCCCAGACCAAAATCCACAGTCACAAATCGAAATTTGGGACAGATTGGAACCTCAACGCTTCCAGCAAGGATTGCCGCTTGCCCGCAGGGAGCAATGCGAACCGCAGGCACAGCCGGCGCACGTTGCTTTCACGCCGTCAATCTCATCGGCTTGCGTCGAGGCGTCGAACAACCCCACGAATGCTGTGACGCTTTTCGCAGGAATAAGCAGGTTCGACGCCGTTGCGGTTATGCCCAGGCGCTTATCGGCGGAAAGCACGCGCACGATTTCGGGCTGAAGAGACAACGGCAAGTCGCCATAGCCAGGGCTGTAGCGCCAGTTCGTACGCAACCCCCGCGCCGCGGCATCGGCCACGATGGCGGCCTCACACGCATCGGCTACGCATTCGACAAGCGAGCTGCCTGCCGCGCCGTAGATCATGGCGTCAAGCGGGCTTTTCGCCTTGCGGCGTGCCGCGGCGGCCTCGTTGGGAAGCCCCAGCGTGCATGCCATGACCGCACATTCCGCCGCGCCCTTCAGATGGCGCGCGATATCGTCGCCCCGAAGCGCCAGCGAGCTGCCGACAAGTCTCACGCCGCCCTCGCCCGCCTCGACGGGAAACACGCGAAACACGAAGCCCGGCTTGGCTTCTCGCTCGCACGCCGCGATGCTCTCTTCGATGCGCTGCTCCATTTCGGCATCGAGCCTCTGGCCCGCATAGCCCAAATAGCGCAGCGCTTCCGCCTTGTCGACCGTATAGCCAGGCATTACGCAATCGCGCCGGCTTCGCGCAGCGCGCTTACCGCGGCCGCCGCGATATCGGGATGGTTCATGGTATACACGTGCAGGCCATCGACGCCTTCTTTCGACAGCCCCACGAACTGCTGGCACGCGTAGTCGATGCCCGCCTGGCGCAGGGCCTTCGGGTCGTCTTCGTAATGCGCGAGCAGCTTGATGATGGGCGACGGCAGGCTGGCGCCGCACATGAACACCATGCGCTGGATCTGCGCCTTCGACAAAAACGGCATGATGCCGAACGTGATGGGCACCGTGATGCCGGCCTTGCGAGCCGCGTCGAGAAAGCGCAGCGCGACCTCGTTGTCGAAGAACAGCTGCGTGACGAAGAATTGCGCGCCGGCATCTTGCTTTTCCTTCAAATGGCGAATGCTCTGGTCGAAATCGAGGCAATCGATATGGCCCTCGGGGTATGCCGCGGCGCCCACGCAAAAGCCCGCCTCGCGCGCCAACGGAATGAGGTCTTTCGCGAATTTGAAATCTTTGGGGGCAGAGCCAGGCACCGCATCGCCGCGCAGGGCCAGCACGTTTTCGATGCCGGCCGCCTTCATGGACGCAAGCGCCGCGTCGATGTCGCTTCGCGTCGCATTCATGCAGGTGAGATGCGCCATCATGTTCAGCGCGTACTCTTCCTTGGCCATCTTCGCCACATCGACCGTGCGCGAGGAATTGCCCGAACCGCCCGCGGAATACGTGACCGACACAAACGAAGGGCTCAGCGGCGCCAAGCCGTCCATGACTTTGCGCGCCTCATCGACGGGAAGGTCGCCTTTCGGCGGGAAGATTTCGAACGAAACGGGCAGCTTCTCGCCGCCAAATACATCGGCAATTTGCATCAGGGAGACTCCTGTTCCAACCTACTTATTAAGCATGAATTTTAATGCTGCGGTGCGATGAAGCACGTAGGCATTGGCCAAATGTGCTAAACGTTCAGAGCATTTAGCACATTCTATTCAATCGTGCGGCCTTCGCACTGGCCGCTTCGCAACACGCGCAGGATGTCGCCTTCGCGCAGTTCCGCGTCGCAATCGAAGGAATATTCCTCCATGGTGCGATTCGCCACGTTCACCGCGCACAACGTGCCGCCCACCACCTGCGGATCGGCGCCGGCAACAACGCCCTCGCGACGCTTCTCGGCATCGTCGGGGTCGGCATCGGGGCCGGCATGCCACACGATGCGCGTGGGGCGAACAGTGAACACGCCACGCCCCGGAGAGAGCACCTCGAGCGGCTCGCCCTCGAAGAAACGGTTGCGGCACGCCACGCGCACGCGATGCGTTTGCGCAGGCGAAGCAGCAATTCCGTCGATGAATTCGACGCTCACGCATCCCTTCTTTTCCGCATACGGGTCGGCGGCGATCTTTTCCCGACGCTCCGCAATGCCCTCGGCAGGCCAGGGTTCGACCCGCGATGCTGCGCCATCATCGGAAACGCAGCGGTCGGGCAAGCCGGCGTGCGAAGCGCAAGGCTGCGCAGCTTCTGGGGCTTCGCATGCCGCCTCGCCCGACTGCGGATCGGCGGCTACAACCCTCGCCACCATCTGGTAATCGCGCGCGTATTCCTTCTTGCCTTGGTTTTGTCCTGGCGCACCGAAATAGAAGCCCGTGGAATACGGACGGTGGCTTGTGGTTTCGAGCTCGGCTTGCCAAGCATCCGCATCTTCCCCGTCGAGCACGTGGCGATACGCGTTCACCGCCGACGCCACGTAGTAGGCGCCCTTCGCGCGGCCTTCGATTTTGATGCTATCGACGCCCGCTTCAGACAATTCGCGCAGGTGGGAAAGCATATTCATGTCAGTTGAGCTCATGATGAAGCTGCCGCCGTCGTCTTCGACCACATCGAACGGCTCGCCCGGGCGCGTCTCTTCCACCAGCGTGTACTTCCAACGGCACGGCTGCGCGCAGTGCCCGTTGTTCGCGCCACGCTTGGGACCGGCCATGTAATCGCTCATCAGGCAACGACCCGAATAGGCCATGCACATGGCGCCGTGCACGAATGCCTCTATCTCCAAATCGTCGGGAATGTCCTCGCGCATGCGAGCGATATCGGCAAGGCTCATTTCGCGAGCCACAACGACACGCGATACGCCCAAGTCGTAGTAAGCCTTGGCCGCCTCGGCGTTCATGCACGACGCCTGCGTGGACAGATGCAGGTCGAGCTTCGGCGCCACGCGCTTGCAAATGGCCAGCGCACCCATGTCGCTTACGATGGCCGCATCGGCTCCCGCATCCTGCAGCATGGCGAAATAATCGGGCAGCCCGGCGATGTCGGCGTCTTTCATCAGCGTGTTCGCGGTAACGTAGACCTTCACGCC
The DNA here is from genome assembly GCA_937895975.1 of uncultured Slackia sp. Classification (GTDB taxonomy): domain Bacteria; phylum Actinomycetota; class Coriobacteriia; order Coriobacteriales; family Eggerthellaceae; genus Slackia. Next base: position 13,010 of record CALBLG010000042.1, read on the forward strand.
GTGGTGATGGGCGAATTGCACGGCAGACGCGATGCCGGCATCGTCGAAATTCGACGCGCGACGACGCATTCCGTATCGCTTGCCCGCCATATATACGGCGTCGGCACCGAAGTGGACGGCGCATTCGAGCTGCTCCATGCCGCCTGCGGGCGCCAGCAACTCCATTGGCCGGACCATGCCGGCGCACTTGTTTTCAGCAAAAGTATCCATATCGGACAGCATAGCAAAAACGGCGAAAGCCCCTTCCCGAAAACGGAAAGGGGCTCGAAAACCTGTTAAATGCTCTGAGCGCTTAACGCGTTTCGCTCTTCAACTGCTCGGCGACCAGTTCCAAGTTCGCCGTTACGACGTCTTCGACTTCGTAGGCGAACGGAGCCAAATCGCCCGCATCGACGAAGCGCGTGCGAAGATGCCCGCCACACTCGTCGCACACGTGCAAGCGATGCGCTTCATCGCCCTCGACCGACACGTAGTGCAAATGCGCCGGATTCTGAGTGCCGCAGCGTGCGCAACGAACGCGCTCGAATTCCCATTCCGCGCCGCACTGTCCGCACCATAGCATGCGTCCATTGCCGCTCGAAAACGGGTTCGGTCCCACATACGCCATAGTGGGTTCGCCGCCGCATACCGGACAGGCAAGCGGCTTTGTGCCCTCGGACGCATGCAGCTGCACAAGACCCGCGCGCGCCAGCCCGCAAATAGCCGAAGCCGCCGGCTCGAGAAGCGGTTTGATGGCTGCCGACAGCACGAAGCCGGCCATGCGCGGATCGAGCACGAAGGCGTCGTCGGCCCCACCCGCCTGCTCGGCACTTGCGAGCGCGGCCATAACGGCGTCGAGGTATGCACCTGGGTTCGCGCCGGCAATTTCCGCCGAAGCCATGCCCGCGATGCGCTCCCAGTCGGCATTGCGAAGCGCCGTCTGCTCGGATTCAGAAAAACCACCCTTTTCGGCGAAGCGGAGCGCGACAATGCGCGCGGCATCGGCCAGCATGCCAACCGTGACATACACCGGCGCCTGCGAAAGCACCGGCGTGCCGCTGGCCGCGCACGCCGCGACTTCGGCAGAGCTCGGCGCGGCATACGGGTGAGCGCTTCTCGCTTCGCGCTCGATCGATTCCTGAGCGCCCCACAAAGCGCCGAAGAAGCCCAGGCGCTCGGCCTGCGCCCGGTCGCCGCGGCTGGCATACGCAGCAGCCGCGGCGTGAATGCGTTTCACATCCATGGGCGTCGCCTATTTCGTTTTGGGCGCGTCGAATTCGGTCACGTGCTCGCGGGTGGTCATTTCCTCGCGAGCCCAGTGGCCCCAGTGGTACAACGCGTCGGCCTCGCTCACGGTGCCATCGCCGAACATCAGGCGATGCGTGCCGCGATAGGGCTGGAAGATGCCACCGCCCAGGAAGATATGCGCCATGCCGAACACGGCAATCATCAAAAAGCCCAGGTCGTGCAGCCACAGGATAATGCCGTAGCCCGTGCCGAAATCAAGCACTGTGGATCCGAGCATCAGCAGAATGCCCGTGATGCCCATTTCGGCGCCGAACAGCCACAGCATGCCGTCGGCGAAGCGCTGGCCCGATTTGACCTCGCCCTGGTCGGGCATATGAATCCACTTGGCCATAAACAGGTACGGGAAGAACAGCAGCATCCACTTCTTGTCGTCGCTATCCCACGAGTGGAACAGGTTCTTGAAGATATGGACGACGCCCTTCGGGGCCATGATCGCTGAAATCAGCGGCACGGCCACGAACAGCACGCCGAGCACGCGGTGCGACATGCGAATGGCGAACACGGTCTGCGCGCCGGCCGCGGCGGCGAGCTGCGGCACGAACACGAACAGGCCAGAAATGCACAGCAGAATGCAGCACACGATGGTCACGCCATGCGTGATGCGCGCCTGCTTGGAATGGCGCGTGATGCGCATCTCTTTGCCCGAAGCCTTGCGCTCTTTCAGGAACGCCTCGTTTTTCGCCTGCTCTTCAGCAGAAACGGCGATGGTTTTGCTACTCATGCTTGGCGCCCCCTTTCCCAAACGGCAGGTTTTCGGTGATGTGCTCGACGACCGATTCGCTGTCTTGCGGATCGCCGTGCTGCACAACCTCGCTGGTATCGTAATCCAGCGTGTCCTGCGTATCGGGGTTGTACACCAAACGGCGACGCGAGTAGCCGGCGGCCAGGGCGAACATGGCGCCCAAGCCCACCACGGTAAGGCCCGAAGCCGCCGCGGTGATAGGCTTCATGACTTGCGTCATGGCGACGGTCGCGGGCACGCTCGGGTTCTCGAGCTGACCGTGCGCCTCGTAGCCGTACTTCAGCACATGGATCACATGCGTCTTGTAGTTCTCATCGTCGCCGGCCACGCACGCGTCAGGATAGCCATGGTCGTGCAGCCATTCGACCTTCTCGTAGGCGATCTTCAACATTTCATCGCGATCGCCGAACTTCAAAGCATCGGGCTGGCAGGTGGACACGCATGCGGGAGCCATGCCGGCCTCGATGCGGTCGATGCAGCCGGTGCATTTGTTGATGATGCTCTTGCCCAAGGTGCCGTCGTTGTAGTAACGGGGCACGTCGAACGGGCAGGCGCTCTTGCAGTATTGGCAGCCGATGCACTTGGCGTCGTCCACCGTCACGAAACCGGTTTCTTCGTCTTTCGTGATGGCGCCACCCGGGCACACCGTGGCGCACGGGGCATCGTCGCAGTGCTGGCAGCTGCGGCGACCGAATGCCCAGCCGATAGGCTTGGTCGAATACGCGGCGGGCGCTTCGGTCTCGTTGAACGTGATGATGAGGCGCGTGTTGCCGTTGAGGTCGATCGGGTTTTGGTGCGTGCCCGACCACTTCGCTTCCCCGGCCGCGGGCGAGGGCAGGTCGTTCCAGCATTTGCAGGCGACCTGGCACCCCTTGCACGCGGTGCACTTGGAGGAATCGAACAGGATTGCTTTCTCAGCCATGTCTCATATCCTCCTTATGCCTTCTCGATGTTCACGAGGAACGCCTTGTATTCGGGCGTGAACGAGTTCGGGTCGCCGACGTTCGGCGTGAGGTCGTTCACAACGTCGCCCGTGCCGAACAAATCGGCCCAGCCGAAATGGTGCGTAAGGCCAACCTGATGCTTGACCTCGCCGTTGATGGTCATCGGGTGCAGGCGCTTCGTGACCACCGCGGGAACCACAACGGAACCGCGGTTGTTGAACACGCGCACCTCGTCGCCGTTTTCAATGCCCTTCTCGGCGGCGAGCTCTTCGCTCATCTCGACGAACTGGGCGGGCATGGCCTCGACGAGCGCCGGGCACAGGCGGGTTTGCCCGCCGGTCTGCCAATGCTCGGTAACCGAGTACGTGGTGCCGATAATCGGGTAATCCACGGCGCTGCCCTGCTTGGTCGACTCGTAGTTCGTGCCGAATGCGCACGGGTTTTGGAACGCGCCGTTCAGCGGGTTGGTGTCGGTGGGCGATTCGAACGGCTCGAAATGCTCGGGCAGAGGGCCATCGACCATGCCGTAGCTTTCCAGGCGGGCGTTTTGCTCCCACAGCATGAAGAACGTCTTGTTGTTCGGCGGAACTGGCTTGCCGTTTTTGGCCGCGACGAAGTCGGCCTGGTCGACCAGATCCCACTTCTCGCCGTTCCACTCCATGAGCTTCTTGTCGGCGTTCCACGGCTTGCCCTGCATGTCGCAGCTGTTGCGGTTGTACAGGATGCGGCGGTTGGAAGGCCAGCTGAACGCCCAATTCGAGTTCAAGCCGATGCCCGATGCGTCATTGGTGTCGCGGCGGCACAGCGGCTGCTCGGCGGCATCGAGCGGCGCGTCGTTGTTGTTCCACATGCCGGAATAGATCCACATCGCGCATGCGGTGGAACCGTCGGCGCCGAGCTCGGAATAGCCCTTCAGCAAATCGGTCTTCGGGTTGGCGGAATTCGTGTTGCACTCGGTACCGGCAACGCGGTAGCCGTTGAGCGCCCACGCCACGGGGCGCGGGTCGATCTTGCCGTCCACGTAATAATCCCACTTGGTATTCAGGATGGGATCGGGGTTCGCGCCGCCTTCCTTCTTGTACAAATCGACGATCGCGGTCCAGATCAAATCGCACATCTCGTAGTCGGGCTTGGCCTGGTCCCACGGCTCGACTGCCTGCTGGCGATACTGAATCCAACGGCCGGAGTTCAAAATGATGCCCGGCTTCTCGTAAATCAGCGCGCACGGCAGATAGTACACCGTGGTGTCGATTTCCTCGGGGTTCATGTCGGGCGCCTTCCAGAAACTGGCCGACTCGGTGATGACCTGGTCGGCAACGACCAGCCAATCGAGGTTGGCCATGGAGCGGCGCACGTTGCCGGCGTTCGGGGCGCTGTGGCACGGGTTCATGCCCCAGTTGAAGTAGCCCTTGATAACGCCTTGCTGCATGAGCTCGAACGTGGAGATATGCGTGTAGTCGATATCGCCCGTCTTCGACGGAACCTTCGGCCACCAATCGTAGCCGTAATCGTTTTCCTTGGTGGCGGCGTCGCCGAACCATTCCTTCAAGGAAGACACGATGAATTTCGGCTTGTTGGTGTAATAGCCGTCGGAATACGTCTGCGATTCCAGCCACTTGCGCAGGCTGGAGCGATCGGTGGTGTTCGACCACTTCAGGTATGCCGGGTGCTCGTTGACCATCATGCCCATGTCGGTCGCGCCCTGAACGTTGGGCTCGCCGCGCAACGCATTCACGCCGCCGCCGGGAACGCCGATGTTGCCGAGCAGCAGCTGCATGATGCACATGGCGCGAGTGTTCTGCGCGCCGTAGGTATGCTGCGTCTGACCCAGGGCGTACAGCACCGTGCCGGCTTTGCCGGGCTTTGCGGTGGACGCGTACGTGGAATACACCAGCTCCAGCGTTTCGGGATCCATGCCGCAAATGCTGCACACGGTGTCGATGGTGTAGCGGGAATAGTGCTTCTTGAACTGCTGGTAGACGCACATAGGATCTTGCAGGGTCATGTCGCGCTTGGGATGCTGCAGCGTGGGCGTGGTGAATTCAGGCACGCCTTCGCCGGAAACCCAGGCGTAATCGCCCGTGGGAGTGGTGTCCCAGTTCTCTTCCGACTCGGTCTGGTAATGCCAGCTGTGGTTGGAATACGTCTTCGTTTCCTTGTCCCAGCCGCTGAACAGGCCCGTCGCCGGATCGAATTCATACTCGGGATCGAGCAGATAGCTTGCGTTGGTATAGTTGAGCAGGTACTCGAAGTTGTACTCGCTCATATCGCCGGTTTCCTGGTATTTCGCCAGATTCGGCTCGATGAGGTGCTCGATGATGTAGTTGTACATGCCGCCATAGAAGGCGATGTCGGTGCCAGAGCGAATGGGGCACCAGATGTCCGCTTGCTCGGCAGTGCGAGTGTAGCGCGGGTCGACGACGATCCACTTCGCGCCCTGTTCATGGGCTTTTTCGAGCCACAAAGCGCTAACGGGGTGGTTTTCGACGGAGTTCGAGCCGCAATTCAAAATAACGTCGGTGTTTTGGAAGTCACACCAGTGGCTTGTCATGGAGCCACGACCGAATGATGCTGCCAGACCGGCAACCGTGGGGCCGTGTCAAACACGCGCCTGATTGTCGATGGCGATCACGCCGAGCGATCGCATCATCTTGAGGATCAGGTATTCCTCCTCGGAGTTTTCTTGAGAGCCGCCCAGCGAAGCAATGGCCGTGGTGCGGTTGACGGTCAAACCGTCGGCGTCGACTTCCTCGAAGTTGGCGTCACGGGTGTCTTTCACCTTGCGGGCGATTTCCTTGATGGCATCGTCCCAGCTGATGTCTTCCCATTCGGTTGCGCCCGGGCGACGAACCAACGGCTTGGTCGTGCGCTTCGGGTTTTTCACCACTTCGCGGGTTTCGGGGTCGACAACGTTGCGCAGCTGCGCCATGGTCGCGCCCTTTGGGCACAGGCCGCCCTTATTGATCGGATGGTCGGGGTCGCCTTCGAGGTTGACGAGCTCGCCGTCGCGCACCGAGAGCAAACTTCCGCAACCGCCGGCGCAGTAGCAGCAGATATTGGTGTACTCATCGGTGCGGTCGAGCTTGAAGCTCTGATCGCTGTCGAGGGCGAACGCTTGGGATTTGGAGGTGAGCTCGAATGCCATGGCAGTCGCAAGCGCGCCGCCGCCAGCCTTCAGAAACCCCCTTCGCGTCATCTCCATAGGGTTCTTCCTTTCTCGCACGCACGCCGGCAAAGTGGCAATGGGCCGGCGCGCCCAACATGCAGACGCGCTTCGATCGCGCCTGCGCTTGCATGGAGCAATGCGGTCGCGAAGCACCCAACTCCGCTATCGAATTGCTACCAATGCGGTCAAATTTCGCACATATGTAGGAAAACCCCTGGGTCATTTCGATGGATGGTTTAAAAAATCACGGCAGCGCAACACGTGATTCACCATTTATCCAGTTATTATCCATGGGCTAATTTCGATAGATTAGTGTACCAGACGCGTACCAGGCCTTCTATCGCAGACTAAAGCAATTGCCACTCATATCTAGCATTTTGTATAATGAATTTTGTTCACTATTGCAGTAAAATCGCCATTCCCCGCGTATTAACACGCATGTTTTGGACAGTTTGATAGTTTTAGTAAATAGTTCATCAAACCGGTATTTGATTTGGCAATTATTCACTCGCATTTGCCGTTCACCCCTTTTTCGCTGCCACTCACGCCGACAATGCCCTCCCCCATTTTGTTACTTTCAACCATGTATGCCGCCTATTCACATTCCCCTCATGAATGCCAATGCGACAAATGCGCGGCATCTCGTGCGCTATGATTGGTGCCAAGCAACGCCATTCGAGAGGAGGCCCCATGAGCGACAAAGAACGCATTCGCCTGACCGAACTCACATCACGCGGCGGTTGAGCGGCGAAGTGGGGTCCGGGCGACCTCGAACGCATATTGAAAGACATATCCATCGCGCAAACGCTGCCGCCCGAAGCCATGCTGGGCTTCGACACGGCCGACGACGCCGCGGTGTGGCGCATTGCGCCCAATATAGCTGGCATCCTTACCATCGACTTCCTTACGCCCATCGTCGACGACCCCTACGACTTCGGGCGCATCGCTGCGGCTAACGCGCTTTCCGACGTCTTCGCCATGGGCGCTGCGCCGAATGTGGCCTTGAACGTGGTCGCAATGGATTCGACGCTGCCCGATTACGTGCCGCGCGATATGCTGCGCGGCGGGCTTGAAAAGGTGATGGAAGCCGGCGCCGTGGTGATGGGCGGCCATTCCATCGATGACGACGAGCCGAAATACGGCCTGTGCGTATTCGGCACCGTCGCGCCCGACGCGCTTGTGCGCAACGAAGGCGCGCAAGCGGGCGATGCGCTCTACCTCACCAAGCCGCTCGGCACGGGAATTGTAAGCGCGGGCCGCAAGGTCGGCATTTTGGACGATGCCGCCATGGCGCCGGTCGTTGAATCGATGGCCGAGCTGAACCGCGCGGCGGGCGAAGCCATGGTGGCTGCAGGCGTGCACGCAGCCACCGATGTGACGGGCTTCGGGCTGGCCGGCCACCTGCACGAGATGCTTTCCGCAAGTGGATGCGCCGCCGAAATAGACTGGTCGGCCGTGCCCACATTCGCCGAAACCATCGAGCTCGCCCGCCAATGGTGCCGACCGGGCAGGTCGTTTTCCATCGAGGACTTTGCGCAGGCGTTTCTTGAAGTGCCCGAAGGGCAAACCGGCGAAGACGCCACGGCCGTGCTGTGCGACCCGCAAACGTCGGGCGGCATGCTGTGCGCCATCCCCGCCGACCGTGCTACCGATTTCGAACGCGAATTCGAAGCGCGACGCGGCCGCACGCCCTCAAAAATCGGCCGCGTCGTACGCGGCCAGGCCGGATGTATTCGCGTACTGCAATAATGCATGCGCAAGATTAATACCATCTTTGCACCCTAAGGAAGAATCATGGCATCTGAACCAAACTTGAACGAGCGAATGCGCTCGTTGCCCAAAGTCGACGAGGTGCTGCGCCTGATCGACCTTGATGCGTCAGTGCGCGCCAGCGTGCCCGATGCAGCCATCACCGACGCCGTGCGCGCCAGCGTGCAAGCCATGCGCGAACGCCTGCTGCGGGGCGAAGATGTCGACACCTCCGCTCAATCGACTGCGCGCGAAGCCGCAGGCCGCGTGCGCGCACTGGCCAGGCCCTCGCTGCGCGCTGTGGTAAACGCCACCGGCGTGGTGCTGCATACCAACATCGGCCGCAGCCCATTAGCCGCGCAGGCGATTGACGCCGTAGTCGATGCGGCGCGCGGCTATTCAACGCTTGAATACAGCGTTTCAAGCATGTCGCGCGGCAGCCGCCACGCCCATACCGAATCGCTTATCTGCGCGCTGACCGGCGCCGAGGCCGCCATGGCCGTGAACAACAACGCCGCGGCGACGCTCATGGTGCTCTCTGAATTCGCGAAAGGCCGCGAAGCCGTGGTGTCGCGCGGCGAATTGGTGGAGATCGGCGGGTCGTTCCGCATTCCAGAAATCATGGCCACGTCGGGCGCCGAGATGGTCGAGGTGGGCGCCACGAACAAGACGCACGCATCCGATTACGAGCGAGCGATTACCCCGAACACGGCAATGCTGCTGAAGGTGCACACATCGAACTACCGCATCATGGGCTTTTCCGAAAGCGTAACGGCGAAAGACCTGGTAGCCGTGGCGCGCGAAGAGAACGCGCGGCGCGCTGCAACAGGCGCGAGCGACCGCGTGATGGTATACGAAGATTTAGGCTCGGGCAGCATCGTGCCGCCCATCGCGTGGCGCCCCGATGAAGAGCCCACCGTGGGCCAATCGCTCGGCGACGGCTGCGATTTGGTGTCGTTCTCGGGCGACAAGTTGCTCGGCGGGCCGCAAGCGGGCATCATCATCGGCAAGAAGGCCTACATCGATCGGTTGAAGAAAAACCCGCTGGCGCGCGCAATGCGCCTGGACAAGATGACCATCGCCGCGCTTGAGGCAACGCTTCGTCTCTACCTCGACGGCAGCGCGTACGAAAGCATCCCCACGCTGCGCATGCTCAACGCCACGCCGGGCGAAATGGCGCAACGAGCCACCAGCTTGGCTCACGCCATCGAGGCGCATATTCCCCAAGGCTGCGCACACGTAAGCGTGGTCGAGGAAGCCGAGAAAGCCGGCGGCGGCTCGCTTCCCACCGTGGAAATCCCCGGAGCCGCCGTGCGCGTGGAATACCTGCGCGGACGGGCGGCCGATTGCGAGCGCGTCATGGCCAACGGGTCGGGCGAGCCCATCATCGCGCGCACAAAGCACAATTGCACCCTGTTCGACGTGCGCTGTCTTCTGCCAGGCGATGACGAGACGATCGCCTGCGCGCTCGCCGGTTATTTCGAAAGTTTGGAGTAGCGCATGGCTGAATACAACGGACCGTCCATCGTCATTGGCACCGCAGGCCACATCGACCACGGCAAATCGACGCTGGTGCAGGCGCTTACCGGAGTCGACCCCGATCGCCTGGCCGAAGAAAAGCGGCGCGGCATCACCATCGAGCTTGGCTTCGCGCGTCTGGATTTGCCCAGCGGAGAGTCGGTAGGCATCGTAGACGTGCCGGGGCACGAGAAATTCGTGCGACAGATGATTGCCGGCGCAACCGGCATCGACGCCGCCATTCTGGTGGTTGCCGCCGACGACGGCATCATGCCGCAGACGCGCGAGCACCTCGCCGTGCTGCGCCTGCTCTCGGTGCCCCAAATCGTGGTGGCGCTCACGAAATGCGACATGGTCGACGACGAGTGGGTCGAATTTGTGAGCGACGAAATTCGTGCCGCTCTGCTCGACGGCCCTTACGCCGATGCGCCCATCGTGCCCGTCGCCGCCCGCGAAGGACGCGGCCTCGACGAATTGAAGAGCGCACTTTGCGCCATGGTCGGCGCGCACAGGCACGCGCATCGCGAGGGTTTCCTGCGCATGCCCGTCGACAGGTCCTTTACCGTGAAAGGCGCCGGCACCGTAGTGACGGGCAGCCTATGGAGCGGAAGCGTCGCCCCAGGCGACGAAGTACTCGTACTGCCCGCCGGCAAGAAAACGCGCGTGCGCTCGGTGCAAATTCACGGCGATGCCGTAGATGCGGCGTTTTCCGGCCACCGCGTAGCCATGAACCTGGCAGACATGGGCCGCGACGAAGTGCGTCCGGGCGACTTCATCGCGGCCGTCGATGCGCCGGCCGCAAGCGACCGCTTCGATTGCGAGCTCACGTATTTCGACTGCGAAGGCAACGGCGGAGAGCTTAAATCGGGCGAAACGGTGCGCGTCGCGCACGGCACGAAGGAGACCTTCGGACGCGTGCTGCTTATGGATGGGAAAACCGAACTTTCCCAAAGCGAGCAAGCCTTTGCGCAAATTCGATTGGACGAGCCGCTGTGCGTGCTGCGCGGCGACCGTTTCGTCATTCGCGCCGCCACGCCCGTGCGCGTGATTGGCGGCGGCCGCGTGCTTGCCGGCCACCCCCGTCGTCGGTCGATTCTTTCGCCATGCGACAAAACCATGCTGACGGCCCTTGCCGCCGACGACGTGCAATCTGCCGCGAAGGCATACATCGAAGAGCCCGGCGCGCTGCGCGGCGTGACCGAAATCGCGGGCGCGCTCGACCTCGACCGCGCCGACGCGCTGCGCATTGCGCGCGCAGCATGCAGCGGGCAGATTATTTGCACGGGCAACCAGGACGACCCGCTGTTCACCACCAAGGCCTCGCTTCAAAAGGCGACCTCCAAAATCGCCAGCACCCTGCTGAAATTCCATGCCGCCTCGCCCAACGAGCTGGGAATGTCGCGCGCCGCGCTCAACCACGCGGCCCTGCCGTCGTTTGACGAGGCACGCTTCGACGCCGCCCTTTGCGCCGCAATCGCCAAAGGCGACGTGGTGGCCATCTCGGGCGTGCTCAGCCACGCCACCGCCGGAGCCGCCGCCCACGCGCGCGCCGAGCAACGCGCGAACGACGCATTCTCTCTGCTGAAAGGCACGCTTACCCCGCCGTTCGCCGACGAAGCAATCGGCCTGCTCGGGTGCTCCAAAGGCGAAGCCTACGCTGCATTGGGCAATTTGGTCGACGACGGGCGCGCCGTGAAGATAGACCGCGATTTGTTCTACGACGCAGCCGTGTTCGACGATATGGCCGCCTCCGTTCGCGTCCATATCGAAAGCCACGGCCCGTCAAGCGCATCCGATTTGAAAGATGCCATGGGCATTTCGCGCAAATACGCCATCCCCGTGCTTGAAGCGCTCGACGATCGCGGCATCACGAAACGCAACGGCGACCTTCGTTCGCTTTAAATGGGAGGAATGCGACCAAAATAGTAACCGTTCGCGGACATTCCGTGAGCATTGCCCGCCATGCGGAGACGCGGCCATCGCGGACGATTACAATTGATAACCGTTGCGCCCGCGTGGCGCTTGCTATAGGGAGATGAATAGGTTCCTGGTGGACCTCGCGGCCTTCAAAGCCGTTGCGG
>CALBLG010000043.1 GCA_937895975.1 uncultured Slackia sp.
ATTATGCTGCGCATCGCGGCGAAGACCCGCAGCAACGGAGACCCGCGCACGCAACTCGTGGCGCAAACGCGCGAACCCGATGGCTGGAGCTTCGATATCCCCATCTATTTCGACACCAAAGGGCTCGGCGTTAAAGACGAGGACCTTTTCGACTACGATTTCGACGTGTGCGAATGCGATGGCCAGATTATCATCATGCTGCTTTCGGGCACGCGCCCGCAAGGCTTCGAAACCGATTTGCTCACGGCATGCACGAATTCCATCACGACGGTTTTGTCTTTGGGCAGGCTGGCTAACGGCAATCTGTGCGAGAACTGGTCGCGAAGCTGGAGGTCGTTCGACGGCGGTGCGAACTACGGCGGCAGCGACGGTGAGCTTTACTTCGCCTATTCCCCGTGCATTTCGAACGCGCGCCTCAGCCTGAAAGACAGGGGCATGGGCGGCATTAGCGATTGCTTTATTGTGGGCGGCTTTATCTACAAGCGCGCCAAAGGGGACGCCGTCCTTGCCGATAAGACGCCAGCGCATGCGATGGGCTTCGCGTTCCGCGTGCCGATGTACGACTATACGGGCAAAATTTCGACCCCATGGGGCGGTAACGAGAGCGATACCCTAATATTCAAGATACGCGATGCGTCTAGCGGCAAGGAAGTGCCAGAAAGCGTCACGCGCCTTGTGGCAGGCGGAGGCGATGCGTATTACACAAACAAGGGCACCATCGAGCACGCGAATGTTTATTTCGGCTTCGAATCGGCCGAGGGATGCGGAACATACCGCATCAACCCCGACTTCGATTGCGTTTCAGACGTCTTCAGCGTGCGCAATTATTTCGCTATTGCGGCAATTGCGGGTGCCAAGAAAATCTACCCGTGGCTTGGTGGCGCCGAGAGATTCCTCGTCGTGAACAGCGACGATGTGGTCTGCCAGGTAGCGCCTTACGGCAGGGGCAACGCCAACCCGGTGCCTGTTTCGCCTTATCGCGAGCAGACCGACGTTGACGGCAAGAAGCAAATCGTGTGCGATATTCCCCCGTCGTTCGCCGTTACGGCCGATGGAACGATGCTCATTTTCACCGACAACAAGCAAGGCATCGACGGTTTCGAGTACGACGGCATCGGACAAGACGAAGATCCCACGCCCCATTACGAGGACGACGGTCGTTACCGCATCATGGCGAGCCGTGCGGTAACGCATACGGTCGGCAGCAAATCGGTCACGCTGTTCACGAAACCGTTCCCGCTGTGCGAGCTCGGCCACGCCATCGACCAGGTTACGTCGGCGGTCATCGATGGCGCGAAGATTCGCATTGTGGCATCGGTCATTATGAGCTTGATCGACAGCAAGGCCGACTATTATGAGATTCAGGTGCCGGTTATCGCATGCGCCACGGCCACGGCGATGACAACCGAATCGGGAACGATTTTCCCGGGCGCCGATACGAATTTCGAGATTACGCTGCGCAACGATGGCAATTCGAGGCTTTCTTCGGTCACGCTTGCGCTGCGCGAGGGCGAGGATGGAGGCGCGGCGCTGGGCGATCCGCAGACAATCGATCTCGGGCCTGACACCGTCGTGTTCTGCAGCGGAGCGAAGGCCGCCGCGGAGCCCGGCGAGGAATCCATGGCCGACCCGGTGTTCGACAGCAACTACCACAACAACGGCCTCGATGCCGCTGCGTTCAACGCCCATCCGCTGGTTGTAAACGATGGCCGTAATTGCCTGGCGCCCAATTGCACGGCAGTCGTGAAAATGTCGGTTAAGGTGCCCAAGACGTGGACGGGAAAGAAGAAGCTGCGCGTCGATGTTGCGGGCTTCACGTTCGCGGACCCGGTTAGCGGCACGGCATGCGCTGTGTCGCTCGGGGAGAACGAGGTGGGCGTTACGGCCGACTGCAGCGAAAGCGGTGTGGCATCGATTTCTGCGTTTGAGGTCAAAGAATCCGACGACCAACGAGAGAAGGTTGAGGTGGAGCTTGCCGTGGGCGAAAACGGCTCGAGCGGTTTGGACCGCCTGAACGGCTTCGCCGCTTACCCAATGAAAGAGGGAGACACGCCCAGCGACCCGAGCAACCCTGGCGGCGGCAACGGCGGGAATAGCGGTTCCGGGAACGGCAACGGCGGCGGCAATGGTTCCGGCTCTGGCTCTGGCAATGGCTCCGGCAGCGGGAAATTCGCCAGTACGGGCGATACGAGCCTTGGCCTGGGCGGCTTAAGCGCGCTCGCTGGCCTGGGCAGCCTGGCAGCGCTCGGCTTCACGGCCTACTCGCAGCGCCGTACTCAGCTTGAATCGGGCGAGCAGCCGACCGACGACAGCAACTCGGCTGACGAGTAGACAAAATGGGCCGGAGGGATTTTCCTCCGGCCCATTGTTTTTTCACATGGGATGGGTCAAGGGGACAGTCCCTTTGACCCAAAAAGTGCGATTTCTTAACCAAACGAGCTCGAAAGCCTTTGCTCTTCCTACTGTTCGTCCATTTGGGTCAAAGGGACTGTCCCCTTGACCCACTGCCCTTGACCAACTAGCTGCTCTTAG
>CALBLG010000044.1 GCA_937895975.1 uncultured Slackia sp.
GGGGTTCTCGCGCATCTGGCGCTTGATCTCGTCAAGCTCCTCGCGGGACTTGCCCGGGTTGCCCTTGGCGAAAGGAACCTCGAATTCCTCGTCGCCGAACTTCATCGTTTTCACGATTCCCGGCGCTTTTTCTTCAGCCATCGCCAAACTCCTTCCTTATGCCTAACGCCCCATTTCTATAAGCGCCTGTCGCACTTTCGAAGCGTTTTCATAAGTTGGATTTTGTCGTTCTACCAGTAGTTAGTCTTTGGGCTTCAGTACAATTTCGAAGAGAAATTTCTGGATGGTTTCAAGCAAATATTCATATAATTGGCCTTATAGAACGATTTTTTGCATAAAGGACTCTGGCATTTTTTCGAACAGATTCCCAATATGCCTGGTTTTGCTTAAATGAAACGAGGGAATAATGGATCTTGATGAAATTCTTTCACTATTGGATTCCGGTACAGTTTGCATTCATTCACACCCGCATTTGGACACTATTTTCACGGGATCGGTCATTTTCGCCAGCCCCGTGATGCCCGTGATACAAGACCGCGACGCAATTGCGTTTTGCCCCATTTCGATGTTCAACAAGCTTTCAGATGACTCGATCGATGGCGCCGCGTTCTTCCTATGGGCCGATGAGCCGATCAAGCCATACCGTGCCACAGCCTTCGTCGCCACCATCGCCGATCAAACCGAATGGTTCATGGCGTTCGAGCTGATCGCCGCCGAGTTTCGCTCGCTGCAGCGCCGCAAAGAGAAGGTTCTCGAGCTCACGGCGCTAGTCAATCGCGGCGCATCGCTGGAAACGCTCGTCGACGAGGCGGCGCGTATCGTGGGCACGCCAGCCTCCGTTTTGGACAACTCCCTTTCGTTTCTCGCCGTATCGCACGACTTCAACGACAGCATCGCGCTCGGCGAGGAGAAGAAATCGGGCATGCTGCCCGACGACGCCATGCCGCTTATGAAGGCGAAAGGCCTCGTGAATCCAAAAAAGCCGTTCGACCTCATCGTCTTCGATTGGGAGAAAAACGGCGAAGTGTACACGAATTACTATTCGCTCATCCACAGCCGCGACACCATCATCGGCTCGATCAGCTTCTTCACGAAAAACGGCCATCTGCGAAAAAGCCGTATTGAAATGATTCCGACCATTTCGCAGATACTCAGCATCTACATGCAGCGCAACCATGCGTTCCTGCTGAATAAGAGCCTGTATTACGCCCACCTTTTCAAGCAGCTCGAGGAAGGCACGCTTGACAAAGATTTCGATTCGCTGCGTACAAGATTCGAATATTTCGGCTATAGCCTGAAAAAGCACCTGCACGTGTTCGTCGCCGACCTGTCGCGCGAGTACATGCCG
>CALBLG010000045.1 GCA_937895975.1 uncultured Slackia sp.
GACCTGGTGGTGACCGACCACCACGAGCCGGGCGATTTGGTGCCCGAGGGAATTGTGGTATGCGACCCGAAGTGCGACCCCGAATGCGAAAGCGGCATTTTGGCCGGTGTGGGCGTAGCCCTGAAAATAATCCAGGCGCTGGGCGGCCGCTTCGGCAAGCCGCACCTGTGGCGCGAATATACCGACTTCGCCACGCTTGGCACCATCGCCGACCTTATGCCTCTGCGCGCCGAGAATCGCGCGTTGGTGGCCGATGGTCTGGAGCGCATGAACAAATATCCGCGCCCGTGCATCCAAGCGCTTATCGACGTATGCCGCGTGGGCGACAAGCAAATTACGTCGACGGGACTTTCGTTCTCGCTTATCCCGCGCCTGAACGCGGCGGGGCGCATGGGCGATGCCGATTTGGCGCTCGACCTGCTGATGGCCGACGATTTCGAAGAGGCGCAGGAGCTCGCCGCCAAGCTGGATTCGGTGAACGACAAACGCCGCCGCGTGGAACAGACGCTGACCCATTGGGCCGAAGAGCGCGCGGCCGAGGTGTACCACGGGCAGCGCGCGCTGGTCGTCGGCGGCGAGGGCTGGCACGAAGGCGTGAAGGGCATCGTTGCGTCGCGTTTGGTGAACGAGTACGGCGTGCCCGTGATTCTGTTCACTATCGAAGGCGACGAGGCGCGCGGATCGGGGCGAAGCGTGGGCAGCGTGAATTTGTTCAAGGCTGTCGAATCGTGTTCCGACCTGCTGATTCGTTTTGGTGGCCATGGCGGTGCCGTGGGGCTTACGCTTGCCGCCGACAAACTTGACGAATTCTCGAGCCGCCTGTGCGCGTACATGAACACGCTTCCCGAAGACAGCTTTCATCCGCAGGTGGAAGTCGAAGCTACGGTGGATCTGGGTGAGCTGACGCTGCAAAACGTGCAGGCGCTTTCGCGCTTGGCGCCGTTCGGCCGCACGAACCCCACGCCGCGCTTTTTGGCGCGCAACGTGCGCTTGCTTTCGCGCCACGCCGTGGGCGTGGAGAAGAACCACCTGTCGTGCCAAATGGTGGATGGCGCTGCCAAAGTGGGCGCCATCATGTTCCATTGCGGAGACAAAATAGAATCGCTTATGTCGTGCAACACCGTGGTGGATGCGGCGTTCCAGGTTCAGATTGACGAATGGAAGGGCCGCCGCACGGTGAAATGCCTGCTCGACGTGGTGGAGCCCGCGTCGCCATGCCCGGGCTTGCGCGCGTGCCTTCCTTCCGACGACTTGGATTTCGTGGGCGAGCTCTACGAAGATTCGGGCTTGCTGCCCGCGGGCGCCGAAAGCGCCGAGGCGCAGGCGGCGGCAAAGGCGCGCCGCGAGCAGTGGCGCGAGCTGGCCGCGGCCGACTCCGCAGGGCTTACCGACGCCTTGGTGGCCGCCGCAATTGGCGAGGGCACGCAGCTGCACGATGCCCAGCGCCGGGCGCTCGATATGCTGGCGAACGGCGAGAGCGCGTTCGTGGTTATGGGTACGGGGCGCGGCAAATCGCTGATCTTTCAAATTCATGCGGCTCGCGAGGCCCTGTTGAACGATGCGGCCAGCGTATTCGTATACCCGCTGCGCGCGCTGATTGCCGACCAAGCATGCCACGCGGCATGCTTGTTCGAGAATTTCGGTTTGGCGGCGGCCACGCTCACGGGCGAAAGCTCGCCCGCCGAGCGCGCGGCGGTGTATGCGGGCCTGACCGATGGGTCGGTCGACGTGGTGCTTACCACGCCCGAATACCTGGCATTCCACGTGGATGAAATTGCCGCGTGCGGCCGTGTGCGCTTTCTGGCTGTGGACGAGGCCCACCATTTGGCCGATGGTGGTTCGCGCCGACGCGACGCCTACACCGAATTGGGCGAGCTTGTCCAAAGGCTTGGCGTGCGCACGGTGCTTGCGGCCACGGCAACGGCATCGTCGCAGGTGGCGAGCCGCGTGCGCAACGGGCTCGGTGTTGCGGGCTTCGTGGGCGACACCCATGTGCGCACCAACCTGCTGCTCGACGACCACCGCAACGCGCGCGACAAGGAAACCTTCCTTACCAACATCGTCGCAAGCGGCGAGAAAACGATCGTGTATGTGAATTCCCGCACCATGTCGGTAGACATCGCCCGCGTGCTGCGCGCGCTGGTGCCGCATGTGGCCATGCAGATTGGCTTTTACAACGCGGGTCTTTCGCGCGAGGAACGCGCGCGCATCGAGCGGCTGTTCCGCGACGGTGTGCTGCGCGTGCTGGTGTGCACGTCGGCGTTCGGCGAGGGCGTGAACATTCCCGACGTGCGCCACGTGGTGCTGTACGCCATGCCGTTTTCCGATGCCGAATTCAACCAGATGAGCGGGCGTGCGGGGCGCGATGGCCGGCCCGCCACCATTCACTTGGCGTTCGGCAAGCGCGACGTGTACTACAACGACCGCATTCTGGCGCAGTTCGCGCCTGACCACGACCGCATGGGGCTGATTTATCGCGGCTTGCGCGCGCTTTCGCGTCAAATGGCCGCGTCGGCCGATGCCTCGCCGTCGAGCGAAGGCGGATTCTTTACAATGAGCGATGACGACTTGGTTGCCGCGTGCCCGCCGACCGACATGCGCTTCACGCTTATGCCGGGCGCGGCGGCGTTCGCGGTGACGGCGTTTTCAGAGCTGGGGCTCGTCGACGTTCGCACGGCGCCGGGCGCCGACGGGCAAACGGTGCGTCAGGTGCGGTTGCGCCACGTGGATGGCAAGGTGAACCTCGACGACAGCGTGCTGTATTGCGAGGGCCGAAGCGAGGCCGAGGAATTCGAGCGGTTCTCGCGCTGGATTTTGGGCGCGACGCCCGAAGAGCTGCGCGAACGCATTATTCGTCCCATCATGCCTGATGGAACGCGCGAGGAAGGGGAAAGCCATGACCGATGAAGCCACGACGCGCGCGATGGCGCTGCCTATCGAGCCGGAACTCGCCGAAGCCATCGGCGCGCTTTCTTCCGACGCGTTCGAAGTGGGCATTGCGCCTTCCCCCGAAGCGGGCGCGACGGTAACGCCCGAATCGCGGTTCGAGCTTTTGGCGAAAAAGACGTCGGCGTATTTGGACGAGGCCGGCGAGGCCAAGCTGAAACGCGCCTACGAATACGCCAACAAGGCGCACAGGGGCGTGAAGCGCAAGAGCGGTGAGCCGTACATCATCCATCCCATCGAGGTGGCGCTGATTCTTTCCGATTTGCGCATGGACGTCGACACGCTGTGCGCCGCGCTACTGCATGACACCATCGAAGACACCGACGTGACCGCCGGCGCGCTGGAAGAGCAGTTCGGCGCTCAGGTGTCGCAGCTGGTGCAGGGCGTGACGAAAATCACGCGTATCGAGGTGGAAAGCCTGACCGACGAGCAGGCCGCCACCATGCGCAAGATGTTCGTGGCCATGAGCAAAGACATCCGCGTGATCGTGATTAAGCTTGCCGACCGCCTGCACAACATGCGCACGCTGAGCGCGCTGAAAGAAGACCGCCGCATTTTCAAGGCGCGCGAAACGTTAGAGATTTATGCGCCTATCGCGCACCGTTTGGGCATCGGCTCCATTAAATGGGAGCTGGAAGACCTGTCGTTTTATTACCTGGAGCCGGCCAAATTCAAGCAGATCAGCCGACTGGTGGCCGAAAGCCGCGGCGAGCGCGAGAAGTACCTGGCGTCGGTCATCGAAACGCTGCACAAAGAGCTTTCGCGCGTGGGCATTGCCGACGCGCACATCGCCGGCCGCCCGAAGCACTTGTATTCCATATATCAGAAAATGACGAAGCGCGGCAAAGGCTTCTCGGAAATCTACGACCTTATTGCCGTACGCGTAATCGTGAAAACGGTGGGCGATTGCTATTCAGTTCTGGGCGCGGTGCACACGCTGTGGCACCCCATGCCCGGCCGCTTCAAAGACTACATCGCCATGCCGAAGCTGAACATGTACCAAAGCCTGCATACCACGGTTATCGGCCCGGCTGCACGTCCGCTTGAAGTGCAGATTCGCACCGAGGAAATGCACCGCATGAGCGAATACGGCGTGGCGGCGCACTGGCGCTACAAAGAGAAGGGCTCGCGCGCCGATGCAGCGTTTGACCGCCAAATTGCCTGGTTGCGCCAAATGGTCGACTGGCAAGAGGAAACGAAAGACTCGCGCGAGTTCCTCAGCGAGCTGAAGGTCGACCTGGCGCCGACCGAGGTGTTCGTGTTCACGCCTGCCGGCGAGGTGATGAGCCTGCGCGCGGGGTCGACGCCGGTCGATTTCGCGTATTCCGTGCATACCGAGGTGGGCAACCACTGCGTGGGCGCGAAGGTGAACGGCTCCATCGTGCCGCTTTCCTACGAGCTGCAGACGGGCGACCGCGTGGAAATACTCACGCAGAAAAGCGCCACGCCGAGCCGCGACTGGTTGAAGATGGTGAAAACGGCAAGCGCCCGAAGCAAGCTGCGCTCGTACTTCTCGAAGGTGAGCCGCAACGACGACATGATTGCCGGCCGCGAGAAGCTGGCTCGCGAAATGAAGAAGCATGGGCTTGGCCTGGGCTCCACCGCGAGCATCCGCGCGCAGAAGCAGGTGTGCGAGACGCTTGGCTATAAAGATGTCGACGACATGATGGTGGCCATCGGCGCCGGCAAGGAAACGGTGCTGCACATTGCGAACCGCCTGGTGAAGATTCTTTCTCCCGAGGTGGAAGAAGAATCGCATCCCGAGCTTGCCATGCTTCCCAACGGTGCCATGCCGCCGATGATCACCACGGTGCGCCGCCAGCCGCCGCGTCGCGCTCACGCGTCGAACGGCGTGGTGGTGGAGGGCCTCGATTCGGCGCCGGTGCGCTTGTCGAAGTGCTGCAATCCCGTGCCGGGTGACGAGATCATCGGCTTCATCACGCGCGGCCGCGGCGTGTCGGTGCACCGCGCCGACTGCCCGAACGCCACCGACCTTATGCGCGACCCGGGCCGCCTGATCAAAGTGTCGTGGGAAGATTCTGCCGAGACAACGGCTTCGTATCAAATCGAGGTGTTCATCGAGGCGCTCGACCGATTGAATCTGCTGCGTGATATCATCAACACGCTTAGCGACACGGGGGTCAATGTGCTTGCCTCCAATACGGTGAGCCATTCCGACGGCATCGTTGAAATGCGGTATTTGTTCCAAGTGTCCCAGATTTCGAACATTGAGCATATTCTGGGCGAGTTGCGTAAGATCGACGGCGTGTTCGATGCGCGTCGTATGCTGCCGGGCGATTCGGCCCACAGGCGCAAGTAGAAAGGGCGCATATGCGTGCGAATTGCAAACGCGTTGTGACCATCGATGACGGCTGCATTCCGGTAACGGTGCTGGTCGTTGGCGTGATGGACAACAACTGCCTTATCGTGTCCGACGGGCGCGGCGAAGGGGCGCCGGCCATGGTGGTCGACCCTGCGGGCGATGCCGAGGCCATCCAAAAGGCTTTGGGCTGGTTCAAGCTCGAGGCCATTGTGTGCACCCACGACCACAACGATCACCTGGTGGCGCTGCCGGAACTGGCGGCGGCGACGGGCGCGAAGGTTATTTCCAGCGCGGCAGACAGCCGCATCATCGAGCAGGGCCAGCCGGGTTACTTCGGCGACTGGGATGCCGTTGACCCCGTGCACGTCGACCGCAAAGTGGCCGACGGCGATACCATCAAGCTGGGCTCGCTCGAATTCCAGGTTATTCTTACGCCGGGTCATACCAAGGGCGGCATCTGCTTGTACCTTCCGGGCTTCGGCGGCAAGCCGGGCGTGGTGTTCACGGGCGACACGCTGTTCCGCGGCGCCACCGGCCGCGTAGATTTCGAAGGCGGCAGCGCCACCGAAATGCGCGCCAGCCTGAAGAAGCTGGGCAAGCTGCCCGACCAAACCATCGTGTTCCCGGGCCATGAAGGCCTGACGACCATAGGTACCGAGCGCCGTCGTGTTATCGAGGCGTTTTAGGGCATAACCGCTGTTCTTGTAGGAGAGGGCAAAAATGGCAAAGCACAAGAAGGGCAAGAAGCTCGACTATTTCGAGGCGTTCGACAAGCAGGTCGACCTCGCGATTAAAGAGGCGAAGCTGCTCGTAGAGGTCATTGAAAACTACGACGGTCCCGAGAATCTTGAGGATTACATCGACCGCGCGCACGAGATCGAGCACGCGGGCGACAAGCTGGTGCATTCGGTGTTCGACGCCGTGACGGTGGACTTCGTGACGCCCATCGACCGCGAAGACATCATCGCCATGACGCAGAGCCTCGATGACGTGCTCGACTACATGGAGGGCACGGTGCAGCGCCTGTACATGCTCGACGTGAAGGAAATGCATCCCAAGGCCGCCGAGTTTGCGGGCCTGCTGCTGAAGAGCTGCGAAAAGCTCGGCAAGGCTATGGACGACTTCAGCGACTTCAAGAATTCGAAGAAGCTGAACCAGCTGATCATCGACGTGGGATCGGTCGAGGAAGAGGCCGACGAGTTGTTCTTCCACACCATGCGCGAGCTGTATTCGCATGGCAAGGAAGACCCCTTAGGCGTGTTCGTGTGGGACAAGATTTTCCAGCGTCTTGAGAACACGGCCGACGCCTGCGAAAAGGTGGCCGACACCATGGGCACCATCGTGATGAAGAACTGCTAGGTTTCGCCGTTCTGCCGAACGGCAAAAGGCCTCGACGCTGCAAGCGGCCCCGACGGCCGGATTGACTTTCAATCGTCGCTCGCGTACCGAAGTACGCGTCGCTCCTCTTTCAAGCCAATC
>CALBLG010000046.1 GCA_937895975.1 uncultured Slackia sp.
GCTCGAGCAGAGCCCGAAACGCCGGCAATATCGTGTCGGCGAGCTTGCAATAAAACCTGTCTCCCGTATCTTTGTCCAAAAGGATGCGAAGCTCGCGCTCTTTCGTCGCGAAATAGCGCAAATACAGGTTTATAAAAAGCTTCGGCGTGATTGAATCGACGTTATCGCAGATGAAACACGACTCCCTCTCGGGAAGCGCATTGTTCTCGACACGGTCGAGGACGTCGGCCACGGAATGGAAGTAGCGGTAAAACGCCGCGCGCGAATATCCCGCTTCGCGTGAAAGCCTCTCCACCGATATCTCTTTAAGACACAGCTCGCCGTACAGCCTAAGAAATGCCTCATCGAATAGGGCGTTGATTTCCTCTATTCTCCCCTTTGCACTGCCATCATCCATCATTTCCCCCTTGCTGTCGCCTAGCTGCGCGCCGCGGTCTTCGCGCCCGCCCCGGGGTAGCCATCCAAAGCCAAATCCAGGCGAGCCTCCTTCAGGAAATGCTCGTGCATGCTTTCGCGCATGGGCATGGTTTGCCTGATGGAAATGGCACCTGTCTGGCATGCCGGTTTGCAATACCCGCACCCAAAGCACGTCTCTTGGTTCACGACGGCCTTGCCATCGCTTGCGCGGAACTGCAGCGCGTCTTGGGGGCACACGGTTTCGGCGCACTTCTTGCAGCCGATGCATTTATCGTGATCGATAGTCGCGGTGAAGCCCGACGGCGTGAACCGGCGGCGAACGTCGCGCGTCGTTGACTTGCACAAGTTCATGGCCGTGCAGCAGCACGGGCAGCAAAAACAGATCTCGACCATGTCGGACATCTGGTCGTTGCGCAACCCCCATACGAGCTGCTCGACCTCGACCCACAAAGACATGCAGGCAAGGCCAAGCTCGGCCGCTTTCTCGACGCGCGCGAGGGCTTCTTCCTTGGTCGCCTCGTGGGCGATGCCGTGCTCGACCACCACGCGGCCGCTTTTGCCCAAAAACAGGCAGGCCAAATCGTGCGGGTAGTCTTTGCAGCCGTTCGCCTCGCGGCACAGGCACTTGTTCATCGCGCCAATGTAATCGGCCTTCTCGATGGCGTGTTTCACCAAATCCATGGGAACGATGACGCTTTCGCGCCGGTCGGAAAGGTCCATGTCGACGTTGAGGTTGTATACCGTTCCGCCGGTATGGCCCTTGTCGGGGTCGTTCATCATCAGCACGCTTCGCAGCACCTTGCCGCGCAGCGATTGCGGGTTTTCGGTCCACCACAGCTTCGTTTTCATGAGGTGGAATGCCTTGGCGTACGCGGGAAAATTCCACGGACGCGTCGAGAAGCGCGGCCAGAACGCGTCTTTCACGCCCAAGCCGTGCGGGTGATTCTCGAACATGGGCTTGTTCGGCTGTTCCTTGCGACGAA
>CALBLG010000047.1 GCA_937895975.1 uncultured Slackia sp.
CTTTCCGTGCAAGATTTCATCACTCGTTCCTCGGTCATTTGCTACACGCCCGAGGGCCTTATGAACGACGCGCCCGCCACGCAAACCATGGCCCAGGCCGAAGGCTTGTGGGCGCACGCCCTTTCCGCCGGCTTGCGCCGCAAGATGGTCGAGGAGGGGCTTTCCGGCTACGATGGCGTCGATTTGGGCGACATCAACCGCATTGCGTGGCCGGTCGATTTGGCTGCCCCCAAGAAGGCGGGCGAGTAGCCCATGGCGCAGCTTTCGGAACGCGTGCGCGGCTTGGTGCAGCCGTATTTGGCGGGCATCGAGCCGTACGACCCGAATTTCACGCCGTGCCGCGTGAATCTTTCGGCGAACGAGAACACGTATCCCATGCCGGTCGAGGCGCGCGCGTCGATCGACGCCGCGCTTGCGGCCACGCCGCTCAATCGCTACCCCGACCCCATGTCCAACGATCTTCGCGCCGAAATTGCCGCATGGCACGGCGTGGATGCGAATTGCGTATGCGTTGGCAACGGCGGCGACGAGCTGCTGTACAACTTCCTGCTTGCATTCGGCGGAGAGGGGCGCACGCTGCTCAATTGTCCGCCGTGTTTTTCCGAATACGCGTTTTTCGCGTCGCTCGCGCAAACCGATGTGCTCGACGTATGGCGCGATAAAGTGACGTTCCAGCTCGACCAAGCGGCCGTGCTGGCTGCGGCGCCGAGATGCAATTTGGCCATCGTCACCTCGCCGAACAATCCCACGGGCGATTTGGCGCCGGTCGATTTCGTGCGCGAGTTGTGCGCGGCGTGCCCCGGTTTGGTGATGGTCGATGAGGCGTATGGCGAATTCGCCGACCCGTCGACGTCGTGCGAAGGCTTGCTGGCCGAGTGCGACAACCTCGTGGTGCTGCATACGCTCTCCAAAGCATTCGGCATGGCTGGCACGCGCTTGGGCTATGTGATTGCTGCGCCCGACGTCATCGACGCGTTCGGCGCCATTCGCCAAATTTATTCGGTGAACGTGCTCACGCAGGCGGCGGCGCTTGCGGCCGTTCGCGCGCGCGACCAGTTCGCGCCTGTTGTGGCGCACATCCGCGAAGAGCGCTCGCGCCTGCTTGCCGGAATTCGCACGCTTGCCGCCGACGGCTACGCGATCGAATCGTGGCCAAGCGAGGCGAACTTCGTGCTCGTGCGCACGCCGAACGCCACGCGCGTTCGCGAGCGCATGCGCGACGAGAAGTCGATTCTCGTGCGCGATTTCAGCTACGCGCCCGGCTTGGCCGATTGCCTGCGCATCACGGTTGGCACGCCCGACGAAAATACGGAAGTGCTTGTCGCCCTCGCCGAACTCGTAGAAAAGGAGTAGCCCATGTCCCGATACGCCGAAGTCTCGCGCACGACGGGCGAGACTGACATTACGGTGAAACTCAACCTCGACGGTACGGGCGCGTGCGACATCGCGACGGGCGTGCCGTTTTTCGACCATATGCTGAACGCGTTCGGCCGCCACGGCCTGTTCGATTTGACGGTGCATGCGACGGGCGATACCGAGGTCGACGCGCATCATACGGTCGAGGATGTGGGCATTGTGCTGGGCGAGGCATTCGCGCGGGCGCTTGGCAACAAGGCTGGCATCACGCGATTCGCCGACGTAGCCATTCCCATGGACGAGACTCTGGTTATGGCGGCGGTGGACATTTCGGGCCGCGGCCAAGCGTATTGCGACCTGCCTATTCCCGCGCCGCGCGTGGGCGATTTCGATACCGAGCTCGCGGTGGAGTTCTTTTATGCGTTCGCGCGCGACGCAAAGCTCACGCTGCATGTGCGCGAGTTGGCCGGCGCGAATTCCCACCACATCATCGAGGCCGCGTTCAAGGCATGCGGCCGTGCGATGCGCCGAGCCTGCGAGCTCGACCCGCGTGTGCAGGGCGTGCCTTCCACGAAGGGGTTGTTGTAATGGCGGCGAACATCGTGGTGGTCGACTACCACAAGGGCAATTTGTCGAGCGTTGTGCGTGGGCTTGCGCGTGCGGGCGCGAATGCGAAGGCCAGCGACAACCCTGATGATATTCGCGCCGCCGATGGCGTTGTGCTTCCTGGCGTGGGGTCGTTCTACGACGCTATCGCGTTCATGCAGAAATCGGGTCAGGCGGCCGCTGTGGTCGAGCGCGTTTCGGATGGTGCGCCGTTTTTGGGAATTTGCCTGGGCCTGCAGCTGCTTTTCGAACGCGGCGACGAGGGCGTGCCCGTTGATGCGCCGCTTTCGGCCGCTCAAGATGCTGCTGGCTCGGGCCTCGAGCCAGCAGCGGTGTTCCAGGCCGATGGCAAGCGTTGGGTGCGCGGCCTGGGCATTCTTCGGGGTTCGTGCACGCGTCTGGAATCGTCGCGTTTGAAGGTTCCCCATGTGGGGTGGGACCAGGTGCATCTTACGAGCGCTGGGCGTGCGTGCCCGCTTTTGGAAGGCTTCCCCGAGGGCGCGAATATGTATTTCACCCATTCTTATGCCGTGGATTGCGATGCCGACCCCTGCGATGTGGCGGCGCGAACGCACTACACGCGCAGCTTTTCATGCGTGGCGGCGCGCGGCAACGTGTTCGGATGCCAATTCCATCCCGAAAAATCGTCGTCTCGCGGGCTCGACATTCTGAAGAATTTTGCGGCCATCGTCGCTGCGGCCGCCGAACAGGAAAAGGAGTAGCCCATGATCGTGTTTCCCGCAATCGATTTGGTTGCCGGCAAGGTCGTGCGCCTTCAGCGCGGCGATCGTTCGCGCATGACGGTCTATTCCGACGACCCGGCGGCTGTCGCCCGCGATTTCGTGTCGCAGGGTGCGCAGTGGCTCCATGTAGTCGACCTCTCAGCTGCGTTCGAGGAAGATGATGCGGCTCGCGAGGCCAATTCCAAGGCCATCGCGGCGCTTTGCAAAGTTGAAGGCATTTCCATCGACGTGGGGGGCGGTGTTCGATCGCTGCGGCGCATCGACGAGCTTGCGGGCTTGGGCGCGGAGCGCATCGCCATGGGCACCGTGCTTGTGCGCGACGAGGCGTTCGCCCAGGCGGCGGCTGAGCAGTTCGGCGAGCTGCTTGTGGCCGATGTGGCTGCGAAAGATGGCCAGGTGAAGGTGAACGGCTGGCGCGAAGGCGTTTCCGCCTCGGCCGACGAAGTGGTGGGGCGCCTGGCGAGCCAGGGCTTCAAACATCTTGTGTTTACCGATATCGCGCGCGACGGCATGCAGACCGGCATCGATGTGGAAGCGTATCGGCATATCGCGCAGGTCGCGGGCTTTCCCGTGGTGGCGTCGGGCGGTATTTCGACCACGGCCGACATCGCCTCGCTTGCCGCAGTTGGCGATGCCATCGAGGGCTGCATTACGGGCCGTGCGCTCTACGAAGGCGCGTTCACGCTTGCCGAGGCGCTTGCCGCAGCGAAGGGGGAATAGCCCATGCTTACGAAACGCGTGATTCCCTGTTTGGATGTGAAAAACGGCCGCGTGGTGAAGGGCGTGAACTTCGTCTCGCTGCGCGATGCGGGCGACCCGGTCGAGCTTGCCGCGGCGTACGATCGCGAAGGCGCCGATGAAGTAGTGTTTTTGGATATCACCGCCACAAGTGACGGCCGCGCAACCACCATCGACATGGCAAGCCATGCTTCCGAGGAGCTATCCATTCCCTATGCCGTGGGCGGTGGCTTCCGCGATTTGGCGGGCATGCGCGCCATGGTGGCAGCCGGTGCCGACAAAGTGTCGCTGAATTCGGCTGCCGTGCGCGACCCGTCGCTTATCACGGCCGCCGCGTCGGCATTCGGCAGCCAGGCCGTGGTGTGCGCTATCGACGCGAAGCGCGTGGGCAAACCCGGTGCCCCTGGCGCCGACAAATGGGAAGTGTTCACGGCCGGCGGGCGTAATGCTACGGGCCTCGATGCCGTTGAATGGGCCGCCGAGGCGGCGCGTCGCGGTGCCGGCGAAATTTTGCTTACCAGCATGGATCGCGATGGCACGAAGGCCGGTTTCGACATCGCGCTTACCCGTGCGGTGGCGCGTGCCGTGCCTATTCCCGTCATCGCCAGCGGCGGCGTGGGCGAGCTGGAGCATTTCGCCGAAGGCGTCATCGAGGGCGAGGCCGACGCGGTGCTCGCGGCCAGCGTGTTTCACTTCGGCCAATTCAGCATTCGCCAGGTGAAGGAATACATGGCCAGCCAAGGCATTCCCGTCCGCCTTGACTTTTAGCTGGTCGGGGAAGAGACAGTGGGTCAAAGGGACTGTCCCTTTAACCCACCTAACGGCGATGCGGCGGCAACAAAGACGGGAACCCGACCCGTCCGCCAAGCAACTACACGCGAGAGGAAAACCATGCAACTGAAATTCGACGATCGCGGGCTTATTCCCGCCGTCGTGCAGCAATACGATACGGGCGAAGTGCTCATGGTGGCATGGATGAACGCCGAGTCGCTAAAACTTACGCAGGAAACCGGTACCACGTGGTTCTGGAGCCGCAGCCGTCAAGAGCTGTGGAACAAAGGCGCGACCAGCGGAAACATGCAGCAGGTAATCTCAATCGACGCCGACTGCGACGCCGACACGCTGCTCGTGAAGGTCGATTCGCCCGGCCCGGCGTGCCATACCGGTTCGCGCAGCTGCTTTTTCAATCGAATCTACGACGCGCGCGGGCGCGCGGCAAAGGAGGAATAACCATGGGAGTTCGCACCGCAAACGTGCAGCCCGGCAACATCGGCGAGACCATTGAAAGCTTGGCCGCCACCATCCACGGCCGTCGTGAGGCAGATCCCAAGGAGAGCTACACGGCGCGTTTGCTCACCGATGTGGAAGACGAGCTGCTGAAGAAGATCGCCGAAGAGGCAAGCGAAGTCATCATGGCGTGCAAGGATAACGACCACGACCACATTCGCTACGAGGCTGGCGATTTGGTGTATCACCTGCTGGTGACGCTCGAACGCTACGGCGTAACCATCGACGAACTAGCCGGAGAGCTGAACGCCCGCATGAAGTAGAACACTATCGTTGGGTAAAAACGTACGGCTGCAGCCGTAATCAGCGTTTCGCTGGCGTCTGGTGGTGCTGGGGGTATTGATTTTGGCGGATGGACATTACATGGTAATCGCTTGCGGGCTGCGAGCGATTGCGCAGATATTCCCTTAGATCTGGATTCGTGGCATACACGTAACATCCCTTCATGCCCCTCGTCATGAGCGTTCGATAGGTGTTTTTGATTATTTCATCGGCTAGACGGTGTGCGCGTTCGGGGTCTTGGGCCTCCATCTTCTTCAGACCTTTGATGGATTGGTCGGTTCGAGCCCTTTTCGTATAGTCGGTCACAATGTGGCCGTTTCCGTATCGCATGTCGTCGCCAATGATGACGCCGACATACTCGAATTCTAGACCTTGCGTGGTATGGATACATCCTGCTTCGTGTATCGAGGTGGGGCTTATGGCGAAGGCTTCTCCGCCATCGAGGTTCCAGCTGATTTCGAAGTCGTCGATTTTTATTTCGTGAGTGTCGCGTGCCGGCAGAGGCGGCTCGTAAGCTGTGACTTCCAAAAAAATGCTAGCTGTACCTAGCAAAAATGATAGGTACAGCTAGCAATAATCTGAGCCTTGCTCTAAAGGTGTCGGAAGAACATTGTCTGATGCGATAAGGATCCGCTGCGTAACCTACAGCCTCCAGCTTTCCCAGCTGCCGTCGGCGCGTGGGACATCGAAGCTGCGATAACCAGCTTCGTATGCATGCCGTTGCGCTTCGGCGACGCCCCAGCATATGTCGGTCGCCATATGCGCGTCCGACCCAAGCGTGATGGGAATGCCCGCTTTGCAGAAACGCTCTAGCAGGCCGGCGGCAGGGTAGTAGTCGGACAGGCCCTTGCGAAGCGATGCTGTGGAAAGCTCAACGCGCCGCCCGGTGTCGTGGGCGCATTCGGCCATTTCATCCCAGAGCTTCTTGATGCCCGAAGGCGCGGGCCAACCGTCCTGCGAAAACCGCATGGGCAAATCGGGGTGGGCCATGGAATCGAATCCGATGGGGCTCTCGCACGCCGCGCACCAGGCGTCTACGTATGCGCGCCACACGCCTGCCGCCCCAAGCTCTTTCCAAATGTGCGTGTCTTCGGAATAGTCGATCCAACCGGCGCCCATTCCGGGCGTATCGGCAGCCGCGATGCAATCGCAGCCGGCCTCGCGTGCGGCAACCGACACGTCGCCGGCTGGCCCAACCCAGTGCACGCTACCAAGTTTCACCTGCGCCGCACAGGCCCAGGCGGCGACATTCGCCTCGCAGCCGGGGTACCAATCGCACTCGAACCCGAAAATGAAATCCATGTCGGGCGCGATTTCTGCGGCAAGCTCGCTCGCGGCGTCGAATGCGGCCTTGTGCGCCGCCAAATCGCGCAGGGGCACCTGGCATTCGCAGCGTGGATCCATACTTGCCGGCAGCGTTAAATGGTCGGTCGATACCAATACGCGGCACCCCGCCGCCGCAGCCGCGCGCACGTTTTCTTCGAAAGACGACTCTCCGTCAGAGTAGAATGTATGGGTATGGCAATCGATTAAAGGCGCGCGCACGATTTTCCTCCACATCTCGGAATTTCTTGTTGCAAACCAAAATAGAATGCTGCTATTATATTTGAGCTGTTTCAAGCGGAGGCAAAAACCTCCCACCTGCTTCGGCGCAAGCTGATGGGTCTCAAGAATATACTTCTTCATGAATTTCTTGAACCCTGTGCGTGCGCGCAGGGTTTTTTGTTGCAGTGCAAACCCGCAACCCGCGGGAGATGTAGGAGGTGAGCGCAATAGCAGCTCAAGAGCCCAGGCTCAATGAAGAAATCCGCACTCGCGAGTGCCGCCTTATTGGATACGACGGCTCGCAGATGGGTATCTTCAACACCCGCGAGGCCCTGCGCATCGCTGAAGAGGCCGGTTTGGACCTCGTCGAGATCGCGCCGAACGCCGAACCGCCCGTATGCCGCATCATGGACTACGGAAAGTTCAAGTACGACCAGGCCATCAAGGCCAAGCAGGCCCGCAAAAAGCAGACCAAGGTCGAGATCAAGGAGATGAAGTTCCGTCCCAAGATCGACGTGGGGGATTACACCACGAAGAAGAAGCACGTGCTTCGCTTCTTGGCCGGCGGCGCTAAAGTCAAGATCACGATTATGTTCCGCGGCCGCGAGATGGCCCACCCCGAGCAGGGCCTCTCTATTCTCGAGCGCCTCGCCGACGACCTGAAGGACGTCGCAGTAATCGAGAATGCCCCCAAGATGGAGGGCCGCAATATGCATATGCTCATCGCTCCGCTCCCGGCAGCGGTGAAAAAAGCAGCCGAAAAAGACGCCAAATCCAATGGCGAATCCAACGAGTAAGCAGAAAGGACTGCGACTATGCCTAAGATGAAGACCCATAAGGGCACCGCGAAGCGCTTCCGCGTCACCGGTTCCGGCAAGATCGTCCGCGCCAAGGCTTTCAAGAGCCACATCAAGAGCAAGAAGAGCCCCAAGCGCATCCGTAATTTCCGCAAAGAGACCACCGTTGCTGAATCCGACAAGCGCGTTGTCGCCCGCAACCTCGGCCTCCGCTAATCATATTTAGGAAGTGATTATCAATGCCTCGTGTTAAGCGTTCTGTTTCCGCTAAGAAGAAGCGTCGCGTTGTCCTCCAGCGTGCGAAGGGCTACTACGGAGCCAAGTCTCGCCATTACAAGAAGGCGAAGGAGCAGGTCCGTCATTCGCTGCAGTACCAGTACCGCGATCGTCGCAACAAGAAGCGCGAAGTTCGTCGTCTGTGGATTACCCGCATCAACGCGGCTGCCCGTATCAACGGCGTGTCCTACTCCGTGTTCATGAACGGCCTGCACAAGGCCGGCGTCGAGCTCGACCGCAAGGTGCTGTCCGACATGGCCATCAACGACCCCGAGGCTTTTGCCGCGCTGGTCGAAGTCTCCAAGGCTGCCCTGAAATAACTCACTTTGTGAGCATCAAGAAGCCCCGCATCGCGGGGCTTCTTTTCGTTTAGGGTGGTTTTAACGTTATAGGGTCAGGCGCGCTGTTCGGTCTTGCGCGGTTCGCGTACGCTCTGCTTCTCGGCGCCTTTTTGTATAGGCCGCGAGCGCTGCTGCGCCTCCTATGAACATGGCCCCTGCCGCGGTAGTTGCGATAAAGGGGCCCGCGTCATTGGTTTTCGCCATCGTCGTATTTCGGTGGTTCTTCATAATGGCGATAATCGGTTTTGCCGAATTTCCTATGCGCACCTCGATGTGCTGCTCGTCGGCCGAATATCCATCTGGCGCATTAATCTCGATAATGCGATACGTCTCCCCGATCTGCAGATGATTGAATTCGACGGGCGTCGCGCCTTGCGCGGGCCATCCATCTGCGCTTAACGTGCCATCTGCGGGCTGCACGGCGGTGCCGTTTGAGTCTTCCATTCTGAAAAGCCCGCCTGAAAGGTATGCCGACGCGGCCGCCAATTCAGATGCGCCCGTTTCGCTCTGCGCAGCTTTCGCGCCTGCGTACGATTCAGCGTCGACCTTGAAGAATTTAAGTCTCGTAAAGTCGTTCTCGATCTCGACGTTCCATACCTCATCGCCCTTCGCATCGCTTTCGGATGCGCGCCATGCCTCCTCGCTTTCATACCATCTGCCATCGTCGGCAAGATATCGTTTCTCGACTTGCGTGCATGTGACGTATCCCAGATCGCCGCGAGCCCGCGTTTCCTGTATCTCGTATTCGTACCCGCGTACGAGGTGCGAAACTTCGGCTAAACCGTGCTCGTCGGTTGTGACTATGATGGGTTCTGGCAAAGTTTCGGGCTCAATCTCGTCGCTCTCTGCTCCGATTGGGTCGTTTTCGCTGAGCTCTTCCTGGCTCTTCGCGCTATCCTCTTGATCCAAGGCAGCTAGCATGAATTCAACGCCTTCGATGGGTGCGCCGTTCGCGGCGTCGCTTTTTCGCAGAACGACTTTCGTGGGCTTCTCTTCTATCGCGACTTCCGCAACAACAAGGGCCGTTTGGTCGTCCTTCCATGAAAGCGTTATGCGGCGTTCTTCGAGCTCGGCCATGTATCCATCAGGCGATTGAACCTCGCGCACGATGTATTCGGCGGTTCCTCCTCCAAGCGGCAAGTCGGCAATGAACCAGCGCCCCTCCTCATCGGTGGTGGCGCTCCCCGCGAGTTCGCCTTCGCGCAGCCATATCGTCCCGTCGGGCGACGCGATATCTCGCGCGGCTCGAACCTCGTATGTTGCCGCGGCCACGCCTTGCTGCGTGTCGGCATCCAGCTTCCTTCCTTCGATTTTTCCATGTGCTTGCTCATTGGGAAGATCGATTTCCATTACGTCGCTTTCGTCCCAATCGTGGTTCTTTCCCACGTCAAAAGGCACGATGCCTTTTCGAACGATGTAAGGGGCCACGGTTTCAACCTCGCGAATCGCATAGCTGCCCCATACGAGCTTCTCTGGAAACTGAACTATTCCAGATTCCGGAACCGTGAAGCGGCTTATCGTATGGCTTTCGGGCGTGCGAAGCGCGAATTCCACTACTCGATAGTCTCCCGCCGCATCGCGCCGCAAAAGTTCAATGCATGTGCCAGGCGCGAGTACCGTGTTGCCCGTTTTTGAATCGGTTTTGCGCACCCGCACCGGTGAAGCAATGCGTTTGTCTTCAATGGCCAGAAATACAACGTGTCCCGTACGGTGAATTTCTATATTGGTTATGGGATTCATCAAGCGCAGCGCCGGGTCGGGGCAGGAAGTCTCTACCACGGTGTATGTTCCGAAGGGCAGAACATGTTCTGGTTTGGGTTGTTCCCCATGTTCGTGGGAGCTCCAGTGCGCAAGAAGGTCTTTCGAAGTGAAGCGTCCATCCCGATCGCTTTCCACCGTGCCTATCAAAGTTCCTCGAAGGGCTTGCTCGTCGTGCTGTTTGATAGCATTGCCGTGTGCGTCAAGAATGTCGGAAACGTCGTAGCCTTTTGCTGCGAGCGTGCCATCGTCTTGCAGCCATATGGCGAATTTCGCACCCTGCAGCGCCGGTTGCACGAACGTGTCGTCTTTCAATTCGGGCTCGTACACCTTTACGCCCTCGATGTCGCCGCGCATCACGCGGTCGGCGGCTTGAACCATCACCGTGGCGCAGCGAACGCCGTCGTTGGGCGCGGCTTCAAGCGAGAGCCATCCGTCGCTGTCCGCGTTTGGCAATGTGGCAAGCTCGTAGCCCTTTGGGGCTGCGGCCTCGCGGATGCGTATGGCTCCGCGAGCCATTTCGGGAAATGTGGCCCGATAAGCGCCACCTTCCATGCGTTTCGTTTTCGCGGTATAGGAGTTGCCCTTCGAATCGACCGCTTCGAAAAGCGCGTCTTCCAGCGTCGCGTGGCCTAGTGCTTCGCCTCGTGTTTCGGCATCGATTTTAGTTACTTCGATACGCACGGTTTGCGGCTCGTCGAACAGCGTTTCGGTGGTTTCGGCTTGCCCGACCTGTATGCGCTGCGGGGCGGCCCACGAGCAAAACCCTGCCGGCGGCCTGTCTTCGCGAACCCATACGTTGGCGTTGGGTTGGAGCTCAACTTCCGCGCGACCGTTGGAGTCGGTCGTGAACTGGGCGATAAGGCCCTCGCATGCGCCATTGACGCAGCGCTCGAAGATGCTGAATTGCGCGCCTTCAAGCGAATAGAACGGTGCGCCTTCGTGCCCGTTCGCCACAGAAAGGGCGGCCGAGCGCTTCTCGAAAATGAGCTTGACCACATTGGTAAGCGGCACGTGCAGCCAATACACGTCGGACGATTTCGCCGATATTTTCGAAATCATATTTCCGGGACAGGTTCCGGCCACAACTCCTTCGGCGTGGTTCGATGAATGCCAGGCGAGGTCGTGGCCAGAGTTGTCTCCCCAGAAAAACAGCACATGGCAGTCGACGCCGGGAACGCTCCAGTCGCGTGGGTCTGCGATGATCAGGTCGCCCTTGCGCAGTTCTCCGCTTGAAAGCAAATCGTTCTTGCTTTCGTATCTGCGGCACAGCCGGGCGTGGTCGGTCAAATACATAATCCAACGGTAAAGATTTGATTTGTTGCCGCGATTGTAACCCGCCGAGCCAACATAGTTTCCAATCTGGTCGCAGTCGGCACCGCATGCCTCAAGCGCCGCAACCACGAAGCCCGCGCAATTCATATAGGCTTGCCCGTTGCTTTTGGGCCTTCCGTTTGGGTACCAGCAATCCCATGTTCCAATGTCGCCCCAAGCGCCGTTGGGCCCGGTGTTTCCGAACGACGTATTTAGATAGAACGTATCGTTGCGGTGTGCTTCCAATTCGTCAACAACGCATCGGGTTGCGCCCAAAACGCGTTCGAGGGTATCGTGGGACGAGCGCTGCTGCGCGGCGTATGCGCAAGGGGCGAACATCGCGACGGGCGCCTTTTCGGGTGCGTGGCGCGGCGCGCATGATGCGGCGGGCCCAAGCGCGGCGTTTGCGGCGGCAGCGCTTGCAATGCCAAGGAACGTGCGTCGTGAAAGACTGGTGGGTTGAAAAGAGGAAGGCGTGCACATGGTGGCTCCATTCGGTTGCGGGCGCGCGTTTGGGCGCGATACGCCGCACACCCTACATGCGAAACCTTGCCCGTTTCTTGCCGCTTTCCGCTGTTTTGCTCGCTCGCTTTTGTTTTGAGCAACAAAAAAGCCGAAACCCACGAGGGTTTCGGCTTGGCTTCGTTCGGTCTATTGCACGCCTCGGAATAGATGGCCGGTCGTGCAGCCTTCCGCTTTCGCGACGTTCGCCCCTCTTCGCGCGGCCTCTATGGCTCGCTTTACGCGCGAGGTCGCTCGCGAGGCTTCATCGGGGCTCATCAACGTCGTGTCAATCATGAAGGCCGAAACGCCTGCATCCAGCAACTCGTCAAGCACGTGAACGGCATCGAAGCGCACGGCATTGTAAAGGTGGCTGCGACCGAACGCGTCGGTCACTACGGGGAATCGGTACCCTTTGCGGTCGAGCAGGGTATGCGCGTGCGTGCGTCGCTCGCATTGAGAGCATTTCTGATTGCAGGCGCCTTGGCTCATGAGCAGGCAATGCTCGCAGGTCATGAGCTCTTGACTTCCGCAAACGACCATCCCCAGTTCGATGGGAGAGTTTTGGCCCAGCTCGGCAATTTGTTTCAGCGACAGCTCGGGCGAAAGCCACGCGCGCTTTGCTCCCAGAGCGTGCGCTGCGGCAAGCGAGGCTGCGTTGGTCAGCGGCAGGTGAGGGCCGACCTCGACGATGGCACCCATTTCGGCGCCGCGCACAAGCTGGCCAAGGTTTTCGACGAACAACGGCTTTTCGGGCTTAGCCCATTTCCATGCGTCAACGGGCTCTTCGGAATTCATGGGAAGCTTGTCTACAACGGGAAATGCGATGGAGCAGCGCCCGGGGTAGCCCGCTTGCTCGGGGGTATCGACTATGCGGCCCTCAAGGCACGCTTCGCCGCGGCGGTAATGCAGCGCCGAGACGAACACCGCATCGGCCCCCGCCTTTTTCGCGGCGCGGGCGCATGCGGGGTTGGTCGCGAACGCTACCACGGTTGCATTGTCGGGCGAAATGTGTCGGGATGCGGCTTTCAACGGGGTTTTCCCGGTTTTCTCGAGTTCCCGGCCGCGCCATGGGGCGAGCATCTCCTCTGCGAGCGATCGAAGCGCTTGGGTACGGGCTTTGTGCAGGGCGGAAAAGCCCATGCCAATGCCTTCGTCCATGTCGATGTCCAGCTCGGTGAGGAAAAACGGGGTATTGCCCAGGCGGTCGACATGCTCGCGCACCTCGTCGGCGGAAAGCGCTTTAGTGCGCGCCGCCTCAACGATGGACCCTTCGAATGTCACCGCGGCACCAGCGCACGAGGCGATGAACTTCAACGGCTCGCCGATGTGCGCCGAAACGCTCATGCGCACGGGAAGGCGCGGCTCCATGTCGTCGTCATGGAAGGTCATCGAGGCGTCGCGCACGCGAAACACGCGGTCGCCCTTGCCCACGCGTCCGTCGATTTCGAAATAGTACATGTCGCCTTTGCGCTCGAATGCCTCGAGCGTCGACGCGAAATGCCCTTTATTCGTCCAAAACTCCAGCACGTCGCCTTCGTGCAGCTCGGTTTGCGACTCGATTGCCACCTCGCGGCCCTTCGCCTTCGAGACGCGGCCCGCAAACACGCCACGGTTGTTCGGACGGCCATAGCCCATAATGTCGTTGCCGCGCTTGCGGGCAAGGTAGGCTTCGGTAAAACCGCGGCTGAATGCCTCGGAAAGCGCGCGATGCTCTTCCTCGGTCGCTCCGGCTTCATCAAGCGGCGTGTCGCCGTCTACGGCATCGGCCAGGCGGTCGATTGCGGCGCGATATGACGCCACGACGGCGTAGACGTACTCGGGCGACTTCATACGACCTTCGATTTTCAAGCTGTCAACGCCGGTCTCGGCAAGCTTCGGAAGCATATCGATGGTGCACAAGTCCTTCGGGGAAAGCAGACGGTCGCCTGGGGCGGGAATTTCGGCGTTGGCGTCTTCGTCGCGAAGCGCATAGGGAAGGCGGCATGCCTGCGCGCAGGTGCCGCGATTCGCGGAGCGTCCACCAATCATCGAGCTCATCAGGCATTGTCCCGAATAACAGATGCACAATGCGCCATGGGCGAAGCATTCCGTCTCCATTCCCAGGCGATGCGCTTCGGCGGTCGCTTCGGCGAGTTCGTCCAAGCTCAGCTCGCGAGCCATGGTCACGCGCTGCGCCTCGAACGCCGCTGCGGCGCGCACGCCGTCGATGTTGTGGGTGTTCATCTGGGTGGAAATGTGCAGGCGCGCATGGGGAAGCGCGCGGCGAATCTCGGCAGCCAATCCGATGTCTTGCACGATGAAGGCGTCCACACCGCGGCGCCACGCCTGCCGCGCGAGCTCGAGCGCGGAATTCAACTCGTCAGGCATGATGGCGATGTTCAACGTCAAATAGATGCGGGTGCCGCGTAGGTGCGCGTAGTCGCATGCCTCCGCCAGGTTGTCTAGCGTGAAGTTGTCGGCGTTGCGGCGGGCGTTGAAGGAATCGCAGCCCAAATACACCGCGTCGGCTCCGGCCGACACCGCCGCATGCAGACAAGCAAGCGATCCGGCCGGTGCGAGCAGTTCCATGCATCTATATGGGTTCGTCATGTAAAAAGTCCAATCGTCTTAAAGCGAAACTTTGCGAATAGTATCGCTTTCGGGTATCGTGGCACTTATGAAACCACGGAGAAAACAGCGCGAAAAACGCGCACACGCAGGCCTTTGGGCCATCATCATTGTTCTGGCCGGCTTCGGGCTGGTCGGCTACGGCTGCTATCAGGGGCTTTTGTCCTTGATAGACGACTGGTGCGCCGACCTTCCCAGCGTCCAAGATACCGACGCGTTCGACCTGCCCGAACAGTCTACCATCTATGCCAACGATGGAACCACCGTGTTGGCCGAGATGTACATGGAGAAACGCGAGCCCGTCACAATCGACCAGGTGAGCCCCTATGTGTTGAAGGGAACCGTCGCCACCGAGGACGAACGCTTCTACCAGCACGGCGGCGTCGACCTGCAGGGCATCCTTCGCGCCGTCGCGGTGAATCTCGCAGGCGGCCAAGAAGGCGCGTCCACCATCACGCAGCAATACGTGCGCAACACCATTCTGTCGTCCGAGATGAACGATATCTCCATCAAACGCAAAGTGCGCGAAATGACGCTCGCGAACGAGATGGAGCAAATCTATTCCAAAGACCAGATTTTGATGATGTATTTGAACACCATCAATTACGGTGACAATTGCTATGGCATTCAGGCTGCGGCCAAGCATTATTACTCCACGAACGCCTCCGACCTCACTATCGCGCAGGCGGCCACGCTCATCGGCATTCCCAATTCGCCGACCATGTACAACCCCGTCACCAATCCCGACAATGCGCTCGACCGCCGCAATGTGGTGCTGTCGCGCATGCTTACCAACGGAGTTATTACCCAGGCGGAATACGATGCCGCCAAAGCCGAAGACCTTGGCCTGAATGTCGAGGAAGAAACGGGTACGAACGGCATCTACCTGTACAAATACTTCACGAGCTACGTGCGCGAGCAAATTCTCGCCACCTACGATCACGAAACGGTGTTCCAGGGCGGTTTGAAAATCGTCACTACCATCGACCCCCAAATGCAGGGCTATGCTGAAGAGGCCGTGAAGAAGCAGTACGATAAAGGCGGCCTCGCCTCGTCGAAGCAAGAATTCGCGCTGACGCTCGTCGATCCCAACACGGGCTTCATCAAGGCCATGATCGGCGGCAAGAGCTACGATGCCGACCAATACAACATCGCCACCAGCTCGGCCGGTACACAGGTGGGTTCCACGTTCAAGGCGTTTACCGTCACCGATGCCATCGAGAAGGGAATCAACCCCCAAACGACGTACATGAACTGCGACAAGGGCCCAGTCGAGGTCAACGGCGCGCAGATTTACAACTACGGCAAGCACGACTACGGCACCCTTTCGATTGCCGACATGACGGCTGTGTCGTCGAACACCGGCTTCATTCGTTTGGTCACCGACTCTTCGAGCGGCGTTACGCCCGAATCGATCAAAAACGTGGCGGTGCGCATGGGCTTGAACGAAAACAACATCGGCACCGCGCCTACCATCACGCTGGGCGTATACAACGCCAACACCACCGAAATGGCCAGCGCATACGGCACGTTTGCCACGGGCGGCGTGCATCGCGACGCAACGGGTATCGTGAAGGTAACCGATCGCTCGGGCAACGTGCTGCAAGACAACTCTGCTGGCATGGAAGGCCAGCAGGTCATTACCGATTCGGTTGCCTACGCGGTTACTCAGGTGCTCGAGGGCGTTATATACAATTCGTCTCTCGGAACCGCTACCGCCGCTGCCTTGCCTTCGGGTCAAATTGCCGCCGGCAAAACCGGCACGACCGACGATTGGCACGACTTGTGGTTCGTCGGCTACACCCCGCAATTGTCGTGCGCGGTGTGGACTGGCACGCGCGATAACTCGGCCGAGCTCGAAACCAATACCTGGTGCCAAGACATCTGGCGCGATCTTATGAGCGCATGTCTCCAGGGGCAAGACAAGCAGGAATTCAAAACTGCTGCGGCGCCGAATTACAACAGCTCGTTCAAGGGCAGCGGATATAAAGCAAGTTCGTCAACCAGCTCCTCGTATTCAAGCGGCGACGATGACGATTCATCGTCGAATTCGCAGCGAGGCGGCAGTGCTTCTTCTGGCGCCACGACGGGTTCTGCAGCCACGGGCTCCGAATCCTCGGCCATAGGCGGTGGGTCGTCAGGCGCTACGGGCGGCGGCTCGAGTTCCACAGGCGGGCAAGAGTCTGGCGGCTCGTCGGCCAGCGGGGAATCGGGCGGCGGTTCGGGCGAATCTGGCGGCTCTGGGAGCTCTGGCGGCGCCGGCGGCTCTACGGGCGGCGAGGCTCCTGCCGCGGGCTAAGCCGCAGACGAAAGAATATCAATCGACACGAAAGGCGTCGGCTTTAGGCCGGCGCCTTTTTCATTGGGACGCGTGCAGCTCCATTTTTCTGAGACGTGCTATCATCCTCAACTAAGAGCAATAGCCGGCACCTCGCTAGTGCGGGGTCCAAGGGGGTTGGGCGGTGCCGGCGGCAATCCGAAGAAAGAAGGAAGAAATGGCCGACGATACTACGAACCAGTCTCCCGAGACGTGCACGCACGATTGCGGCACGTGTTCGGCATCGTGCGGTGAGCGCACGGCCCCTTCGAAGCTTGCCCCCAATAAAGTTTCGAGTTTCAAAAAAGTTATTGGCATCGTGAGCGGCAAAGGCGGTGTTGGCAAAACGTCGGTTACCTGCCTTATTGCCTCCGAGCTCATGCGCGCGGGGAAGAAAGTCGGCATTATGGACGCCGACGTTACCGGTCCTTCTATTCCGAAGGCATTTGGCGCCAAGGGTCCGCTTCGCGCCGACGAAAATGGCTTGAACCCGGGCATTGGGGCCCAAGGTGTGGAGATCATTTCCACGAACCTGCTGCTTCCGCAAGACGACATGCCCGTTGCATGGCGCGGTCCGGTAGTGTCGGGAATTCTCGCGCAGTTCTTCAACCAGGTTAATTGGGGCGATCTGGACTATCTGCTCATCGATATGCCTCCGGGCACGAGCGATACGCTGCTCACGGTGTTCCAGCAAATGCCGCTCGACGGTATCGTCACCGTTTCCGCCCCGCAGGAACTTGTGGGCATGATCGTGGGCAAGGCCGTGAACCTTGCGCACGAGATGAACGTTGATGTGCTGGGCCTCGTCGAGAACATGGCTTATTTCGAGTGCGACGAGTGCCATAAGCGCCATTACATTTTCGGCGAACCTCAAGGTGCCGAGGTGGCGAAGAAATACGAGATTCCCGCGTATGCGACGTTGCCTATGGACCCTCAGGTTGCGGCTCTCGTTGATGCCGGCAACATTCCCGCCTACGATGTGAAGGGCGCGCTGAAGCCTATCATCGACGTGCTCGAGGCTTTGCCCGAGCAGGTTTCTGCCGAGTAATTCGCAAGGCGCGAAATTTTTTGAGATTGGCGCTTGACCCACGTTTGGCGATGCGTATAATACTGTTTCGCGCCTTGAAAGACGAAGCGCACACGGGGCCTTAGCTCAGCTGGGAGAGCGCATGGCTGGCAGCCATGAGGTCAGGGGTTCGATCCCCCTAGGCTCCACCAGAACTTACAAGAGGCGAGCACGAAAGTGTTCGCCTCTTTTGTTTTATCAGCATCGTGCGAAGGGGATGAGTTCGATTACTCCCGAAGAGCAACTTCACATCATTCAATCCGGTACCGACACCATCGTTCCGCAGGACCTGCTTCTCGAGAAGCTCAAGCGCGGGAAATCGCTGAACGTTAAGCTCGGCGTCGACCCGACGGCTCCCGATATCCATCTGGGCCATGCCGTGCCCCTGCGCAAACTTCGCCAGTTCCAAGATCTCGGTCATCATGTCACGCTGATTATCGGCGATGGCACGGCCCTCATCGGCGACCCTTCGGGCCGCAACTCCACGCGCCCGCAGCTCACGCGTGCGCAAATCGCCGAGAACGCCCAAACATACGTCGACCAGGCTTTCAAAATTCTCGACCCCGAGAAAACCACCCTTCGCTACAACTCCGAGTGGATTCTCGACTTGAACATGGAAGAGCTGCTCAAGCTCATCAGCCATTTTACGGTTGCACGCATTCTCGAGCGCGACGACTTCCACAAGCGCTACACGGGCGGTTTGCCCATTGCGCTTCACGAGTTCCTATACCCCGTTATGCAGGCCTACGACTCGGTCGTTATCAAGGCCGATGTCGAGCTTGGAGGCTCCGATCAGCTGTTTAACCTGCTTGCCGGCCGTGAACTCATGGAGAAAATGGGCATGGAGCCCCAGGTTGCCCTTACGCTACCTTTGCTCGAGGGCACCGATGGTGTGCGCAAGATGTCGAAGAGCTACGGCAACTACATCGGTCTTACCGACGCACCCAATGACATGTTCGGCAAGGTCATGAGCATCCCCGACGAGCTTATGGTGAAATACTATCGACTGGCCTCTACTGAAAGCGTCGCGAAGATCGATGAAATTGAAGCTGACCTTGCCGTCGACAAGCTTCATCCGAATAAGGTAAAGCGAGCATTGGCTCGCAACATCGTCGCGGCATACTATGACGAGGCTGCCGCCGAGTCCGCCGAGGCCGATTTTGATCTTAAATTCAAGCAGCATGGTTTCCCCGAGGACGCTCCGGTGTTCAACGCCGATCTCACGCCCGACGAACATGGCACCGTGTATTTTGCGAAGATGATTGTCGAAGCGGGTGCGGCGCAGAGCGTATCTGCCGCGCGACGCCTCATTGACGAAGGTGCTGTCAAGGTGAACGGTGAAGCGCTTGCGGCGAAATCGTACAACGTTGCACCTGAGGCTTTGAAAAACGCCGAAGTCCAAGTAGGAAAGAAAAAGTTCTTCCGTATTGGGTAGCGATATCTTTATATAGAGACTGTACCAAGGGAAGGGGCCGTGTAAACGGCTCCTTCTTTGTGTTTAGATGCCTATTGGATGTATAACATGATTTTTGAAAAGGTCTGGTAAAAAGAAATTCCAGTTCACGCCAAATGTCACCAAAGGTGAGTGTTGTCAGGTTGTGGAGCGCCGAAAATAGGGGGTTGGCAGTGGAGGGGCGTTCCGTATAATGGCTAAGCCGCTTGGGCGACGGGGTGCTTCCTCGAGCCGCGAGCGAGCGCGACCCGCCTCCCGCGGGCCGGCCGAAAAAACTTTTCGAAAAAAGTTCTTGACACGGCCGGGAGCGCAAGGTAATATTCA
>CALBLG010000048.1 GCA_937895975.1 uncultured Slackia sp.
TTGGGAAAGCCCCATAGACGGCGGCCCCATGATAAGGCCCACGCGCACGTCGCACGGGTCGGGCGAACCCATAAGATCGCGACTTTCGGTGGTGGCGGAAAATTCCACCGTGCCGTCCTCGCCCGCTTCGGCGCCCTTCGCGGCCTCGTCGCTCGCGCAGCCAGAAAGCCCCAGCGCCGCTCCAAATGCCGCCGCCGCGCTCAGCGCCATAAAGCGTCGCCTGTCCATCATATGCGAAGCCGCGCGCGCGATGCCGTTTTCGAATGCCATAAAAGCCGCCCTTCGGTGCCGTATTTTTCAAACAGCACCAAAGTATAGTCAACCATGGCTAATTTCGTGGTAATTGAAGTTACCTAATACGAACTTTCCTGAAAAACGTCCAAACACTTATCAATAAACCTCGCATCTACCTACAAAGAAAGACGACTAAGGCTTTTGCGGGCTTCGGCTATGCGCATCATTCGAACATCGACGAGAGCTAAACGCCCTGCAGACTATCGCCCCGACAGAGATGCCTTGTCGATCGACCGCCCGAGGGATGGGCCGCTAGTTGCGGCATCGTGCTAAATAGATATCTTTTTTACAACGGCATCGTGTATAATTCCAGTATCTATAGTAACGGCATCGTGTATAAACCGAGGTAAAAATGCTAGAACGAAAAGCTATTCAGCAAATGATTTGCTGGAAAGAAAAATCCCACGGCACGGAAGCCTTACTGGTAGAAGGAGCGCGTCGCGTGGGCAAGAGCTTCGCCGTCGAGGCATTCGCCAAGAGGGAATACGAGACGTATATTCTGATTGACTTCGCCAACCTCCCTAAAGATGTTCAAAGCATATTTGACGAACAGAAAAACGACCTCGACACGTTCTTCATGCTGCTATCGACGTATTACCGCACCACGTTGTATGAACGCCGCTCGCTTATCATCTTTGACGAAGTACAGCGCTACCCCGCCGCTCGAGAGATGGTCAAATACCTCGTCGCCGACAGGCGCTACGACTACATAGAAACTGGCTCGCTTATCTCAATCAAAAAGAACGTAAGGGGCATTCTCATCCCTTCCGAAGAGAGAAAGCTGGAAATGGGGCCCTTAGATTTTGAGGAATTCTGCTGGGCCATGAACGAGAAAAACCTCGCCGATTTGATAAGGGCGTCATTCAAGTCTCTCAAGCCATTACCCGATGCGTTGCACAAGCGCGCTTCGCGCCTTTGGAGGGAATATCTGCTGGTGGGCGGCATGCCGCAAGCGGTTTCAAAATACTTGGAGCATCGAGACTTCGGCCAGGTTGATTACGTGAAGCGAAGCATCCTTCAACTCTATTCGAATGATATCGGCAAGTTCGCCAATGGCGATGCGGGCCGAGTGCGCGCAATTTTCTCGCAAATACCGGGGCAGCTCTCGAAACACGAGAAGAAGT
Source organism: uncultured Slackia sp. (assembly GCA_937895975.1). Lineage (GTDB taxonomy): Bacteria > Actinomycetota > Coriobacteriia > Coriobacteriales > Eggerthellaceae > Slackia. Next base: position 1,419 of record CALBLG010000048.1, read on the forward strand.
TCACCTTGTCTTCGGTATCGCCTAATGCAAGATTTCGTGACTTAGATTCGGCCTTTTTCTGGCTTGATGACGCCAGAATCGTCAACATCTGCTCAAGCTCGACCGACCCATCAGTCGGCCTCGGCCTCTACGAAGATTCCAGGTCGTTCAAATGTTATATGGCCGACACCGGTCTGCTTGTATCGCAGGCTTTCGCCGACCGAAACGAAACGCCAAATGAGATATATAAAGATATCCTATTCGACAACCTTTCCATAAACGAGGGAATGCTTGTCGAGAACGCCATAGCACAGCAACTGCGCGCGAATGGACATAGGTTATTCTTCTTCTCGCGCTACGAAAAAGGCAACGCGCCCGCAACGATGGAAATCGATTTTCTAATCGTGCGCGAATACGACAACGCCGCCATGAAAGCGCGCATATGCCCCATCGAGGTAAAATCCACTAAACATTACGGAACAAGTTCTCTCGATAAATTCAGGAAGCAATATGGCAAAAGGCTGGGCACCGAATACGTACTTCACCCTAAGCAAATTAAAGTCGAGGGAGAAAGGGTAAGCATCCCCCTTTACATGTCCATGTGTCTTTAAGCCGGAACGACCCGCATCAACACTACCCTACCGTCAAGTAAATCGTAGCTGATCGACGATTTGCTCGACCATACCGACCGTACTCGACGGGTACATCGAAAGCGTCCAATGCCGAATGAGGTTTTCGCGCGCCAGAGCAAGACGCATTCCAATTCGAATTTACCCCCAACAGCAAAAAGCGCCGCGAAGCCTTTCGGCCTCGCGGCGCTTTCCGTGTCTGATGCAGCGCACGGACATTCGCCCGGTGGGCCGCCGCTTAAAACGGCGACCCACCGCCACCAAGAACCAAACGTTACTTGGCGTCGTTGCCGTCCGAGCCGGCGATACCGACATCGGATGCGGCTTCGCCGCGCTTCTTGCGGCCCAGCAGCAGCCAGGCCGCGATGGCGGCCACGGCCACCACGCCAAGCGCGATGCATGCGACAGCCACGGGGTCCATGCCGCCCTCGGCAGCGTCACCCTCGGCCGAAGCCTCTTGCGAGCCGGCCCTCTTCGAGGCGGAGGAAGCCTTCTTCGCCGCAGCGCTTTCGGAAGCAGCCGAGCCGCCCTCGTCGAGCGCGGCCAGCGCGGCCTCGGCGGCAGTTTCCTCGTCGGTCACGCCGTTAACGCCGTTCAAGATGGCCTGCGCCGCAGCTGGCAGCGTGCCGCCGCCCGACGCCGGCAGAGTGGACCCCAGGTCAATTTCCCAGTTGGCCGTCCAGGTATGGTCCCACACGCCGTTGAAAATGCCCGCAGCGATAGTCTGCGCCAACCAGCCGATGGTCACGCTCACCTGGCACGTGCCCGTGAAGCGCGTCTGACCCGCCGACGGCGTGCCCAAATCGATGGTAATGGCGGAACCGTCGAAGCTCACACCCGAGCCCCACACGTTGTGAATCACCATAACCTTGTCTTGAATGGTGACGGGGATGCGCACATACGCATGGCCCGAGCCATCCACCACCAGCGTAGCGTTATTCGCCACAGGCGTGCTGGGCGGGAACCCGCCGTTGGACAGGTGCGGGTTCAGCGGCAAGCCGGTTTGCGACTTAGGCAGCCACACATTGCCCGACACCGTATAGGTGCCAGCCGCCAGGTGGCCGTCGGTCGTGGTGGAAATGGAGCCATTACCGTTGGCGCCACCGTTGTTACCGTTCGAGCCATTGGTGCCCGAGTTGCCCTGATTGCCCGTGGAGCCGTTGTCGCCACTGTTGTTACCGCCATTCTCGGCGGAATCCTTCTTGGCAAGCTCCCCAAGCGCACTGCCGTTATCGCCCGTATCGCCGAACGAAATCTGGGTGCTATCGGAGGTCTGCTCAAGCGAGTCGTAATCGACCGTCAACTCAAGCGCTACGTCGCCATCGGGCGCGATGTCCGTATCGATGGGCACCGCATAGAGCGTCGAACCCTTAAACGTATACGTCACGCTACCTGAATCCTGCGCATCGCTCAATACTGCACCCATTTTAGAGATACGCGTGTCGTACTTGCCATAAGAGCCAGCAGCGTTCACCGAATACTTCGTGGCAAAGGGCGCCTTGGAACGCATGACCCACACATTTGACAGCTGATCGCACGCGCCCAAAGACTGCGTGGTGAACACTGGGTTGTCGATAGGAAGCACCAGTGTTTTCGTGCCATCCTCGGCCACGACAAGCGTGGCATTCATAGACATGGGGTCGGTCGGCACCTTGTTCGCGTCAACGGGGAATTCGGATGTTCCCTCGTCGATGCCGAACGGATTGTTGGGGTTGTTGGCGTAGACCGTAGTGCCCTTGAGCACGGGATTGTACTGGCCGGGCATGGAAAGATTAGCAGTCACCTTATAGGTTCCCACCGAGATGTTCTGCACCGTCACCGCGCCAGAATTGAACTTGGCGAATTCGTAATTTTTGGCAGAACCCCCCGTAAGCCCGATTTCGTACGACTGGCCCTTGGCGTAAGCAGACGGTACGCCCGTCAACTCGGGAGCCTTGTAATCCGCAGCGGTCGTGGCGTCCTCGCCGCCGACAAAACCATCTACCACGACGTCGAGTTTGGCCTTTCCGCCCGCGACCACGGTCTCGTCGCTTACGGAAGCAGCCAACGGCGCCTTGGCGATGCTCCACTTGAACTCCTTAGCGCCCTTGGTACCGTCCGCCCAGGCATAACCGGCATTAAGCGTTACCGTAGTAGCATACTCTCCAGCGTCCTTGGCCGAGGCATCGCCCGAAAGCGCCCAATAGTCGTTAGCTTGAATGGCTTGCTGCTCGGCACCTGTATACGTAAGATTCGAAGAAACCTGAGGATCGACAACCTCGCCCTTCGCCTTAACGGTAAGCGTGGCAGCCTTGTAGCCATAGAACGAATAGTTCTTGGCCGAGCCACCCGACACGGCAAGCTTGTACGTGCCCGGTTCGAGAGCAGAAAGGCTCTCGCCCTCGTGGCCCTCGACAGAAACCGTGGGCGCCACAAAATCTGCTACGGTGCCCTTAGCAGGATCCTCGTCATTAACAAGACCGGTCAATGTATACGCGTCGGCAAGGTTCGGCGTCTCGCCGTAGTTGACGGTAATGTCCTTAGCCGAAACTTTCAACGGAGCTTGAGCAATTGACCAGCTCACAGTCGCCAGAGGCGCTGCACTTGCTGGCTCAGCGTCAACCGCAGAATACCATCCGCCGAGCCAGATATCACGCTCCTTGATGATGGCGGCCTTGTAATCACCAGCGTCGACTCCAGAAAGACCGGTACCACTGCTTCCTGCATGAACCCGTACGCCCGTTTGCTCCTTGCCATTGTAGACAAGACCTTTAACGGGAGAAGGGAGCATGACTTGGCTTTGGTCTCCGGAATAGCAAGCCCACGTAAAGGTTCCTGCCCCATATAATTCATTGTAGTTGTCGGCAGCACCGCCATAAGGAAGCTGATTGTAGGAATCGATAGCGAAACTCGGATTATATTCGCGCTTAGCAATGCTTGGAGCCACGTACCCCTTTGCTGTCTGCTCAGATTCCCCATTCACAAATCCGGTAACGAGAACCATGTACATAGGACCATCGTCTACGGGGAAATCGTTGAAGTTGACGCACTCCGACTGGTATTCCGCCGTCAAGGTCGCTTTTCCAATGCTCCATGCAAGCTCTTTAGGGTCAGTAGTTCCATCCTCCCATACATTGCCGGAATTAAGAGTCAACGTTGCCTTATACTCGCCTGCATCAATCGCGCTTGCCTGACCGGAAACGCTGAATCCCACCGGATTAGAAACAGCGTACTGAACATCACCGTCATACGTCGCATCGGCAGCGGACGGAATGGCAACAGTTCCTTCAGGCAAAATGGTAACCGTACAGGTCGGATACCTGAAATCATAGTTCTTTGCACTGCCACCGCAAATAGTTACCGTATATGTGCCAGGAGTATGCAGCTGTTCCTCCGTGACACCCTCGATATGAGGGGCAACATAATCAGCAGCCGTAGAGGCATCTTCTCCGTTGACGAATCCAGAAACATCGACGGTCAGGTCGCTAATACTGTGCAGCTCACCAAGCGTAAACGACGCGCGTGAAAGCGTTGCCGTGAGCGGCGCTTTCGAAATCGTCCACTCAACATCACGAGGCTCGCTCGTGCACGTATCCCACCAATACCCTGGCGTATTCCAATCCATACCAGTCGTGGGAGAGAGGGTCGCACGGTATGTCCCCGCATCCACATAAGAGTTTGCCGAGAGCGTGGAAAAAACTCCATTGGACCAATCGTCCCAAGGAGTTCGACCCATACTGACAATGCCCGTTCCCTTAAATGCAGTACCATCCTGCTGCTCAACGCCAATCTGGTCTTTGCCATTATAGACAAGGCCTTCCTTGACCTTAGGCATCTGACCTTCCGTCATAGAAACATAAATGGTTGCGCTCATCGCCGTTACGGAATAATTGGCGGTTTCAAACGTCCTTTTAGTAAGGCTACTAGGATTGTATCTAGCACTAACGGAGCCCGATGGAACGAGCTGCTTTTTGAGCATCGAATCGCTATTGCCCCATCTGCTAAATTTCACCGTTATCTTTTGGAGGCCCTCCTGGAACCCCTCTACATTTTCTGGGGTGTCATCCCCCTGAAAACCCTCCCATTGAGACTGCTCGGCAATTTGGTCTGCGCTCGGCAGAAGGGCTTTGGTCGCTTCGTAACTACCCTGCCACGCAATAATGCCCTCGTATTTATTTGTAACGTGGGCTTTTTCAATTTTCCAAGAGTACGTACGTTGTTCCGTACCCTTGGTATCTTGCCAAATATACCCCTCTCGAGGTTCCAGGGTTACGGAATAATCGCCGGCATTTTTCGCGGCGACATCGCCCTCGACAACAGTCGTCGTTGCAGCATCATATGATACGCCAACCTGAGTTTCGGCATTGTACGTTAGCTTTTCGCTTGCAGCTACCGGAACTGAAGAGTATTTAATCTTGCTTTCTACGTTCGAAAAATCAACCGTCAAGTCCAAGGGGACTGAACCTTCGGCGCCCAACAACGACACATACTCCTCGCAAGAACCGAACGTCCAACCATTACTGCCATCGGACGTATGTTTGCTATCGGATGTGAGCTTAACTGTGATTGAGTTAATTCGACTTGTACGGTCAACGCGTTTAATCTCGCCTTTTCCGTCCCTTGGCCCATATTCTCCATAGCGCAACTGCGTGGAGACAACCTCCAAACCGTCGCTTCCCGTTACAGATTGCAATGTGAATACCGGGTTCCGTAGGGGAATAGTCAGCAAGGCAGTACCGTCATCATTGACCACAAGTGTCGCGTTGTTTTCAACATGAGACGTAGGAACGCCACCGTCAACATCGCTGCCATCGGTATCCTCGACAATGCCAAGAGGATTATTAGCATTCGTCATATATGCCTGAATGCCCCTAACGAATGGATTTTTTGCGGAAGGCATAAACACATTTGCCGTGACAGTATAGGTTCCGGGAGCATAATCGGCCAAGTGGATTTCTTGCGCGGGATTTTCCGCGTCATACGGAACAGAGGCCGCGTCGGAAAGCAATTCCATGCCGTAAGAAATAGCGTCATCGACAGAATAGGTTTCTGTCTTAGCTTGTTCGGCTGGCGCTTCGCTAATCGTTTCCGAAGAAGCAACGCTCGATGCGTCTCCGGCAATTTCAGCATTATCCGCTTCCTCCGATTCGCCCGCCTCGCCATTTTGCGTTGTGCTCGGAGCATCTTGCACGTCACCGTTGCCGCTTTCCGCGTTTGCCTCCGTAGCGCCCAAAGGCGCTGACTCGGCCACATAAGTCGAGTCGGCGCCAGATTCCTCGATAGAATCGGTCGCAAAAGCCGATGCGGGGATTTGCCCCACGGCCAAGGCGGCGGTAATAGCGACGACGGTGAGTTTTTTAAACACCGTCTTCATTGTTCTTCCTACTCAGCGGTAATGGTAGAGAAATCGATGGCAAGGGTGGCAGTCCATGTTAGATAACCGGGAACAAGCATGCTCATAGGCCACGGAGCCTTCTTATATGCCGCATATTCCTTGCAATCGCCCAGGGTATAGGTAGATTTTTGGGAGGAAAGTTCGAACGTAATAGAATCAATCCTCTTGAGGGAATTGCCATCAGTATCGCTGTAAATAGCGTCAGTCGTGGAGTAGTCGAAAACCGTAATATCGCCGCTCTCATTGTCGCCGGCCTCAAGCAACATGAAGCAAGGATTAACAAGAGGAACCGTAACGAACGTCGAACCATCTTCAACCCAAATAGTTGCATTCAAACCGGTATTCGGCGTCTCGGGAAGAGAACCGCTCTCATTAGGATCAGTCGGGTTGGTAAAGTAGGCGTCCTTGTGAATCAACACAATGGTCTTGCTGATATACAGATTTGCGTTGACCTTGTACTCAACGCCCTCTTCCATCGTCACGCTATCAGCAAAAGCGAATTTCGGCAACGCTACTCCTTGCAAAGTCGAAGCAGCAGCGACACCCGCCACGGTAACCCCTGCCAACTTCAAAAAATCTCGTCGAGAAGTCGTGGTGTTATCGAGGCTGATTTCTTTGAGGTCGCTCATTTGCGAACTCCTTTCTATGTCCGACGAGCAATGCCCGTCCTTCCGCAGCCCTTTACCGCAGAAACAACGAATTCATGCAGCAGGCCCTTCTGGGCGGCATGCCGGCAAGTCCAAGCAAGAATGTACGCTTAGGCGAACTTGCGGGGCGCATTGTTGCATAAAGGCAACTCGTTGTGAAGGGAGAATTTTTAAAAATCTTTCCAGCGGCTAACTTACCTGGGATTTTACGTTATGCGCATTCCATCTGGGGCAATGCAAAAGTTAGATTTTGGTAACCGTAGTTACCTCAGGCGGTTTCGGGGCGTTTAAGCGCCATGCGCGAATCAGTCGCCGCTGGATGCAGGAACACCTCTGTTCGCAATCAATCGTAACCATGGATTTCAGAGCATATCGGCAGAAAGATCGCGGTCGTCAGCACCCGCCGCCAGTATCCGCGCGATCCCATAGTGCTCTTTCAATCTCGAACATCAATGCCGCAATTCCTCGAAAATCTAGTATGGCCACTTCAACAAGGTGGCGGCACGCCCGACATGGCCCGCCGCATCGTGTCTTCGCTCGCACGCAACGTCGCCACGGCAGCAACCCTGCAGACCATCGCGCAAGACGCCTCCCTGGGCGACGAAGCCGGAGCGCCCGCAACATCGACCGTCACCGCCTACCTCGAAATGCTCGAGAATATGTACGTCATCGAGAGCCTGCACGGCTGGGATGCACCCGTACGCGCCAAATCCCGCCTGCGTACCAAGCCCAAGCGTTACTTCGCCGACCCGTCCATCCCCGCCGCCGCCCTCGGCATGGGGCCCGAGAGGCTCTTGTCCGACGGGCAAACCTTCGGATTGCTCTTCGAGTCGCTCTGCATCCACGATTTGCGGGCCTACACAGCCTGCCTGCCCGATGCCCATCCGGGGTCGTTGCGCTACTACGGAGACTCCGACGGCCTCGAGGTCGATGCGATTATCGAGCCTCGCGATGGCCGATGGGCGGCATTGGAAATCAAACCTGGAGAAGCCAAAGTCCCCGACGGCATCAGGAACATCGCGCGACTCCGCAAGAAAATTGCGTCCAACCCCGCCGCGCGCAATCCCGAACCCGTATTCGCGGCCGTCATCACGGCAACCTCGCCGTTCTGCCGCTACGACGCCGAGCACGACGTCTACGTCTTCCCCATCACCGCACTAAGGCCATAAGCTCCACGCGCCAACTGCAAAAAAATGCGCCCTTTGGTTAACGGGATCGTACTTGTGAGCCACAGGGTCGCCATTTCGCAAGAAGGGACCCCGCAGGGTCCCTTTCTTAAGTTTGCCGTACGTTCGCCGCGCTTACATGCGCTGCGGGGCGGAAATGCCCAGGATGGCCAGCGTTTGCGCCAGCACCACGCGGGTGGCGTCGCACAGGGCCAAGCGCGCCTTCTTCAGGCCCTCATCTTCGGCCTTCAGAATCTTGCAGTTGGTGTAGAACTGGTGGAACAAGCCGGCCAGCTCCTGCGCATAATGCGTCAGACGGAACGGAGCGCGGTCGCGAGCGGCCAGCGCGATAAGGTCGCCGAACTCGCTCATCTTGCGCATCAACGCCAGCTCTTCGGGCGCAGTGAGCACCGACAGGTCCACGTCGGCAGGAATTGCCTCAGCGGCGACGGCGGCCATGTCCAGGTTGTCTTCGCCCGAATGGCCAGCCTCATCGCGCAGCAGCTTGCAGATGCGCGCGTGCGCATACTGCACGTAGTACACCGGGTTGGACGAGTCCTGCTTCTTGGCAACGTCGATATCGAAATCAATCGGCTGTTCGGTGGAGCGGCTCAGCATGTAGTAGCGCGTGGCGTCGATGCCCACTTCGTCGATGAGCTCTTCGAAGGTGATCATCTCGCCGGTTCGCTTCGACATGCGCACAGGCTTGCCGTCGCGGAACAGGTTCACCAACTGGCCCAGCACAACTTCCAGCGCTCCAGGGTAACCCATAGCGGCCAAAACGGCGGCCACGCGGGCGATGTAGCCATGGTGGTCGGCGCCCCAGATGTCGATCAGGATGTCGAAGCCGCGCTCCTTCTTCCAGTAGTGGTACGCCACGTCGGAAGCGAAATAGGTGTAGTCGCCGTCTGCCTTGCGGATGACGCGGTCTTTCTCGTCGCCGTACTCGGACGATTTGAACCACACGGCGCCGTCTTTCTCGTAGATGTCGCCCTTGTCCTTCAAGTTGCCGATGCAGTAATCGAACGGGCTCTTGCCGTCGAACTCGTCGGACGGGATGTACATCTCGCGCTCAGACTGCCAGCGCTCGAAGTGGTTGCCGAAGCGGGTGGTGATGTCGCGGAACATCTTCATGATGTAGGCATAGCCGAACTCGCGGAACTCCACCATGCGCTCGTGCTCGTCGGCGTCTTCCCACTTGTTGCCGTCGCGGTCGATAATCGCCTTGGCGATGTCGTTCACGTACAGGCCATTGTAGCCGCCTTCGGGCACGGCAAAATCTTCGTGGCCGAGCTGTTGCATGTAGCGCGCGGCGATCGACAGGCCGAACTTGTCCATCTGCACGCCATGGTCGTTGATGTAGAACTCTTCGGTCACATCGTAGCCACCGTGACGCATGAGGTTCGCCATGGCCGAGCCCAGCGCGGCCCAACGGCCGTGGCCCACGTGCATGGGACCGGTCGGGTTGGCCGAGATGTACTCGATCAGTACCTTGCGCTGGCCTTCGGGCTGCGTACCCTTGCCATAGTCGGCGCCTTGCTCGCGCACCTGCGAGATGACGCTTTGCATGGTGCCGTTCTTCAGGCGGAAGTTGATGAAGCCCGGGCCGGCAATTTCGACGCTTTCGATAAGATCGTTCGCGGGAATGCCGTCAACGACGACTTGCGCGATCTCGCGCGGGTTCTTCTTGGCCTGCTTGGCGCAGCGCAGAGCAGCGGTGCACGCCCAATCGCCATGGCCTTCGTCGCGCGGGCGCTCCAGGGCAATCTCGGGAATAGTGTCAATCGGCAGGGCGCCAGATTCGCGTGCAGCTTCAAACGCGGCGGTAAGAAGCTGGGTAAGTTCTTCGCGTGGTTGCATTGATGCCTTCCTTTTCATCCGTGAAGCGGGCGCGCCGCTCCCCTCTCGAATCCGGCTTTCGCCGCCGCTCGGGACCTTTCCCGCGCATGCGTGAGCCTCGATCGCCCGGATTTATACATAAGCTCATCGATTGTAGCACGTCACGAAGGAAAACCCCAATCGCCACAGGAATTCGCCAAGGGCCGCAGTTCCACTGCAAGCCCACTGGGCCGCAGAGGGCCGGGGTGCGCCGCAGCGAATCGCCGCCGGCAACGCCTAAAACCTCGATTTATTTCGCCAGACGCGCACGCAAACGTCTATCATTGTATCCACACGCGAGAACAATTCATGAGCGAGGGGAAGGAACAGCGTGCTCGATTTCGATACCGCCTGGCAACATCTCCAGCTTACGACGAAGGCGCCCGACGATTGCCGCCGTTGGAACAAGAAGGCCGCGCGCTACGACAGCCGCGACGCCAAGAATCTCTACGCCGAGGAATTCCTGCGGCTCGCGGCCCTGAAGAATGACGAAAGCGCATTCGACATGGGCTGCGGAACCGGGCCGCTCGCCTGCGCGATGGCCGAGGCCGGCCACCCCGTGATAGCCGCCGATTTCAGCGAGGGCATGCTCGCGAAGATGGATCAGAACATGGCCCTTCGCGGCGTGCCGCGGGCAGCAAGCGTCGAGTCGGTAAAGGCGGGACAAATCTTCCCCATGCATATGAGCTGGGAAGACGATTGGAGGCACTTCGACTTGCACGAAAACATGGTCGACGTGGCCATTGCCTCGCGATCGATTGCCGTGGCCGATTTGCGCGGCGCGCTGCGCAAGCTCTCCGGCATCGCGCGGCGCCGTTGCTGCATCACCATGACGTCAGGCGCCTCGCCGCGCGTCGATTTGCGGGTGCTCGCCGACATCGGCGTGCCCGCGTCGCCGAACCGCGACTACATCTACGCGTTCGGCATGCTCGCGCAGGCGGGCTTCGAACCCGAGGTTCGCTTCATCCACTCGGCGCGCAAAGACACGTTCGTGAACTACGATGACGCGCTCGCCGACTTCACGCAGATGATTGAAATCGGCGCGCCCGGGCTTTCGCCTGATGAAATGCCAAGCGCGCACGATCGGCTGCGCGCTTGGCTCGAGCAACACCTAGTAGACAACCCCGAAGCGGGCCAGCCCGACAAGAAGGGCTTCGAGCAGGGGCCGCTGACGTTGGATTTCCAACGCATCGTGCCGTGGGCGTTCATCTCGTGGGATGCCAAGGGCGGGCAATTGTAAAGCCGCGCCCCGTCGCAGGTAACCGGCGCGGCCGCGGCCGCGTTTGACAAGGAGGGACTTATGACCGCTATGATTTCTTTGGAACAGGCTCGCGAGCTGGTACTTTCGCGCGTCGAGCCGCTCGAGGCCGAAACGGTCGATTTACTCGACGCCGCAGGCCGAGTGGCCGCCGCCGACCTGAAAAGCGACATGGACGTGAGCCCGTTCGCGCACGCCGCCATGGACGGCTATGCCGTGCGCCGCGCCGAGCTCGAAGGCGCCACCGCCGATTCGCCCGTCATGCTCGAGCCCATCGCCGAAGTTCCGGCCGGCGGCGTGTTCGATGGAACCGCGGCGGCGGGCCAATGCGTGCGCATCATGACGGGCGCCGCGTTGCCCGACTGCTTCGACGCCGTGGTGAAATACGAAATCGTCGACATCGTGGAAGGCGACGGCAAATGCGGCGGCAAGGTGGCGTTCTACGCCCAGCCCAAGCAGCGCGACAACGTGCGCGAGGCCGGCGAAGAAGCCAAGGCCGGCGAAGCAGTCGTGAACCGCGGCGAAGTTATCACCACCGCCGGCGTGGGCTTTCTGGCCGGCTGCGGCGTGCTGCAGGTTCCCACGCACCGCAAGCCGCGCGTGGCCGTGATTCCCATCGGCAGCGAGCTGGTGGCGCCCAGCGAGGTTCCCGGCCCCGGCCACATTCGCAACTCCAACAGCTACGCGCTGGCTGCATGCGCCAAAGCGGCGGGCTGCGAGGCCGACATGCTGCCCATCGTGCCCGATGACGAGGCGGCACTCGAGGCCGTCGTACGCCAAGCCGCGAAAACGCACGACTTCGTGGTTACCTCGGGCGGCGCCTCCAACGGCGACTTCGACTTCATCAAGCCCGTGGTCGAACGCGCTGGCGAATTGCTGATGACCAGCGTGAACATGCGCCCGGGCAAAGCGCAGACCTTCGGCATCGTCGACGGCACGCCCGTGTTCGGCCTGCCGGGCAACCCCGCCGCGGCCTACATGGGCTTCGAGCTGATCATTCGCCCGGCGCTGCGCAAGATGCAAGGCTATTCCGCGTTCGAGCACCCCACCGTGAAGGCCAAGCTCACCAGTGGCAAGAAGAAGAAAGACCCACGCCGCCTGTTCATGCGCGCCACACTTTCGCATGGCGAGGCCGGCGAGCTTTTGGTGACGCCCGCGAAAAAACAAAGCTCGGGGCTGTTCGGTCCCATCCAGAAAACGAACTGCATGGCGATTCTTCCCGAAGGCGCGCAAGACGCGAAGCCCGGCGACGAAGTGACCTGCGTGCTTTTGGATGCCCCCGAGGGCATGGTTATTTAATTTGCGTCGTTCCACGAACGGCGCAAATCGCCGAAGATGAGCTTGTGCTCGCTGACTTTTATGCGTCCTGCATCTTAAAGTCAATCGACTCGTGGGTCAAGGGGACAGTCCCTTTGACCCAGTCGAACGAGTTTGAAGCCGGTTGAAATCTGGGTCAAAGGGACTGTCCCCTTGACCCACCCATTCCCGATTACCTGCGAGGTGTTTCCCATGTCTCTGAAATTCGCCATTATTACGTGCTCGGACACGCGTTCCATGAAAGAAGACACCGCAGGCGCGGCGCTCGAAGAGCTGATTCGCGCCGAGGGCTGGGTAGTTGCCAGCCATGTCGTGGTGAAAGACGAGCGCCCGCAAATCGGCGCGGCGATTGTCGCCGGCTGCGACGAAGTAGGTGCCGATATCGTGCTCACCTGCGGCGGCAGCGGCCTGTCGCTGCGCGACGTGACCCCCGAGGCCACGCGCGACGTATGCGACCGCGAGGTTCCCGGCATTGCCGAGGCCATGCGCTACCACAGCCTTCAAATCACGCCGCACGCCATGCTTTCGCGTGCCATCGCCGCACAGCGCGGCCGCACGCTGGTCATCAACCTGCCGGGCAGCGAGAAAGCCGCCCGCGAGAATTGGGAAGGCATCGTGGGCGCACTGGGACATGCCGCCCACATGATGGCCGGCGAAGGCCACGACAAGTAGAAGCGCAGCCAGCCAGAAGGGCCTTTCGCACTGGAGAGGTTTTTGACCAAACTCAACCATATATCTGGTCAAAAAACGCTCTGATGCGAAAGGCCCTTCTTTGTTTTACTCAGCCAGAAAAGTTAACTCAGGCAATTTGCTGGGAATATCCCTTTTTGGAACGTCGCTTCGCCGCAAAGCCCCATCTAAACGAACGAGAATTTCACACTAGCGACGATTTTGACCAATCGCAACACCACAAGCGGTCAAAATCAGCACCAGTGTGACGAAGCTTCCCTACTTGCGCTCCCACAGGCCCGTTTTGCCGCCGTCTTTTTTCAGCAAGCGCACATCCACGATTTCCATGCCACGGTCAACAGCTTTGCACATATCGTACACCGTAAGGCATGCCACGCTCGCCGCAGTCAGCGCCTCCATTTCGATGCCCGTCTTGCCGGTAACGCCGCAGGTCGTCGTGATATGAATACCCACGCGGCCATCTTCGCGCTCGCCTGCGCCAATCGGCTCGCAGCTCACTTTTGCCTTGGTAATCATCAACGGGTGGCACATGGGAATGAGCTCGCTCGTCTTCTTCGCGGCCATCCCGCCCGCCACACGCGCGCACGCAAGCACGTCGCCTTTCGCCGCCGTTCCCGACGTAATAAGCTCCAATGTTTCAGGCTTCATCGAAATAAACCCCTCGGCCACCGCGATGCGCTCGGTATCGGCCTTCTGTGAAACGTCCACCATGCGAACGTCGCCCTTCTCGTCAATATGCGTAAGCTTCTCTTCTGCCATAGCGCATTCCTTTCAAATCGGCCAAAGGCGCTCTCCTCCGACCTTAACATCAATAATCCAATTGCAGCATCAAACAAAGGTAGTGAAGTTCGCGGGCTGGGCGGGCGCTTCCGCCGGGACCGTCGATGTTCACTTATGCTCTTCATTCTAAAATGAAACACCGCCAGGGCGGCGCATAGCGAGGCGCAGCCGAGCGATAGCCGACCGTGGTCTTGGCGGAAGCGCCCGCCCAGCCCGCGAACGAGCAGGTCATCCGCCGATCTGCGACATGCCGCGTTCGGTTCCAACCTTATCGTGGTGGTCATCGGGCTTTGCCCCCAACGCTTCCATGAGCACCGAGCAAACCGCCTCGTCGCCACCGTCGCCGCGAAGCGCGGCCCGC
>CALBLG010000049.1 GCA_937895975.1 uncultured Slackia sp.
CCTGTGGACCATGGGCGTGAATCAGCACAACCGCGGCACGTGGATGAACCACAACTTGCACAACATCCATTTGCTGTCGGGCAAATACGGCAAGCCTGGCTGCACGGCGTTCTCGCTCACCGGCCAGCCGAGCGCATGCGGCACCGCGCGCGAAGTAGGCACGTTCTGCCACCGCCTGCCGGCCGACCTGGTGGTGGCCAACGAGGCGCACCGCCGCTATACCGAGGCCATTTGGAACCTTCCCGAAGGCTACCTGGATGCCATCAAAACCCCTGGTTACCACACTATCAAGCTGTTCCGCGAAATGTCGAAGGGCAACATCGATTTCCTGTGGAGCGCGCACAACAACTGGGCGCAGTCGCTGCCGAACCTCACGCGCTTCTTGGGCGAAGACGGCGAGCACGAGGGCATTTTCGACACGTTCATCGCGGTGAACGAGGTATACCCGACGCTCACCACGCAATACGCCGACGTGGTGTTCCCCGTGGCCATGTGGGTGGAACGCGAGGGCCAGTTCGGCAACGCCGAGCGTCGCACGTCGGTGTTCGAGAAGGCGGTCGAGCCGGTGGGCGACGCCAAATGGGACGTGTGGGTGCTGCTGCAGGTGGCGCGCCGTGTGCTCGAGGGCGAGACGATCGATGGCGAGGACGCGTTCACGCACCTGTTCGGCTTCATCTGGGACGCTGAAAAGGACGATTTCAACGGCGATTCGCGCGAGGTCAACCGCGCGATTTGGGAAGAATACCGCACGTTCAGCAACCCCGAGCTCAACGAGCGCGCGGCGGCCATCAATGCCGAGAAGAAGCTGAAGATGGAGGCCAAGCAGCTTGCGCCTTACGATGAGTATTTGACGCATCACGGCCTCACATGGCCCGTGCGCGAGGTGAACGGCGAATGGCTGCCCACGAAGTGGCGTTTCGCCGACGGCAAACAGGCCGACGGCTACGACGAAATCGGCATTCAGCAGTACGGCGAGCAGGGCAAGGCCGGCGGCATGAGCTGGTACAAGAGCACCGATCGCAAGCCGTCGGTGGTGTTTCGCCCCTACGAGCCGCCTGCGCAAGAGCCCAGCGACGAGTTCCCGTTCTGGTTCTGCACGGGGCGCCTGCTCGAGCATTGGCACACCGGCACTATGACGCGCCAGGTGGAAGAGCTCAATCGCGCGCTGCCCGAGGCGCTGCTGTCCATGAATCCCGACGACGCCGCCAAGCTCGGCATCGGCGACGGCGACATGGTGCAGCTCACCTCGCCGCACGGCACGATGCAAATCAAGGCGTCGCTCGCCGGGCGCGTCGAGCCGCCGGCGGGCACGGTGTTCGCGCCGTTTTTCGCGGTGGAAACGCTGATCAACCGCGTGGTGCAGGATTACTACTGCCCGCTGTCGAAGGAAACCGACTACAAGAAAACCTGCGTCAGCATCAAAAAGGCGTCGTAGAAGGAGCGCGCGATGAAGATGAACATGAAAACCCGCTTTGGCGTGTGCGCCGCGACGGCGTTGCTGGCAATCGGGTGCGTGGCGGGCGCGGGGTGCGCGGCCCAGCAGGAGCAGCCCTCGACCGCGGTCGCCGGCACCGAAACCACGCCGAAGCTCATGCCGGCGCAACACCAGAAATACGTCGACCGAACGGCGTATAAATGCTACCGCTGCCATGGCGCCAGCACGCAGGGCAACCCCACGGCGAAAAACGCGGTGGCCATGCCGAATGGCCATTACGTGAACAACGATCCGTCGACTTTCGAGCTCGACCCCATTCGCAACGAATGCCGCAGCTGCCACTCGGTGGACCCGAATAAGCAGCTCGGCGACGATGCGACCTATGAAGAGGCCGAAGTGGAAACCGGCCAGGACAAGCTGGACGA
>CALBLG010000050.1 GCA_937895975.1 uncultured Slackia sp.
GGGCGCGCGAGAAATCGCCTATCGCGAAACTGCTGCCGTCCATTTCGGCGGCATCTCCGTCTTTCGAAACGGTCACGCCCGACGTATCCACATCCGCCGCCGCGGGTGCGACCGAATCGCCCACCGCAACCTTCGGCGCCTGCGGCGCATCGACGTCGCCCAGCGCGTCGTCGGCAAACGCCGCCGCAGGCGCGGCAAGCGCAATCGCCACGGCGAATGCAGCAAGGCTCGCGATAAGCCTTCTCTCAATGCATGTTCCCATATCATCCCCCACCACGAAAGAGGATGGGCACTTGCGCGCCCATCCTCTTTGCATGTCATTCAGCTTGACGCATCGAGCTTTGCATTAGGCCAGCTCGAAGCCCCACTTCTGCCAAATCTCCTGAGCCTTGTCGCTGTTCAGGCACCAATCCAAGAACTCCTGGGTGGCCTCAACGTTCTTGCTCTGGGCAGTAATGGCACCAGGGTACACGATATTCTTGTGGGTGTCGGCCGGAACCGTGCCCACAATTTGCACGCCGCCGAAGCGATACACGTCGGAAGTGTACACGAACGCGACGTCGACGTCGCCAGACTGGGCATGCTTGCACACGTTGCCGACGGAAGTATCGGTAATAACCTGGCCGTCCTTCACGAGACTCGTGTCGTAGGAACCGCCCTTGCCCGAGATATCCTTGCCGGTTTTGCCGGCGTCATCGCCAGCGGGAACATACACGCCAACGGTGGACAGAGCCTGCGCGGCGTAGTTGCCGGCCGGCACGGAATCGTCGCCCACGCAGATGGCGTACTTGCCATCGGCGATATCCTGCAGGGTGACGTCCTTGATGTCCGAGTCTTCCTTGGCAACGATCACAAGGTCGTTCTTGAACATGTCGACGCGCGTACCCTCATCGACATAGCCCTGCTTCACGGCCGTATCCATGGAGCCCTTCGAAGCCGAAATCAGCAGGTCGGCATACGAGCCTGCGCCCAACATCTCGTTCAACTCGCCGGAAGACTTGTACTGCGTGTCGGCGAAAGAAACGTTGCTGTGGCCATCCTCGATATAGGCAGCCTGAACCTCATCCATCGCCTTGGACAGCGAATTCGCGGCGAACACCTGCAACTCAACAGGGTCGGCCGCGGCACTCTCGGTCGCGGCCTGCGTGCCCGCTTCCTCCTCGGATTTCTGATCGTTAGACGAGCAACCCGCCATCGCGACCATCGCGGCCAGAGCCGCGGCAAGCGCGAGTACGGATAGCTTCCTCCATGCCTTTGCCATGAAATTCCCTCCTTTGGATGAGAGCCCCCTTTTCAAAGACGGCAGCCCCTTGCTTAGACCTTCGCCACGAGTACGAACCGTTACATACTGGGACGAAATCTTATGGACATTATTCTCTGTCGTGGATATATCCCTGTCAAGCAATTATTCACAATTGGGCATATTATTTCTAGTTACGGAGCATCTCTGTTCCGCAAGACGTTCCCTAGACAAAAGATTGCGACCCACGCGATTCCCCTGCAATTCGCTTCAAGCGAATGGCGCATCGCAAGCATGCAAACCGATATGAAGTCGTACAATGGACGCTATGGGATTAAAGAGTTGCAACGCCGCAGCCAGGTGAAGCGAATCCGTTTCATAAACCGTCGAAAGGAGCGCCATGAGTGTGCTCGATGAAATTACACCGCATGTAAAACTGAGCATCGGCAACGACGAGCCAAACGCGATCTTCGGACGCGGGGTAGCCATGCTGTGTCGCGGCGTGCGTGACGACGGTTCGCTGAACAAAGCCGCTAAAAACATGGGCATGGCATACAGCAAAGCCTGGCGCATCATGAAGCAAACCGAGCAAGAATTCGGCTTCGACCTCATCAATCGCGACGGTGCGCACGGATCGACGCTTACCGAAAATGGAGCTCGGTTGCTGTCGGCCTACGAAGAACTCGAACGGGACGTGAACGAATACGCGGCACGCCGCCTGCCAGAAATCCTCAATTCGCTGTAACATCAATGAAGCCCGCAGATGCGGGCTTCATTGATTAGGGCGACAAACCGAAACTCGATTGCCCCTATGCTATTTATCACCTTCGGCCATAATCATGGCCTCAAGATGGGCGAGCTCTTCAGGAGTGTTGGCATTGATAAAGCATCCGCGCTCGGGCACGGCCGCGGAAACCTCCGCCGACATGAACGGCCTCATCTTTACCAAATCGAAGAAATCCTTCGCTCTCACGCGGCCATGCGAGAGTGCTTCCCGAGCCGCATCGAGGCATGGCTTCGCCCGATACACCGCATGAAACGGCTCGAAACCGTACTTGTTGCATGGCACCACGGCATCGACGCGCTCGAGATGCGCCACCGTCGCCTCGGCCACCATAAGCCGAGGCGACGCAAATACCATATCGCATGCGACAACCGCGACCAGCGGGTTCGAGGATGCCTCGAACGCCGTGCACAGCCCACGCAGCGAGCCTCGTTCCTCGTGCACGTCGGGGACCAGTTTCACTGGGCACCCGATATTCAACTCCCCCAAGAAGCCGAGCCTCGACGCCTCGTTCGTAGTAATAACCAGCTCGTCAGCCACGCACGAAACGCGCTGCACGATGCGCGTGAGCAGCGGCTCGCCCAAGAAAGGCACCGTCGCCTTGCTCTGCCCCATGCGACGCGACTCCCCGCCTGCCTGAATGGCCACCGTAAGCTTAGGGCGCACATATTCCGCCTGGAGGTAATCCGCAATGGATTCAATGTCATCAAGTCCGAACGAGCGAACGCCTTGCCGCTTTGAAACAGAGCGAACGCGCTCGATATCGCTCACCACGGCGACAGGTGCCACATCGCGCACCGTGCCGGTTTCGCAAAACTCATCTGCAGCAGGAATATCGCGTTCGTTTCCCGCGCGCAGCACTTCAATCACGTCAAGGCCGCTTTGTCGAAAGCCCTCTACTATCACGATGTCGTGATCGGGCATCGTATCGACGATATCGCTGCACTCGACCTCGTGGTCGAGCTCGGTAATGCGCGCCATCAAGTCGGGCGAAACCACCACTACATCGCTCGAGCCAGCCTCACGATGTCTATAAGAATCCTTACCGGGAATATCGATGTCGAATCCACGATGTCCGTGGTGCTTGATTGAGCCCACATTGATGCCGCGAGCCACCAATTCGGCAATCACGCGCACCAGAAGCGTCGTCTTCCCCGAATTATGCCGCCCCACGAACGCGACAGCGGGACTCGGGCGATGGATACACCCGTCACAGTTCATGCAATTGCCACCGCACGCGCCGTCACGCGAGGCGGCCAAAGCCTTATTCATAATTTTCGTGCTCGACGACCAAATCATTCTTGATTTTGCCGACAAGCGTTTGCAAGGCGTCCACTGCATGCGGGCGAATATCCGCGCCAATCAGCACATACATAAGAGATTCTCCCACTTTCAAAGTGCCTTCGTTCAGCCACACGCGAATGTAATGCACGCCTGGCAACTCGCGTGCCGCCTTAACAGCATCGATAAGGCCATCAGTATCGTACGAGAAATCAATCGAAGCCACCTCGCCCAGCGACTCGCCCTCGGCACGCTCGTCGGACGTGGCGCCACGAACAGCCATGCGAGGAGTAGCGCGAACAACGCCGTTGTGGGTCAAGTACATGCCCACTTCGGCAGCAGCCGGGTCTTTTTTAGCCTTATCGAGCCAAGCGTCCATAGAAGGCTCTGCGCCCGCATCGATGCGCCAGCCCGGCCCCAAATCTACAGCGACATCAAAACCCTGGTCATTGCAGGCGATATCGGAAACATCGTTCATCGTCATATCATTCCCCTTCCTCAAAATCCCCTACAGGTGGGATATATAACGCTCATCTATAGATAATACTCGAATCGCATCGCCATAGTCCGACAAAAGAAAAACGGCCCGCAAAAGGCCGCCAAAACGAAGAAAAACGTCTCAAAATGCAAAAAAGCCGTCCAACAGGACGGCCTTACCGAAATACGGGGAAACGCCCTGCATGAGCGCGACGCCCTGTCCTCCCGCAGCCT
>CALBLG010000051.1 GCA_937895975.1 uncultured Slackia sp.
CGAAGGTGGTTTCCGCGGTGCAGCGATAGGTGTGGGCGATGCCGTCAGCGATTTCGGTGATGCGTTTCTTCGCCAACTCTTCGACCTTCTTGTCGAACACGCGGATGGTGCCCTGCATGGTGGCGGTTTGCGGGATGGCGTTGCCCGCATCGCCCGCGTTGAACGCGCCGCAGGTGATGACCAGCTCGCTCATGGGCGAAATCTCGCGCGCCAGAATCTCTTGCAGGCCGATGTGGATGTGCGCGGCAGCGGTGATGGGGTCGACGCACGCGTCGGGCATGGAGCCGTGGCCGGCGGTTCCGGTGACGACGATCTTCCAGTTGTACGCGGCGGCCATGGGGCGCTCGCCGTATACCAGCACGCCTGTCGGCACCGTGGACACCACATGCATGGCGAATGCGCGGTCGACCTTGGGTTTTTCCAAAACGCCCTCGGCGATGCATTCGTCAGAGCCGTTGTAGCCTTCCTCGCCGGGCTGGAAGAGCAGCTTCACCGTGCCGGGCAGCTCGGCTTCATGCGCCTTCAGAATCTTCGCCGCGCCCAGGAGCGTGGCCGCGTGCATGTCATGGCCGCAGGCGTGCATGTTGCCGTTGGTCGATGCGAACTGCTCGCCCGATTCTTCGGCCATGGGCAGTCCGTCGATGTCGCTGCGCAGCATGAGGCACTTTCCGCCTTGGCCGATTTGTCCCACGACGCCCGATCCGCCGACGATGGTGTGGAAGGGGATGCCCATCTCGGTCAGCTGGCGCTGGATGTAGGCGCTGGTGTTGGGTGTTTCAAGGCCGATTTCCGGCATCTGGTGGATGTCTCGGCGCCATGCGACCAGCTGGTTTTTG
Source organism: uncultured Slackia sp. (assembly GCA_937895975.1). GTDB lineage: Bacteria > Actinomycetota > Coriobacteriia > Coriobacteriales > Eggerthellaceae > Slackia. The sequence continues at coordinate 837 of CALBLG010000051.1, forward strand.
ATGGCCGTGGCCTCTTCGAAGAAGTTCGTGCTCACAGGCATGCCTCGCCTCGCTTTCTGCGCAAGGCCTTGGCCCGCGCGTCGCTTCTCGCTTCAGTTCGGCGAGCGATTCTACGCGCTTTTCGGATAAAAATCCGCAAAAACATGCTCCAGTGGTGGGATTTTCCGAAAACTTTAGTTGACTAAAGTGTTAAAGCGTCGTACCTTTACGCGTTATATCTGCGGCTGTCGCGCGTTTGGCGGCCTGGTGGAAAGGAAGAAATCATGGCAGAAACGCAAGCAGCGGCCGAGGCTCAACCGGCTGGCGGCAAACAGAAGAAGGGGTTCTTCTACGGCTGGTGGATCGTCATCGGCGGCTTCATGATCATGGCCACGTGCTACACGGCGTTCGTGAACTGCATCTCGCTGTTCCAGGCGCAAATCGTGGGCGATTTGGGCATGACCATCGGCGAGTACAACACGGGCACCTCGCTCGCTTCGCTCATCTCCATCGTGGGCACGCTCATCATCGGCGTGCTGCTCGACAAGATCAATGCGCGCGCCATCGCCGTGGGCATCACGGCGCTCGCAACGGCGATGCTGTTCGGCTATTCCGCGGTAAGCGCTCCGTGGCAGGTGTATGTGCTTGCCGCGTGCTCGGGCACGATCATCACTGCGGGCGCTCGCTTGTTCGTGTCGGTCATCATCACGAATTGGTTCAATTTGAAGCGCGGCTTCGCCGTGTCGGTCGCGTTGTGCGGCTCGGCGTTCGGCGGCGCCATCCTGTCGCCCATCATCGGCAACATCATTCAAACCGCCGGCTGGCGTTTCGCGTTCGTGGTGCTCGCGATTATCTGCCTGGTTGGTTCGCTGCCCATCGCGTTGATCTTCTTCCGCTCGCATCCTTCCGACAAGGGCCTGCAGCCCTACGGCGCCGAGCTTTCCAAGGAGGAAATCGAGGCCATCGAGAACAAGGGCAAAAAGAAGAAGGCTCAGGCCGACCCCGAGGTCACCGTGGCCGTTGGCTGGAAGGTCATGAAGAAGAGCGCGGCGTTTTGGCTGCTCGCGATCGGGTTCATGCTCGTGGGCATGATCAATGCCATGATTGTGGTGAACACGATTTCCAACATGACGTCGGTAGTGATGAACGGCGAGACCATCGTCACCGGCGGCCACGACATCGCGTGGGCGTCGACGGTGTTCTCGGTCGAACTGGTGCTCGTGGTGTTCTGCAAGGTTTTGTTGGGCACGATGTACGACCGCCTCGGCCTTATTCCGTCGTCCATCATCGGCGCGTTCACCTGTTTCGCGGCGAATTTCTTCGCGATCTTCAATACCACCGATTGGGGCCCGATTCTGTCTGCGGTGTTCTTCGCATTCGGCACGTGCGTGTGCACGGTCGGCCCGTCCATCATGATGACCAAGGAATTCGGCCGACTCGACATCGGCAAAACCACGGGCATCATGGTTGCCGTCCAAAGCGTCGGCGGCATTCTGGGCGCAATCGTGTCGGGCCAGGCGTTCGACGCGTGCCTCACTTTCACGCCCGCGTGGATCGTCGGCATGGTGGTATCGGTCGTCATGGGCGTATGCATGGTGGCGTCGGTGAAGCTTGCTCGCAAGCTCGTAGCCAAGCAAATCGCTGCGGGCGCGCCGCGCGTCGACGACGAGGGCCAGATTATCGAAAGTTCCGTCGCTGCGGAAGCGTAGTTTGTTGAACTTTGAACCGGGCGTGGTCAAAGGGGTTATTCCCTCGACTCGGCCAGCTTCGTTTTCTAGGAAAGCCGTCCTTCGGGGCGGCTTTTTTTCGCATGGCAGGGAAAGTTGACTTACAATCATCGGGTTTGACTTTCACGACATGCGTCGGACGCGTACTTATATATAGGAAGGTTTCAATCAATGGCATCGAATGAATCGGCCGAGCCGCGTGAGCATTTCGCGTCGCGCATCGGCTTTCTGCTTATCGCAGCGGGCTGCGCGATCGGCCTGGGCAACGTATGGCGATTCCCCTACATCGTGGGCGAGTACGGCGGCGCGGCGTTCGTGCTGCTGTATCTCATCTTCTTGGTAATTCTGGGCTTGCCCGTCATGGTTATGGAGTTCGCCGTGGGCCGCGCCAGCCAACGAAGCGGCGCGCTGGCCTTCGACGTGCTTGAACCGAAGCGCCGCTTCCATTGGTTCACCTGGTGGGGGCAAATCGGCTGCTACGTGCTGCTGATGTTCTACACTACGGTGGCCGGTTGGATGCTGGCCTACGTGCCGAAGATGGCTTCGGGCGAGCTGTCCACCACCGACCCCGACGCGATTGCCGGGACGTTCTCGGGCATGCTGGCCGACCCGGCTCAACTCATCGGCTGGATGATCGTGGTGGTGCTTATCGCGTTTCTCGTGTGCCGCCTTGGCCTGCAGAAAGGCGTCGAGCGAATCACCAAAGTGATGATGGCCGCGCTGTTCGTCATCATGATCGCCCTGTGCATCCGCACCGTCACGCTGCCTGGCGCGGGAGAGGGCATCGCGTTTTACCTGGTGCCCGATTTCGGGAAGCTGTTCGCGGGCTCCACGCCGGCCGAGCAATGGGGGACGTTCGGTCAGGCCGTGTATGCCGCCATGGGTCAGGCGTTCTTCTCGCTGTCGCTCGGCATTGCCGCCATGGAAATCTTCGGCAGCCGCATCGGCCGCGAGCGCAGCCTTACGGGCGAGGCTATTTCGGTTACCGCACTAAACACAGTGGTCGCCATCCTGGCCGGCCTCATTATCTTCCCGGCGTGCTTCGCGTACGGCGTGACGCCTGATTCGGGTCCGTCGCTCGTGTTCGTCACGCTGCCGGCCGTGTTCGCCGAGATGCCCTTGGGCAACGTGTGGGGCGCGCTGTTCTTCGTGTTCATGAGCTTCGCCGCGCTGTCCACGGTAATCGCCGTGTTCGAGAACCTGGTCAGCTGGACCATGGAGAAATTCGACAAGCCGCGCTCGCATGCGGTTTGCATCACCGCCGTGCTACTGGTGGTGCTCAGCCTGCCGTGCGCGCTGGGCTTCAACGTGCTGTCGAATATCGCCATCGCGCCCATCGGCGACATTCAGAGCATCGAAGACTTCATTGTGTCGAACAATATGCTGCCCTTGGGCTCGCTGATTTTCGTGCTGTTCTGCACGCAGAAATTCGGCTGGGGTTGGGACAACTTCCTCGCCGAAGCCGACCAAGGCAAGGGCGTGAAGTTCCCGGCATGGTCGAAGCCCTGGGTCAAATACGGCATTCCGGTGCTCATCATCGTCATCTTCATCATGGGCTACACGAGCTTGTTCGCGTAGCCGATTGACAACCGAATAGACCTGTCCGCGCCCTCCCGTGGCGTCGGCTTTCCCATGACCACGGCTCGCTACCGTTCGCTTCGCTCACTATGCGCTCGCCTGGCTTCGTTCAACTTGATGAATAAGGGCAAGTTTGAGCTCAGACGGTCATGGGAAAGCCGACGCCACGGGAGGGCGCTTCCTTTTCTGCGGTATGAATCAAGCTTGAAGCTAGGGGGCGTCTCAGCTCTCGCTTCAGCAGGGACGTTTCGCTCTCGGGGCGGACGGAGGGTGCGCGAAGGTCGTCGGCGTTCATACCTGCTCTTTATTTCAAAATGAAACGCCGCCTTCAACATGCCTAAATGGCATGTTGAATACCTTACTATGCGGCCGAGCGGCC
>CALBLG010000052.1 GCA_937895975.1 uncultured Slackia sp.
GAATCCCTGTATCCCCGCGTAATCTAGGGCTCCCTGAAAAAATGCATCGGTCCATCGCAAATGTCGGCTTCGGAAGCAGAGCCTGATTTGAGTATATCCAAGCTTCCGTGAAAGAAACCCCTTGAATTATTTTTCGTTTCGTCGTAAGGCGACGATGACGGCAAGTCTGGGGCTGGCCACGTCGCCATAGGGCTCTTATCGTTCGGCGTCGTGTGGCTCTGATTATCGAAAGGCAACGTTTGCTTTAGGGGCCCGTGCCAGGTTTCTTCCTGCGTTACAATGAATGAACGTTTGAAACGTCGGAAGGGGAGCGCATGGCGCGCGCGAAAGATGTCGCGAAATTGGTTCGCGATGGCATGAACGACAAAACCTCGGCGGCTCGCCTTGCTGAAATCATGAAGGCGTTGCGTCACGCCGAAATCACGAAGGGCATTACCCCTGAAAAGCTCGTGAGCCTGCTTGAAGAGCTCGGCCCCACGTTCATCAAGCTGGGCCAAATTCTGTCGGCGCGTTCCGATATGCTTCCCCAGGAATACTGCAACGCGCTGCAATCGCTGCGCTCGGCTACCACGCCTGAGCCGTTTTCGCTGGTTGAGCGCAGGTTGCGCACGCTGTACGACGGCGATTGGCACGACGTTTTCAGCGAAATCGATGCCGAGCCGCTTGGGTCGGCATCGATCGCGCAGGTCTACAAGGCCACGCTTGCCGAAAACGGTGAAACCGTCGCCATCAAGATTCGCCGCGACCACGTCCGCGCGGACATGGTGCGCGACATCGCGCTGATGCGCCGTGCGTCCGACTTGCTGAACCTTACCGGCTCCACGATGATTCAGGGCGTGGACATCAACGTGGTGATCGACGAGCTCGATCGCACGGTGCGCGAGGAAATCGACTTCAACATCGAGCGCGAGAATCTGGAGCGTTTTGGCCGCGGACTGGCCGCCGAAGAGGGCATCACGTGCCCGAAGGCATACGCGCAGTACTCGGACGAAACCGTGCTGGTGATGGAATTCGTCGACGGCCTTTCGCTCGAACATGTCGATGAACTGCGTGAATGCGGGTACAACCTGCGCGAAATCGGCGATCGCATCGCGAACTCGTTTATGCGCCAGATGGTCGAGAACGGTTTTTACCACGCCGACCCGCATGCGGCGAATTTCATCGTGCGCCCAACGCTTGCCGAGGAAGAGCGCGCTGCCGGCAAAAAAGACCCTGGCGAGGTTGTGTGGATCGACTGCGGCATGATGGGCGAGCTGTCGCCCTACGAGCGCCGTTTATTCCTGGACATGATGAAGGCCATGGTGGCGCAAGACAGCCACAAGCTGACGAATTTGTTTGTGGAGTGGGGCCGCATCAAAGACGTGCCGGGCAAAAGTTTCGACTACGGCGCCCTGCTGCAAGACCTCACCATGCTGGTGAATCGCTACAGCGCCGAAGACGCGCATTCCATGGACGTGGCGCAGCTGTTGAACGACATCATGAGCATTTTGGACCACGCGAACGTGATTATGCCCCAAAGCTTCGTGATGCTGGTGCGCGGCTTGGCCTCGCTGCAGGGCACGCTTATTACGCTGTCGCCGGAAATCAGCATTTTGGCCGTGGTCGAGCGCTACGTGAAAAGCTACTTTGCGCGCAATTTCGACCTCATCAACGAGGCTGAGGAACGTATGGCGTCTACTATGGCCGCCGCCGATAAAACGCTGCATTTGCCCGAGCGCGTGTCGAATGTGCTTGATATGACGGAAAAGGGCCGCCTGCGCATAAAATTCGACGTGGAGGCGCCGCGTCCCATGGAGAAAATCGGCCACATCATCGACAGGCTCAGCCTCTCGATGATTACCGCGGGCCTGTTCGTGGGTTCGTCGCTCATTTATTCGGCCGGCATGGAGCCGAAGCTGTTCGGCGTGCCAGTTATCGGCTTTTTCGGCTTCATTGGCGCTTTGGTGCTAAGCCTCTACATTGTGATGAAGATTCGCAAAGGGCAATAAGCGCCGCGGGGCGTACGTCGAGCTCGCCGAACGTTCGACAAGATTTATGCCATAGATGGAGAAGCTTTGGACACATTGTTCACGGAAATAGAGAATGAGAAGAAATTCGCCGCGGCTCCGCTGGCGGTGCGCATGCGGCCGCGCTCGCTTGACGAGCTTGCCGGCCAGGAAGATGCCGTGGGGCCGGGCAGCTGGCTGCACGCCGCCATTCAGGCCGACACGCTCTCGTCCATCATTTTGTACGGGCCTGCGGGTACGGGGAAAACGAGCATCGCGCACATCATCGCGGAAACCACGCGTGCCACGTTCGTGGAGGTGTCGGCAATCGGCGGCACCGTGGCCGATTTGCGTCGCGAAATTGCAGCGGCCGAGAAACGCCTGCTGGGGACGGGCGGGCGCACCATCCTGTTCGTGGACGAGATTCACCGTTTCAGCCGCAGCCAGCAAGATTCGCTTCTGCACGCCGTGGAAAATCGCACGGTGGTGCTGGTGGGCGCCACGACGGAAAACCCGTTTTTCGAGGTGAATTCGGCGCTCATCTCGCGTTCGCGCGTAATTGAGCTGCATGCGCTTTCCGATGCCGATATCGAGGTCATCGTGCGTCGCGCGCTTTCCGACGAACGCGGGCTGGCAGGCGCGTGCTCGCTTTCCGACGACGCGATGGCGGCCATCGTGAACCTTTCGGGCGGCGATGGCCGTTCGGCGCTTACCACGCTGGAGCTCGCCGCAGGTTTGGCAAAAGAGAAGGGCGCGCGCGAAAAAAGCGAGCCGCCGTATGCGATCGACGCCGACATGGTGGAGCTGGCAACGCCGCACCGGGCGCTTCCGTACGACAAAAACAAAGACATGCATTACGACGTGATTAGCGCGTTCATCAAATCGATGCGCGGCAGCGACCCCGATGCTGCCTTGTATTGGCTGGCGCGCATGCTGGATGGCGGGGAAGACCCGAAGTTCATCGCTCGGCGCATCTTCATTTTGGCCAGCGAGGATATTGGCAATGCCGACCCGCAAGCGTTGCTGATCGCCGAGGCGGCGTTCAAAGCGGTGGAGGTCATCGGCCTGCCGGAATGCCGCATCAATTTGGCCCAAGCGGTGACGTACATGGCTCTTGCGCCGAAGAGCAACGCGGCTGAGGCGAGCATCGATGCCGCGCTTTCCGAGGTGCGCAACGGCCCGCGTCGTGACGTGCCCAGCTATTTGCGCGATAGACACCGCCCGGGTTCGGAAAATTACGGCGAGTACAAGTATCCGCACGATTACCCAGGCCATTGGGTTGAGCAGCGTTATTTACCCGAAGGGTTGGAGCGCGGCTGCTTCTACCATCCCAGCGAGTCGGGCTGGGAGGGCTACCGGGTAGAGGCCGTGGCGC
>CALBLG010000053.1 GCA_937895975.1 uncultured Slackia sp.
GGCGGTTTATGCGGCCCGATTCATACATGCGCTGAATATGCTCGAGCTCCAGCAGAAAACCCGTTCGACGCACCTCGGTCGCTTTGTCTTCCACGCGCGTCACGGTGCCGATGTCGCGCCCAATGCGCTTCACGCGGCGCAAATCGCGCTGAATCTCGACCATCAGGGCGCTTTCGTGCTCGGTTCGATACCCCGGGTCGTCTAGGCGGATGCGCAGGTTCTTCAACACGCATTCCAAGCTTTCGGCCTGCAGCTGACGCACTTCGCGTTCTTCCTCGAAGCCGTCGTTGAGCACGTTGTTGTCGAGCAGCGCGCGCATCACCGAACGAGCGACGAGCGACAGGCGGCGCGATACCAAGTTCACCAGCCACAAGAAATCGCGGTCGCGCTGGATGAGGTTCTTCGATTGGCGTATGCGGCGCAGCATGCGATAGCCCACCACGGGCGACACGCGTTCCTCGTCGATGGCCGCGAGCACGTATTGCTGCTCCCACCCAAGCGCTTCCAGGCGCAGCGCGGAATCGTCGTCTTCCACGCCGGCCCCCTGCTTGATGCGGTCGATGCGGTCGTTGTACTGTGCCATGACCGTTTGCGTGGCGCGGCGGTTTTCCTTCGTTTGGCGGGCGGCAAGCTCTTCAATAGTGGCGCGCAGCACCTCGATGGACGCTTGCGAGTCGCTGACGTAGGCCTTCTCGTCTTTCCGGTCGGGCAGAAGCAGCGGCAGCACGAAGTTCGCCAAAAGCAAGGTGAGCAAAATAACGCCGCATGCCAAGAATATGAGGAACTCGCGCTGCGAGAACACGCCCGGCAGCGCCGAGAGCGAATACGGCAGCGTGAACATGATGGACAGCGTGATGGCGCCTTTCGGGCCGGCGAGCGCCAAAGCGAGCGATTCCTTGAAGGCGTCGAGCGTGAAGAAGCGCACCGATCGCAGCACGCGCCTCACCTGGTCGGGGGTGCCGCCAGAATTCGCCTGCTCGCGGCGCGCGACCTGCTTGCGCCCCACGTAGCTGATTCCCAGAAACCACAGCGTGCGCACGCCGATCACGATGGCGGACAAAACGAGCACCAGCGCCAACAGCTCGGCGTTGCTAACGGCTTTTTCTTCCCACATGCCCGTCATGGCATGCGGCAGCTGGATGCCCAAAAGCACGAACACCAAACCGTTCAGGACGAACGACAGCACGCGCCACACGCTGGTGGACACGATCTTCATGCGCGCGATAGACGGGCCCAAATCGCGATTGAAAAACGAATACGAAAGGCCCGCGGCCACAACGGCCAAGATGCCCGACGTGCCCAGATGCTCGGCGATGAGGAACACGGCGAACGGGGTGAGAACCTCCAAAAGCACGTGGAACGTGGTGTCTTCAAGCCCCAAGGCCCGCACACGCGACACCAAAAACGCCAAGACGCCCGCCAGCACCAAGCCCAGAGCGATGCCGCCGAAGAAACTGACGACGAACGCGCCCGTCGCCGAGAGCAGCGAGAACGTGCCCGTGGCAAGCGCCGCAATGGCGAACTGGAACGACACGACGCCCGACGCGTCATTGATCAGCGATTCGCCCGAAAGCAGCACGGCTTGGCGGCGGTTGAGGCTCGCCCGCTGCGACAGCGACGCCACGGCCACCGCGTCGGTGGGGCCCAAGCCGCGCCCAGCGCGAACGCGGCGGCAAGCGGAATGGTGGGCTCGAGCGCATGCAGCGTGAAACCGACGATGAGGATGGTGACCACCACGAGCCCAACCGCCAGCGACAGCACCATGGTGCGGTTCGACCACAGCGCCACCTTGTCGGCGTTGCGCGCCTCGTTGTACAAAAGCGGTGCGATGAACAGCACCAAGAACAGCTCGGGGTCCACCTGAAAGTTCGACGTGGTAAGGCCCGCGAACGCGAGCGCCACGCCGATGGCGATTTGGATAAGCGGCGTGGACGCGCCGCGCACTACCTGGTTGATGGCGCTTGACGCCAACACGGCCGCGCCGAGGATGAGTACGAACGTGAAGGTGCTCATGAATTGGCGGCCCCCGTCGCGAAGTAGACGCCAAGCGCGCCGGAAAGCACCGCGATGTCGAACTTCGTGCCCGATATGGGCTCGCCGTCGATTTGCGCGGGCGGCTCGGCATCGAATTCAATCGCGATCGATTTCGCCCCAAAGAAGTCGAACACATCGGTTCGCTTCACGTGCTTGCCGTCTTTGGCACGCGCGAACAAGTACGCCGCCTTCAGCATGCCGAGCGGCGCCCGCGCGATGCAGCAGTCCAGCACGCCGTCAGTTGCGTCGGCGCCGGGACACACCTTGAAGCCGCCGCCGTAGCTGGGGCCCATCTGCACGGCCATAAGGTGCATCGAGCCCTGTTTTTGCTCGATGCCGTCAACCGTGGCGCGATACGAATACGCATCGCGATGAAACGCCAGCTGGTTGGCTCCTTCTTCCACGAACAGGCGAGTGCCCTCGTGGCCGGTGCGGCGACGTCGCTCATAGGTGCCCAACGCGATGGCCGCATCCAGCCCGAACGACAGCGTTTCCGCGAAATATTCCCCATTGCACACGCCCACATCGGCACGGCGCAACGTAGAGCTCGAAAGCTGCGCGAGGGCTTCCTCCATGCGAAACGACATGCCCAGCGTGCGCGCGTAGTCGTTGCCATTGCCGCACGGGATGAGCGCAAACGCCGGGCGCTGGCCGCGAGAAATGCCCATGAGGCCCGCGAGCACCTCGTGCACCACGCCGTCGCCGCCGACTGCCAGCACGCTGTCGTAGCCTGAAGCACCCGCCGCGAGCTCGGTCGCATGCCCCGCCTGGCGCGTGGTTTCGATATCGATGGACGAGAACGGCGCCTGGGGCGAGCCTGCGGCATAGCGCAAAAACGCCGCGCCGCGGGCGCCATCGCCGTTTCGCGCGGCAGGATTGACGATAGCCAACGTTTTTCCCAGATTGCTCATGCGGCAACCCTCCCTCGTGGGCCGCAGCAATGCGCGGCGCGTTCACCTTCGTCAACATTATACCGAGGTTCGCGCGATGCATGGTGGACAGGCAAAACGGGCATAGACGAAGAAAGCCGCCCGAAGGCGGCTCTCAGACGAAGCTGCGCGGCGATCTCTCAGCCGCTATTTCGCGGGAGGCTCTGCCATTTCCCAATTCGCCAGAAACACGTCGGCATTGTCGTAGGGACGCGTGCAGCGGCCTTCGCCATCGGTGATTTCGACCCAAAAGCCCTCGCGCCCGTATTTGCGCTCGAGCGGGTCGATTTGATAGACATGACCCGGCTCGAGGCTCAAGCCCGTGACAAGCGCGCGTTTGCCGCGATATCTCATCATGTCGCTCATGCCTTAAACCGCCTTCCCTATTTCGATCGGCGCCTTAGACCGCGCCGAAACATACATGAAAACTAAGCGCCTATGATACCTGCAAGCCATGCATCGCGAAAGGGCTAACGCGACAAATTTGGTGAGCCCCATTCAATTTTTTGCACGTCTGAAACATTTCAGTCGTAGGCACAGAAAAGGCCAGGTTTCCCTGGCCTGCAAATTCCTGGTGGACCGTCGGGGACTCGAACCCCGGACCTTGGGATTAAGAGTCCCCTGCTCTACCAACTAAGCTAACGATCCAGTAAAGAAAGCCTATGTAAAGGTTCGCGCCGAAACGCTTGGCTTATGGCGACCTAGCTTTCAATCAGCCGCGTAAGCACCGAATTTACCTGGTGGACCGTCGGGGACTCGAACCCCGGACCTTGGGATTAAGAGTCCCCTGC
>CALBLG010000054.1 GCA_937895975.1 uncultured Slackia sp.
ACTTCCCCAAAACCGAACCCGTGCTCCTTGTGTTGGGGGGGAGTTGGGGCGCCCGCCACATCAATTCCGCCGTGGCCGCGTTGAAAACGCGCCTTCTGTCGGTGGGCGGTTTGTACGTGGTGCACATTACCGGCCCGAAGGAATACGATGCCACGCTCGCCGAGCTTGCGCTGACCGACGAGGAATCGGAGCGCTGGATCGTCATGCCCTATCAAGATCGCATGGCTGAAACGCTGCGCGCCGCCGATTGCGCCATTTCGCGCGCGGGGGCCACATCGCTCGCCGAGATTTCCGCATTGGGGTTGCCGGCGCTGTTGGTTCCGTTTCCCTTCGCGGCCGAAGATCATCAAACCACGAACGCGCGCGCGTACGTCGAACGCGGCGCGGCTGAAATGATGGCCGACAGCGAGCTCGACAGCGAGGAATTCGCCGACAAGCTCATGGCCTTGGTGACCGACTCCAGCGTGCGCGACGCGATGCGCGCCGCGGCTGCGACGTTCGAGACGCAAGACGCGGCCGCGAAATTGGCTGATGTTGTGGTCGCATCGGCCAAGCGCGCATAGCTGCTATACAATAACCGACTGCTGAAATACGGCGTTCGATTGACGCTTTTTCGGGTTCAAGGAGGCAAAAAGATGACGGAAACTGGCAAACGCGTGCATTTCATCGGCGTGGGCGGCGTAGGCATGAGCGGCATCGCCCGAGTCGCATCCGATGCGGGCATGCGCGTGAGCGGGTCCGACATGAAGTCGTCGCGCTATACCGACGATTTGGTTGCGGCCGGCATTCCCATCTTCATCGGCCATGACGCGAAGCATGTAACCGAAGACATCGATGCGGTTGTCATCTCATCTGCAATTCCCGAGACGAACCCCGAGCTTGCGCGTGCCCGCGAGTTGGGCATTACCGTGTGGCATCGCGCCCATATGCTCGCCGAGCTCGGTCGAGGCAAGAAAACGCTTGCGGCATGCGGCACGCACGGCAAAACAACGACGTCCTCCATGCTTGCGACTGCGACCGACGCGCTGGGCTTGAAGCCGACGTTCGTCGTGGGCGGCATCGTGGATGCCTACCACACCAATGCGGTATCGGGCGAGGGCGAGTACTACGTGGTTGAAGCCGACGAAAGCGACGGCTCGTTCTTGAACTTGTCGCCCTATGTGGCGCTCGTCACGAACGTCGAGGCCGATCATCTTGATCACTACACGGGCGGTATCGATGAGATTCGAGCCACGTTTTTGAAATTCATGCAGTCGGTGCCTGAAGACGGCGCCGTGGTTGCATGCGGCGAAGACCCAGAGCTGGTAAAACTCGCCAACCAAAGCGGCCGCCGCGTGGTGACGTACGGCTTCGCCGAAGGCTGCGATACTCGAATTTCGAACTACCGCACGCATGGCGTGGGGTCGCTGTTCACGTTGACGTTCGCCGACGGCGCGTCAGTCGATGTCGAGCTGAAGCGCAACCCGGGCGTGCACAATGCGCTGAACGCTGCGGGCGTGGTTTCCGTGATGTGGGCGCTGGGAGAAGACGTCGCCGCAGCGGCCGCATCGCTCGCCGACTATCAAGGCGTTCGTCGCCGTTTCGACCCCGTTGGTGAAGCGAACGGCGTGACCATCGTCGACGATTACGCGCATCACCCCACCGAAATCAAGGCCACGCTGGCCGCTGCCGCGGCGCTCGATTTCAAGCGCGTCGTGGTGCTGTTCCAGCCGCACCGCTATTCTCGCACCGAGTCGCTTGCTCCTGAATTCGGCGAAGCGTTCGACGATGCCGACGTGCTTACCGTTATGGACGTGTACGCCGCGGGTGAAGCGCCCATCGAGGGCGTGAGCGGAAAGCTCGTCGCCGATGCCGTTGCCGCGAACGGCCATGTCGGCGATGTGGCGTACGAGCCCAACAAAGACGTGACGGCTACCGAGGTGGCCGCAAAGCTTGTGCCGGGCGACCTGCTTATCACTATGGGCGCGGGCGACGTAACCACGTTCGGCAAGAAGATTCTGGCCGAGCTTGCCGCCGAGCGCGCGTAGCATTTCATGGCTTCGGGTTTTGCGCGGCGCCTGGGCGACGATTTTTCTGGCTATGTGTTGGAAAATGAACCGCTCAGCCGCCATACCACCATACGAATCGGTGGGCCGGCGCGGTTGCTCATCGAGGCGCGCGACCTGCATTCGCTCATCGAGGCCTGCGAAGCGTGCCGCGAGGCGGGCATTCCATGGGTGGCACTGGGCGGCGGCTCGAATTTGCTTGTGAGCGATGCCGGGTTCCAAGGTGCGGTAATCTCGCTTGGCGACGGCTTCTCAAAATGCACGTTCGATGAGCAATTGGGCGTGTTTTCGGTCGGTGCGGGCCTTCGCTTGTCGCAGCTCGTGCGCCAAGCCGCCGAACGTGGCCGCACGGGGCCGTGGGCATACCTGGGACAGTGGGCGGCGCAATCCGAATGAACGCCGGCACCAGCCGCGAGTTTTTGGGCCCGCGCGTGGTTTCGGTCACCACCTTGCGTCCCGGCAGCGGCCTTCGCCGGTATGTCGCACGCGACATCGAATGGAACTATCGCGAGACGTCCGTTCCGTTTGACGAGGTCGTGTTGGAATGCGAAGTTGCCACCGAGCCAGGCGATGCCGAGGAGGTGCGCCACGCCATGCGCAAATCCCAGGAACGCCGTCGCGTCACGCAGCCGTTGGGGCTGCCTTCATGCGGCAGCGTGTTTCGCAATCCCGAGCGCGAATCGGTGGGACGCCTTATCGAGAACGTGGGCCTGAAGGGCGCCATGTGCGGAGGCGCGCAGATTTCCGAACGGCATGCGAATTTCATCGTGAACAAGGGCGGCGCGAAGGCCGTCGAAGTGTTGTCGCTTATCCATGCCGCATCTGAAGCGGTGGGCGAGCGCTATGGGATAGAACTGGTACCGGAGGTGCGCTTCCTTGGTTTCGAATAGGCCGAACCCCAATCGCAGGCAAGCTCCGCACGCTCGCGGCGCCCAACACCCGACGCAGCGGCGCGATACCACGCCGACGTATCGCGCGTCGGCTCGCCCGGGCTTGGGCTCGGCTGCTCCGCGCGTGTCCACGGTGAAGCTGGGCGATTTGGACGCGGCAAGCGCCCAAGGCGCCGCGCATCGCGCACGCGCCCAAGCGGCGTACAAGAACCACATGGCCAAGGTGATTGCCGTGCTTATCGCGGCGGCGGTGCTGGTTGGCCTGTTCGCGGGCGCGTATTGGTCGAATTTATTTGCGGTCGAGCAAGTGACGGTGTCGGGCGTGGAGCATCTTACGGCTTCGGAAATGGCGCAGCTGGCCAACGTGCCCAGCGACACCACGCTGCTGCGTGTGGACGCTTCTGCCATCAAAGCCAGCATTATGCGCGATGCCTGGGTGGAAGACGTCGACGTGCAGCGCGTGTTTCCCAATACGCTGAATTTGGCGGTAACCGAGCGCTCGATCGGCGCCACGGTCGAGGTGGGCGTCGACGACGGCAAGTCGACCGAGCTGTGGGCGCTTTCAGAAGACGGCGTGTGGCTGTGCCGCATTCCCGACCAAGATTCGCAGGCCGGGCAGAGCATCTCGCCGAAAATCTACGAAGATGCGGCAAACGTCTTCACCATCAAAGACGTCGCGTACGGCGTGAAGCCCGAAGTGGGGCAGGCGTGCACCGACGAAAGCGTGAAAAACGCGCTCGATGTGGTGACGGGCCTCACGACCGATTTGAAAGATCAAGTCAAAGCGGTCTCCGCGACGTCTATGGAAAACACGACGCTCACGCTCGATTCGAATGTCGAAATCGCGTTCGGGGCGGCGACCGATATTCGCGACAAGGAACGCGTGGTGAAGCAGATTCTGGAAGACCATCCGGGCGAAGTAAGCTACATCAACGTTCGCGTAGTGAAGTCGCCCACCTGGCGCACGGCGTAGGCCCGCCCGCTTTCCGCCTCGGGCCCCTAGCTCCGCTTCGGGCAGTCCTGGCTCGCACGAAAGCCACATTGAGTGGCTTTCGGCTCGTGCGGAATCTCGCGTAGCCAGGGGTCCAAGACGGAAAGCTACCCTTGGATTCAATGTGACAAAAAAACAAATGTTGTGGCAGCGAGCCCGGGCGGCTGGCGTGCGGGGCGGAATGCTGCGCAGCTTATGGAGACCCGCGTGCCAGCCGCCCGGACTCGCGTCGCAGGACAAAATTCCGTGGTGATTCGGCGAAAGCTGGTTTCTGTCGAGGGGTGGCGTTCTTGCAAAGCGCGTCTGTTCGTGTAAAGTAAGCGTGTTATAGTTTCTCATAGTGAGAATTGATTATGCGTGCCTGCCTCGGCGGGCGCGAACAAACGCAGCCGTAAACGCAGCACGTTGGAGGAAACATGGCGAAAACTGTTGGTTCAGAGCATCTGGCCGTCATTAAGGTCGTTGGCGTCGGCGGTGGCGGCACCAACGCCGTCAACCGTATGGTCGAAGCTGGCCTGAAGGGCGTCGAGTTCATCGCCGTCAACACCGACAAGCAGGCGCTGCTTGTGTCGCAGGCCGATAAAACCATTCACATCGGCGAAGAGCTGACGCGCGGCCTGGGCGCTGGCGCTAACCCCGAAATCGGATGTCAGGCTGCTGAGGAGTCTCGCTCCGAGATTCGCGAGGCGTTGGCCGAGGCCGATATGGTGTTCGTGACCGCCGGCGAAGGCGGCGGCACCGGCACCGGCGCCGCTCCCGTGGTGGCCGAAATCGCGCGTGAAGAGATTGGCGCGCTTACCGTGGGCGTTGTTACCAAGCCGTTCGGCTTCGAGGGTCGCGTTCGCCGCAACCAGGCCGAGCAGGGCTGCGATTTGCTGTCCCAGAAGGTTGACACGCTCATCGTCATCCCGAACGATCGCCTGCTCGAGGTCATCGACAAGAAGACCTCTGCGCTCGACGCGTTCCGCATCGCCGACGACACGCTGCGCCAGGGCATTCAGGGCGTCACCGACCTCATTACCATCCCGGGTCTGATCAACCTCGACTTTGCGGATATCCGCACGGTCATGAAGGACGCGGGCACGGCCATGATGGGCATCGGCTTCGGCACGGGCGAGAATCGCGCGCTCGACGCGGCCACGCAGGCCATCAACTCCAACTTGCTGGAGGCTTCGATTCAGGGTGCGAGCCGCGTTCTGTTCTCTATCGCCGGCGGCAGCGACCTCACGCTCGCTGAAGTGGACGCCGCCGCGCGTGCCATGGAAGCTGTTGTCGACGAAGACGCCAACATCATCTATGGCCAGATTATCGACGACGAGCTGGGCGATCAGGTTCGCATCACCGTCATCGCCACGGGCTTTACGCGCCAGTCTCAGGCTGCGATGGACTTCGATTCCGCTCGCAACGACTTGTTCGCTGCCACCCAGGCTTCGTCTTCGACCGCGTCTGCCCCCATGGGCGCGTTCGGTCGCGACACCTACACGTCGAACCAGAGCCATGCTTCGTCGCCTGCCGCATCTTCGATGAATTCGGCTTCGACGCGCGTTGCCGACGAAGAGTACATTCCCGACTTCCTTCGTCGTCGATAAAACGGAAGCGATTGGCCATGGCGGGTTATGAAAACGCGTCAGGGCATGAAGCGACCCTCGACTTGCCGCTGCCGCGGCTTGTTGAGGGTCGTTTTTCTAACCTGACGGCTTTTACCGATGAAGCGCTTTTCGAGACATGCGGCGTGCGAATCGCGTTCACCGAGCGCGGTGGCGGGTCGAGCGCGGCTCCGTACGATTCCCTGAATTTGGGCGCGCACGTGAACGACGACCCCGCCTGCGTCGAAGCCAACCGGATTGAATTGCTTGCGGCGCTCGGCGCTGAAAACGCTCAGCTCATTGTGCCGAAACAGGTGCATGCGGCCGATGTTGCGGTGTGCGAGTGCGAAAACGATGTCGTCGAGACGCGTGCGTTCGCGGCCGAGGGCAGCGATGCGGTGGCCGTGGGCTGCGAAAACGTCGCGGCGCTGCTCTGCTTCGCCGATTGCACGCCGGTCATCATCGTTGCGCCGTCGGGCAAGTTCGCGGTTGCGCATTGCGGCTGGCGCGGCGTGGTGTATGGGGCGTGGGCCACGGCGCTTTCGACGTTGTGCGAGATTTCCGGCGAGTCTGCCGAACGCTTCAACGTCTACATCGGCCCGTATATTCATGCGTGTCACTTCGAGGTGGGACCAGAAGTGGCCAAGCAGTTCGTCGATTCATTCGGCGAAGCGAGCCTCGCTGATGAGCGCCATGTCGATATGGGCGCCGCATTGCGCATTGGCTTGCAAAGCATGGGAATTTCTCCCGAGCGCATTGCCGACGTCAATATTTGCACGGTATGCGATGGGGGCGAGCGCTTCTTCTCGTATCGTGCATCGGGCGGCGTGTGCGGCAGGCATGGCGCCTTTGCGTGCAAGATGCGTTAGAAATGGAAAGGATGATCGCCGTATGACGACTTTGAAACAACGTTGGGAATCGGTCGAGCAATCCGTTGAGGAGGCGTGCGCTTCGGCGGGCCGCGCGCGAAGCGACGTGCGCGTCATCGGCGTGTCGAAAACCGTTGGGCTCGACGCGGTGGCCGAGGCCATCGAGGCTGGTATTCACGACTTCGGCGAGAATCGACCCGATGAACTCGTGCGCAAGCATGACGCGTTTCCCGACGAGCGCTGGCATTTCATCGGCAATATCCAATCGCGCCAGCTCGATAAGGTGGTGGGCCGCGCGTGCCTTATCCACTCACTGTATCAAACCAAGCATGCCGATAAGATTGATCGCCTCGCGGGCGAGGCCGGCATCGTGCAGCCCGTGCTGATCGAGGTCAACGACGGAGAATCGAACAAGCAAGGCGTGGCCGACGATGAGCTGGTTGCGATGCTGGAGCACTGCGCGGCCCTCGAGCATGTGCGCGTGGAGGGCCTGATGATCATGGCGCCTATCGGCGACGCGTCCGTTGCGCGCGCGACGTTCGCCCGGCTGCGTGCGCTTCGCGACAAGGCTCAGGCCGAATTCGCCCAGCGGGGCATCGACATGGACCTCCATGAACTTTCAATGGGGATGAGCAACGATTATCCCGAGGGCATCGGCGAGGGGGCTACCATGGTTCGTATCGGACGTGCTATTTTCAGCGCCGATTACGCGGGATAGCCCGCTTGATTGATAGGTGGACACGCAATGGATTTCAAGATTCCCAAATTCGACGAATTGAAAGATCGTCTTGGCATCGGCGAGGCAGGCGCCTCTTCGCACGGCCGAGCGTCGCAGAGCCGTTCGAACGACTCGTATGACGAGTATGGCTATGAAGACTACGGCGAATATGGCTATGACGATTCAGCCGACTACGCCCAAGAGAGCTCATCGTCGTCGTTCACGGCGCAGCTGCCGAAGCTTGTGACCAGCGACGATGTGCGCGCTCACACGCAATACACTCCGGCCGAGCCCGACGATTCGAGCGACGCCTCGTCGCAGGCGACGCGTCCGAACCGCGACTTTGCCGCGTTGCGCGAGGACTCGCATCGTTCGCCCGGCGTCAACTCTTTGTTCGAGCCTTCTGCGCAAAGCGCGGCCCAGACCCCCGAGCAGGCGGCATCGGCCCTTGCGTCCGGCACGGCGCAAGCGGCCGCCGCATCGGCGACTGGCGCCTACGCGCAGCCCGCGAGCCGCATTCCGACTGCCGCGCCCGCCTCGGGCGAGGGGCGCGTCGTGCAGCGCGCCGCGCGCGTCGTGACGGTCATCAAGCCCGAAAGCTACGCCGACGCAGAGCGCATCGCAAAGGTCCTCAAATCGGGCGACGTGGCGGTGGTGTGCTTGCGCAACACGCCCGAAGCGCTTGGCAAGCGCATCCTGGACTTCAGCTTCGGCGTGGCATGCGCGCTTGAAGCGCAGGTCGATTGCGTTGCTGGGCATGTGTTCGCCATCACGCGCGGCGCGGAGCTTTCCGATGCCGAGACGGCGCGCCTCAAAGCCCAGGGGTTGATGTAAATGAGCCATTACGCCCTGCAGTTCTTCATCGTGAAGCTCGCCGATGCCTACACGATGATTCTGTTCGTGTACGTGCTCATGAGCTGGATTCCCAACAAACGGGGAATTCTTTCCGATGTGGAAACCGTGCTGGGGAAGGTTTGCGACCCGTATCTGAACCTTTTCCGTAGATTCATTCCGCCCATTGGGGGCATGGTGGATGTATCGCCGATTTTCGCGATCATTGTATTAGAATTCGTGGTGCGCTTGATTATCGGCATTTTGTAGCCGCGTTTGTGCGCCATGGGCTCAATGCCCGTGAAGGCCGTCGATTTTTCGTCGGTCGCCCAACGTGGTTGGGTAATATATCGAATGAGATTGGAGTAGGCATGGCCATCACTTCCGAAGACATCCATAACCAAAGCTTTACGGTCGACCGCAAGGGCTACGACGTTGACGAGGTCGATGTGTTCCTCGAGCACGTCGCCGCTGAAATCGACGGTCTGAATGCTCAAATCGACCAGCTGCTCGCTCGCATCGACGAGCTCTCGGCCGCCCAGGCTGCCGCCGAAGAAGAGCCCATGGACATGGATGCCGCCTTCGCCGAACCCGCGATGCCCGAGCCCGAGCCGAAGGCAGAGGCGCCTAAGGCCGAGTCGGCCGAGCCGCTTTCCGCCGACGAAAAAGATGTCCGCATCGCCGAGCTCGAGCGCGAGCTTTCCGAGAAAGAGACCGATGCATCGGCTATCGCGAACGCTCTGGTAACCGCGCAGCGTTCCGCCAAAGAGGTACTTGACGCGGCTCATGCCGAGGCCAAGCGCATCCACAACGATGCCGAGGCAGAGGCAAGCGACATCATCGATCGCGCGAATGCCGAAAAGTCCAAGATTGAAGACGCCATCGAGGAGCTCGACCGCTCGCACAAGAAGACCTGCGAGGCGTATGCCGAAGCCCTGAAGAATTTCGTTGACGATGCGAATGCCAAGCTCGACGATATCGAAGACGAACTTGCCAAGAAAGAGGGCAAGAAGCGCTCGCATGGCCGTTTCGCGAGCCCTGCGCAGGCTCCGGTGCACAAGCCGTCGTTCGGCGCGACCGGCGCTGTCGCTCCGAGTTACGTCGCTCCCGCCGCAGCCGCTGCCGCTCCGGTAACCACGGCCGCATCCACCACGGTCATGCCGGCTCCCGCCGCAACGCCCGCTCCGACGCCTGGCGTTGAAAAAGACCTGTCTGGTTTCGGCGACGCAGCCGAAGCCTTCGATTTGGGAGACATCGACTAGTTGATTGCGCCGTTCAAACGAACGGCGCTTTTTCGCTTGAGGCGTCCTGACGCTGCGCACAGGCCGGGCACGCCATCTTGCCCCTTACTGCATGGCGCGGCGCATACCGAAGTACGCTTGGCCATGCGGCGGGGCAACCTGGCGCACCGGGCCTGCGCTCGCTGGCTTTGGGCGCGAATGGAACATGCATCTCATCGGAAATTGTCGCAGAATCACGAAAGCCCGCGTATGCGGGCTTTCGTGATTAACGCCTTAGCGGGCCTATGAGCCGGGTTCTGTCTTTGAAGACGGCCATTTATCTAGGACGTACGTTGCCGCACGCCTCAAGCAGGCTACCCGCATGCACGGAGAGGCTCAACCGTATCGCATGCCTATTCGCCCTTGCTTCGGATGGGGTTTACCAAGCCGCGCCATTGCTGACGCGCTGGTGCGCTCTTACCGCACCTTCTCAGCTTTTCTCTTAACGCCCGAGGGCGCCAGTGGGAGTTTAAGTTTCTTCAGCACTTTCCGTCGGGTTTTCCCGCCCGGCCGTTAGCCGGCATCCTGCCTCAAGAAGCCCGGACTTTCCTCGTTGGCTCAAGGCCACCGCGACCGTCCGGCCCGCATAGCGTGCGCTATTGTAGCATTTCGCGGGCGGCGTGAGCGAAATTCTGCATGGGGTTGCTACAATCATTGAAAAATTGCCGGGGCGGGGTGGTCCTCGTTTCGGCGGTGGGACAGGGGGACTGTCCCTCGTCCCAGCTAAAAGGTGAGTACATGAATCAATTTCGCTGTGCGCTCGTAGGGGCCGCATCGTTTGACAAAGAGCACTTTCTTGCGCAGGACTTCGACGAAATTATCGCCGTCGATGGTGGATACGCTGCTCTTCTTGAAGCTGGCGTGGCGCCGGATTTCGCCCTGGGCGATTTCGATTCGCTGGGTTATGTTCCCAAGGGCGTGCCCATCGAGAAACATCCCTCGATGAAAGACGACAGCGATACGGCCCTCGCCATCGATTGGGCGCGGCTGCACGGCGCCGGGGGCATTGCGGTGTACGGCGCGCTCGGCGGAAGGCTCGATCACACGCTTGCGAGCGTCGCGGCGCTTGTGAATGCGGCCCGTTCGGGCGTGTGCGCGGTGGCCGTGGGCGAGGGTAGCGCCGTAGTGGTGCTCGCGAGCGGCATGAGCCTGTCTCTTCCGGCGTACGAGCAAGGCACGTTTTCGGTCTTTTCCGCATGCGATGTGTCGCGCGGCGTGCGCGAATCGGGCTCGCTGTACGAAGTCGACGGGATTGATCTGCCCAATGACGTTACGCTGGGGCTTTCGAATGAATTCAAAGGCGAACCCGTGCGCATCTCGGTTGCGGAGGGGGCGCTTGTCGTGGTGCTGCCTGCCGTGCCGCTCGCGGATATCGTGGTTGCATAGCGGCCGCGCAGCCGTATAATCCCTTTCGACATAATGGGGAGCTCGCCAAAGCGGGCTGAGAGGAGGCTGCATCGTCTCGACCCATCGAACCTGATATGGGTAATGCCAACGAAGGGAGCTATCGCATGACTGCGAACAATTCTGCATTCCAAACCAAACCCGAAATCGCCGAGGCAATCAAAGCGTCGGCCGAAGACGTGCGTGCGGCGGGACCGCTTGTGCACTGCATCACGAATTACGTAACGGTGGAAAGTTGCGCGAACGCCGTGCTGGCCGTTGGGGCGAGCCCCATCATGAGCGACGAGCCCGAGGACGTAGTCGACATCACGTCCATTTGCAACGCCTTGGTGCTCAATATCGGCACGCTGAACAAGCAGACCATTGCCGGCATGAAGGCCGCGGGTGCGCGTGCGGCCGAACTTGGCCATGCGATTGTGCTCGACCCCGTTGGCGCAGGCGCATCTGCATTGCGCACCAAGACCGCGGCTGAATTGCTGGATACGCTGCCTGTGTCGCTGGTGCGAGGCAATATGAGCGAAGTGAAAGCCCTTGCGGGCCAGGCGGCCGCAACCCAGGGCGTCGACGTGAATCCAGCCGATGCCGTGACCGATGCCGCGGGAATTGCGGAAGCTGCTGCGTTCGCGCGCGACTTCGCCGCGCAGGCAAACTGCGTCGTGGCCATTACGGGTCCCATTGACATCGTGGCCGACAGTGCGCGTGCGTTCGCCGTGCGCAACGGCTCGCCGCTGCAGGGCCGCATTACTGGCTCAGGCTGCATGCTGTCCGCCATCAGCGGCGCCTATATGGCGCCCGCGGGCGAAAACGCGGTTGAGGCGGCGCTGGCCGCCGTCGTTCATATGGGCGCTGCCGGGCAGGCCGCGCAGGCTCGCATGGGCGAGGCCGATGGCACGGGGTCGTTCCATACATATCTGATGGACGCTCTCTCGACGTTGCAAGGCGCCGATTTGTTTGGCACCGCGTTGGTGGAAGAAGTTCTGTAGCATGCAGGCCGAAACGCCGCGCGATCGCTTTCGCGCGCATCCCGAATCGCTGTTCCTGTATGCGGTGTCTGACGACGCATGGCTCGAGGGTCGTACCCTCGCTTCGTGCTGCGCCGATGCCGTGCGCGGGGGAGCCACCTTTCTTCAGTTGCGCGCAAAGCATGCGACAACCGGCGAACTCGTGGACGCATATGCCTCAATTCGCCGCGAGCTTGCGGCGCAAGGCATGGCTCGCGCCGTGCCCTTCGTGATAGACGACGACGTCGACGCCGCGTTGGCCGCGGGCGCCGATGGCGTTCATGTGGGACAGTCGGATGCGTCGTGCGCCGATGCGCGTGCGCGTTTGGGCGAGGGCGCCATTGTGGGCGTTTCGGCGCAAACCGTCGAGCAGGCGCTCGCGGCACAGGCTGCTGGAGCCGATTACTTGGGCGTGGGAGCGTTGTTCAAAACGGCGACGAAGCCCGAGGCGGCCGATGTGTCGCTGCAAACGCTGGCGAGCATCTGCGCCGCAGTCGAGATTCCCGTGGTCGGCATTGGCGGTTTAAATACTGCGACGTTCGCATCGCTCGCCGGCACGGGCGTGCGCGGGGCGGCTGTGGTGTCGGCGATATTCGCGGCGCGCGACATCGTGGGCGCTACCGCCGATTTGCGCAGCGTTTTGGAGCGCGTCGATTTATCGTTGCGCAGCTAGGAAGGGGCGTTACGTGGGGTTCCAGATTCCATCGGTCGTCAGCATCGCGGGCTCCGATTCGTCCGGCGGTGCCGGAATTCAGGCCGACATCAAGACAATCGAAGCCATGGGACTTTTCGCGCAGACGGCCATAACGGCCCTGACGGCGCAAAATACCATGGGGGTTTCGGGCGTGCACGACGTGCCTGCCGATTTCGTGGCGGCGCAGATCGATGCCGTGTTCAACGACATACGGCCTGATGCCGTGAAAATTGGCATGGTATCGCAGCCGGACGTCGTTTGCACCATTGCCGATGCGTTGCGCCGACACGGCGCGCGCAACATCGTTGTCGACCCCGTCATGGTTTCGACGAGCGGCAGCCGGCTTATGCGCGAAGACGCCGAATCGGTGCTCGTAAGCGAGCTTTGCGTTTTGGCGAGCGTGGTTACTCCGAACATTCCCGAGGCTGAAGTGCTTTCAGGGATGCGCGTCGCCACAAAGCCCCAGATGGAGGCTGCAGCCTTGGCCATATCGGAACGCTGCGGGGCTGCGGTTTTAGTGAAAGGCGGGCACGGCGTCAGCGATGCCGACGACGTGCTCGCGACGCATGGCGCGGTGCATTGGCTGAAAGGCTCGCGCATCGACAACCCGAACACCCATGGCACGGGCTGTACGTTGTCGAGCGCCATCGCATGCGGGTTGGCTCGGGGCGATACGATTGAACAAGCTTGCCGACGTGCGAAAACCTATATTTCCCATGCCTTGGAATCGCAGCTGGATTTGGGCACGCAATCGGGTCCGCTTGACCATATGTGGCAATTTCGCTTGTAAAATTTCCGATTGCCGATAAAACCGATGCTTTCGCCGATTCAAATATTTTGATTTTGAATGCGATGGAATCCCTTCATACCCGTTAAACCAATGGGCATGAAGGGATTATTGCGCTGCACGCATGGGAAAAGAAGAATCCCAGTAAGAAAAAATGAGCTGTGGGTCAGGAAAAAAACGAAAGTAAGTAAGAAATTGCGAAGCGTGCCTTGCGCGCCAAGCTGTGAAAAATCCATTTTTGGACATTCTGCTGCCTATGCAACAAAAATAGCAAGAATGTCCATTAATGAAGAACTTAATAACAGGGGGCAGCGTTTCTCGCTGACGCCTCGAAGATGGATTCCTGTGAAAATAAAAAAGGCCAGACAACAGCCTGACCTATTAATTCAATGGTAGCCTGGAGGGGATTCCTGCTCGCGCGCAGCGCGAGCCGACCCCTCGGGCTGAAGC
>CALBLG010000055.1 GCA_937895975.1 uncultured Slackia sp.
CTACGGCCAGCACAACCCGCACGTGCGCTTCGACGAGAACGCGCTGCCGATGTCGTGCGCGCTGTACGCGTCCGTCGCGGCGAACTGGCTCGCCGACAACGCCGAGTAGCAGAGAGACTTAGGCTCCGCTGGGCCAAGGAGGCTATCCCCTTGGCCCAGGCCGCCCTCCCCCGCAAGTGTCATTTTTGGCACTTTTTGGCACCCCCATGTTCCACGAATTCCCATACAATAAAGGGGCAATTCACGCAGGGGGACCATTATGACGAAACAGGCTGCACTTCGACGCACACGCGACATCGCCGCGATATTCGTCGGCTGTTTCTCCCTGTATTTCGTGGTGCTCGAAGCGTTTTATGCCATCCCCGCGTGCAATACCTCCTGCCCCATGCGCCCTGCCGCGGGCATAAGCCCCACGTTGGGGCTGTTCTTCGGGGCGCCGGGCATTCTTGGCTGCTCGGCCGCGAACATGGCATCCGATTTCATCCATGGCGAACCCATCGATATGCTGGTGCCGTATTTCCTGGTGCAGGTAATCTACAATGCCATCCCCTACTGCGCGTGGTATTTCGTCTTCCGCAAAAACCCTAACCCCTACCCGAGGTTCTCATCGGCCGGCAAAACGGGCCTGTTCCTAGTTTTAGCCCTCGTCGATTCACTTGTGACCTGCGGAATTCTTACCGCTATGGATTCCACGATTGCCGAGCCGTTCCGTTTTTGGTCGAACTGCATGCTCAACGACATGCTGTTCACGTTTTATTTGGGCATGCCACTTCTGCGCGCGCTTGAGGCCAGCCCATTTACACCCCGCCCTCCCCAGAATATCCGCGTGCCCTATGTGAAGCAGGCCAATTCCATGACGCAACGCCTGCTGATGATTTTCGTCGTGGTGGCCACCGCCGTCATGGTGGTGCTCGTCGGCGCAACGCTGTTCATCGCGCATATTCCCGACACAGGAGAGGCGATTCGGTTCACCTATCTGTGCGCGGCGATTTTCACCGTCACCGTGCTGGCGCCGATGCTTGCGTTCATGCATTTCGTCGAGAAAAAAATCACGCTGCCGGTAGAGCGGCTTACCGAATCGGCCAATGAATTCCTGGATACGCTGCGCGACCGCGGACAAGGCGCGCCGTGCGACGTCGAGGTATGCGAAAACGGCATTGCCGTAGAAAACGAGATGCGCGAACTGTTCGATGCGACGAACGCCATGCGCCACGACCTGCTCGGATACATCGACCAGCTGAACGCCGCCGCAACCGAACGCGAGCGCGCCGCAACCGAACTCGACATCGCCCGACGCATCCAAATGGGCGCCGTGCCGTGCGACTTCACCGAAATCACAAAGCGCTTTGGCCTTGAGGCCGACGCGGTGATGCATGCCGCGCGCGAAGTGGGCGGCGACTTCTACGACGTGTTCCAGGCCGACGAACGCGAGGTTGCCTTCGTCATCGGCGACGTATCGGGCAAAGGCGTGCCGGCCGCGCTGTTCATGATGCGCGCGCAAAGCCTCATCAAACAGCACATTCTCACCAGCGCCAACCTTGGCGAAGCCTTCACGCGCGCCAATGCCGCGCTGTGCGAGGGCAACGATGCCATGCTGTTCGTTACCGCGTTCGCCTGCGTGGTGAATGCCGAAACGGGGCTTGTGCGAACGGTCAACGCGGGGCACAACCCCCCATCGGCGAGGCTCGCAGGCGTGCGCGACTACTTGAAATGCAAACCGGGCCTGGTATTGGGCGCCATGGACGGCGTACGGTACCGCGAGGCGGAGCTTCAGTTGTCGCCAGGCGATGCCATCATGCTGTACACCGATGGCGTGACCGAGGCATTCAACGCGACCGACGAGCTATTCGGCGAGCAGCGCCTGCAGCGCGAGCTCGAGCGATGCGACAGACGCGAAATTGAACGTCCCGCGCATTTCATCGAGCAGAAGGTGCTGGCGTTTTCCGCCGGCGTGCCGCAATCGGACGACATCACCGCGCTATCGTTCTCGTGGCACCCCTACCAAAGCGTCGTAGAGTTTCCGCCCGAAGACGAGCAGCTCGACCGCCTGTTCGAGTTCCTGAAGGGCGTCTGCGACCGCGAGCACGCAACGCCCAAGGCACTCAACGATTTGATGCTGGTGTGCGAAGAGATGTTCGTGAACGTGTGCCATTATGGCTTCCCCGAAAGCGCGCGGCGCATGCCGGTTTCCTTCGAGGCGCAGGTCGACGAGGCAAGCCGCATGTTGACGCTTACCATGCGCGACGCGGGCGAGCCGTACAACCCGCTAGAATACCAACCCAAGAAAGTGGTTGCGGGCGTCGACCACCGCATCGGCGGCCTGGGCATTCTTTTGATGAAAGAAAACCTCGACGACGTGTCGTACGAATATGCAGGCGGACGCAACGTGTTGCACATGAAGAAGAACCTCGACGCCCTACGCGAATGAACGCAATTGCAAGTGGGACATGGGACTGTCCCACTTCACACTTTCTCTCGGCCCGCGGGACGGGGGCAGTCCCCTGTCCCACGGGCCCCAAGCTCATTCAACAAGCAACCCCTTAATAGAAAGGACAACCATGGAAATCAGCGTAAACAAAGCAGGCGAAAAGCTGGCCGTCGTACTCGAAGGCCGTCTGGACACCAACACCTCGCCCGAGCTCGAGTCTTCGCTTAAAGCGAACCTCGAAGGCGTCACCGACCTGGTCATCGACCTGTCGGCCGTGCAGTACGTCTCGAGCGCGGGCCTGCGCGTCATCCTGTTCGCGCAAAAGGAAATGACGAAGGCCGCCGGCACGCTGAAAGTGCTGCATCCCAACGACTACATCATGGATGTGTTCGAGGCAACGGGCTTCACCGACATCATCGACATCGAGCGCTAGGAGGCCGCCATGTCCCACGATACCACAGAGGCGCAGCAGCTGCCCGACGTCGCCACGCTCACCCACATGATGTGGGAAACGCAGCTGGCAAACGGCAAAAAGGTGAAGGCCGAAGTCGACGCCGACTGCGAGCACGCACGCGAAGTGCAGGAAGCAATGCTGTTCGACCTGCTGGCCAAAAACGCCAACACGCCATACGGCCTTGAGCACGGCTTCGCCAGCATCAAAACCGTCGACGACTTCAAGCGCGCCTGCCCGCCTTCAACGTACGACGACTACGCGGGCTATATCTACGAGGTCATGGAGCACGGCACCGATGGCGTGGTGACCGCAGGACACATTGACCACTTCTCCGAAACGTCGGGCACCATGGGCAACCCCAAGGGCATTCCCTATACCGCCGAAATGGAAACGGCGCTCTATGGCTACGGCAACGACTACGCCATAGCGCTAGTCGACCGCGATTTGGGACCCGTGCTTGCAGAGGGCCGCAAGTTCTCGATGATGGAATGCCATCTGAAGACGTTGAAAGGCGGCGCCACATTCGGCGCGCTGTCGTCGAAGGGCGTGATGGGCTACAAGCAAATCCTGCCCGCGCTTACCACGAGCCCTGAAGAGGCCGTATTCTCGAAAAACGGCACCGACACGCGCTACCTTCATGCGCGCTTCCTGCTGCAGGCACGCGACTGCCGCCTGTTCACGTCAGTGTTCATGTCCAGCCTGCTCGATATGATGCGCTACATTGAAGACAACTGGCCCATGCTGGTGCACGACATCGAGACCGGCACCGTGGACGAATCGGTTCAGCTGCTCGACGAAGACCGCGCCACACTGCTGCCGAAGCTTTCGCCCATGCCCGATCGCGCCGCCGAACTGCGCGCCGCATTCGAAGAAGGCTTCGACACGCCCATCATGCAGCGCATCTGGCCCGACGCGAAGCTGCTGTGGACGGTAGCCGGCGCGGGGTTTGCACCCTACACCGAGCGCATGCGCCGCTATTCGGGCGACCTGCCCATCAATTACGCCGGCTATTCCGCATCGGAAGGCCTGTTCTCGGTGCCCGTGGCTATCGACGACGCACGCAGCGTGCTTCTGCCGCGCAACGCGTATTACGAATTCCTCCCGCTGGGCGAAACCGATTACGCCAAAACCATCGGCGTAGAGGATTTGAAGGAAGGCCAAAGCTACGAAATCATCGTCACCACGCGCGGCGGCTTCTATCGCTATCTCATGCGCGACGCCATCAAATGCGTGGGACACAAGGGAACCATGCCGTTGATGGAATTTCTGTTCCGCATCGACCAGACAGTAAACATCGCGGGCGAGAAAACCACCGAGCTCGTGCTGCGCAATGCCGCCGACCGCGTGGCGAATCGCATGGGGCTCGATTTGGTCGATTTCAGCTGCCACCCCAGCGTTGACGTGCAGCCCCCGCGCTACGAGATGCTCTACGAATTCCATGGCACAAACCCAGAAGCCATCGACCGCGACGAGCTTTCGCGCATCACCGACGAGGAAATTCGGGCGGGCAACTACGACATGGCTTACATGACCGAAGACGGCACGTTCCAGCCGGCCGTGGCGCACGTGCTGCAGCCCGAAACGAACCTTCTATGGCGCGACATGCGCGTGATGAAGGGCGCGGCGCCGAACCAGATAAAACCGGTGCATGTGCTCGACAACGAGCAAAAGCGCCGCTTCTTCTTCGCGCTAATCGAACGATAGAACAACTTGGGCGCGCGGCTTGGCCGTCGCGCCCATATTTCGGGAGACGCCCATGACCACCCCATCTGCCGCAATCGAAACCGCGCCCTGCCGCGAAAACGACAGGCTCATCAAGCATGCGTTCACGTCGTATTTGGCCATCACGATTCTTATCACGCTTTCGGCCACGCTGGGCATGATGCTCGATACCGTGATGGCGGGCAATTTCATCGGGCCCGATGCGGTTGCGGCCATCGGCATGTCATCGTCGGTCCTCATTTTGGTGTCGGGCTTGGCTGGCATTTTGGGCGCAGGATCCATGACGCTCGCGGCGAAAGCCGTGGGGCAGCGCGACGCGCAAACGGTATCGGCGCTGTTCAGCGTCACGTTTTTCGCGACGGTCGGCATTGGCGTCGTGCTATCGGTGGCGGGCGCCGTTTTCGCGGGCGACATAGCCACCCTGCTAGGCGCCACAGAGGGCGATTTGCACGCCAACACGACGAACTTCCTGCGAGGCCTGTGCTCGGGCGCGTTCGCCATCATGCTGCTGCAGGTGATGATGGGGCTCACGCGCGTCGACAACGCCCCGACGCTCGGCCTTGCGGCCATTTTGGCCATGAGCGTTTGCGACGTATGCGGCAACCTGGTGGCCATTCTGGTGCTTGACTTGGGCACACTGGGCATGGGATACGCCACCGCGATTGCCTACTGCGTTGGGACTGCGTTGTGCTGCACGCGTCTGCTGAAGCGCGACACCATGCTGAAGTTCGTAAATCCCCTTCCCCACCTGGGCAAACTCGCTCGCGTCTGCAATACCGGCATGCCCGATTCCATCGGACGGCTCAGCGTGACGGCGCGCACGTTCATATTCAACCACCTGCTCATCGTGGTGGCCGGCTCGAGCGCCGTTACGGCCCTCTCCATGCTGGCATCGGTGAATTCGTTTTTGTCGGCGGTCACAATAGGCACAGGCGAAACCGCCGTGCTGCTGTACGCGGTGTTCTATGGAGAGCAAGACCGAGCCTCCATCGAAGCCACCACGCGCGTCGCTTTACGCATCGGGCTTGCGCTGTGCGTCTGCATAAGCGCGCTGGCCTTCATATTCGCACCACAGGTGGTGGGTATCTTCGGGCTTGCCGATGCGGAGGACGTGGCAAACGGCGTGGCTGCCATCAGGTTCTTCGCGTTGAGCGTGCCCATCGATTTGGTAATTACCGTGGCCGTGAACTTCTACCGATGCATAGGCAATCTGAAAGCCGCCAACATCATCACGTTCGCGCAGTCGTTCGCGGGCTCCACGTTGGTGGCGCTGTGCGCCGTGTGGTTCCTGGGAGCAAACGGCGTATGGGTGGCATTTGCAGCTGGCGAAGGCATCACCCTTGCCGGCGTCGCCCTATGGGCAGCACGCAAAACGAAGCACGATTCCGCATCGCGGGGCATACAGCGCATGTTCGCCTGCCCCGCCGACATGCAAGCAGAATGGACTGCGAGCGCATCGTATTCCTGCGAAGGCACCATGGAAAGCGTCGTGGAATGCTCGCGCAGCGTGGCCCAATGGTGCGAGCAGCACGGCATCGACGCACGTCGCACCTATCTAGTATCGCTTGCCGTGGAAGAAATGGCGGGCAATATCGTCGAACACGGGGCGCCTAAGCGCTGCGTGGCGCGCATCGATGTGAAACTAATCGCCAAAGTCGACGGGTCGCTCACTTTGCGTTTGCGCGACAACGGCCGCGAATTCAACCCGCTCGATTACGATTTGCAAGCCCACGACGCAACGAGCTGCATAGGCATCACGATGATCCGCAAGCTGATCTCGAACATGGAATACCAAAACGCCATGGGGCTGAACAATCTCGTGTTCGAGCTGCCGGGAAA
>CALBLG010000056.1 GCA_937895975.1 uncultured Slackia sp.
CGGTTGCAGGTTCGATTCCTGTCACTGGCTCCATGGGTAGTAAACGCCGGCTTATCAGCCGGCGTTTTTTGTCGACGCTGCGCGGCGTTCTAGACGGCGCCTTGGCTTTTATTCGTCGCTCGCGTACCGAAGTACGCTTAGGCCCAGCTAAGCTGGGCGCGCCCGCTCGGGCGCATAGCGTGGTACCGAAAATGCCACCGGCATTTCGCTCAAGCCAATTCGCTCGCCTAGAACGCCGCTCGCTGACATATGGTGCGGGTAGGGCTTTTGCTGTGCTTCGCACGGGCGATAAGGGGCGATATATGAGAAGGCGTTATTTCTTTTTCGACATCGATGGCACGCTGGCGGCGGGGCCGGTTAACCACCGGTATGTTCCCGAATCGACGAAGCGCGCGCTCGAGCTTTTGCGTGCGAACGGGCATTTCGTGGCCATTTGCACGGGCCGCTCGCACGCGATGGGCGAGAGCTTCATGCGCGAGCTGGGGCTCGAGAACATGGTGGCCGACGGTGGAAACAGCCTGACGATTGACGGGAAATACCTGGGAACCAAGCCGCTCGATCGACAGGCGTGCATCGCGGTGATCGATGAGTGCGAGCGGCTGGGCGTGCCATGGGGCGTGTCGGTGGACGATTCCCGCCGCCGCATAACGCGCTGGCCGAACTACGATGAGCTCATTCACGATTCGTATATGGAAACGGTTGTCGACCCCGATTTGGACTATCGCGCGATTGAGCGTTTTCATAAGGTGTACGTGCTGTGTTCCGAAGAGGACGAGGCGCGGTTTGCGTCGCTTTCGGGTGTTCCCAAAGCGCGTTTCAGTCCGTACGCGCTGTTCGTGGAGCCGGTGGACAAGGGTGAGGGCATCAAACGGTGCATGGCTCATTTCGGCGCGCCGCTCGAAGACGTGGTGGTGTTCGGCGACGGTAGCAACGACGTGTGCATGTTTTTGCCCGAATGGACGAGCGTCGCCATGGGCAACGCCATCGACGAGCTGAAGCGGCGCGCGACCTACGTGACTACCGACGTCGACCATGACGGCGTCTGGAGCGCCTGCAAACATTTCAAGTGGATTTAAGCGAACGCGTTAAATGCCCAGAGCGTTTAACGCGTTTTCTATTTCCTGGGCTCCTTTTTCGCGTGGTCGGTAAGGCGCCAGCGGTAGTTCGGGTTATGCTTCAGAAAGTTCCTGCGGCAAATGAATGTGATGCCCAACAATATAAGGGTTGTTGCCAGGCAGGTGATGAAGAAATCGGCCACGAATCCGTTGCTCTCGAGCCACGCGTACAGCGTGCCCAGCGCGAACAGTACGGAAAGCCCGCCGTTCAGCACGATGAACGCCTTGATGACGGCCTCTTTCGCGCGAGCGGTGGTGTAGCGCCACGACATGAAGACGTAGATGACGACGCCGATAATCGCGAGAATAGCCAAAAGCGGCAGCACGCGGTACAGGCGAGCGGCGAGCATTGCAGGCATGGGGTCTCCCATCTGAAAACGCGCCGAGGCGCGGAGTGTTTGCGTATGCTGCCATCATATCGCATGAATGGGGCGCAGGCGCGATATACTGGTGCGAGTTTGCATATGCGACGTTTCCGAACAATGAAGGAGAAAACCGCATGTCTCAGTACGATTATCTGGTTGTTGGCGCTGGCCTCACAGGTGCCGTGTTCGCGCATGAGGCGCAGAAGCTCGGCAAGAAATGCCTGGTCATCGACCGCCGCGACCACATCGCCGGCAACATCTACACCGAAGAGGTGGAGGGCATCAACGTGCACCGCTACGGCGCGCACATCTTCCACACCTCGATGCGCGGCGTGTGGGACTACATGAACCAGTTCTGCGAGTTCAACAATTACGTGAACTCTCCCGTGGCCTACATCAATGGCGAGACTTACAACATGCCGTTCAACATGAACACGTTCAGCAAGCTGTGGGGCGTGTTCACGCCGGCCGAGGCCAAGGCCAAAATCGCCGAGCAGGTGGCGGCCGAGAACATCGGCGAGCCCAGCAACCTGGAAGAGCAGGCGCTTTCCCTGGTGGGCCGCGACATCTTCGAAAAGCTCGTGAAGGGCTACACCGAGAAGCAGTGGGGCCGCGATTGCAAAGATTTGCCGGCCAGCATCATCAAGCGCCTGCCGTGCCGTTTCACCTACGACAACAATTACTTCAACGATCGCTTCCAGGGCATTCCGATGGGCGGCTACACTAAGATGGTCGAGCGCATGCTCGAGGGCGTCGAGGTGCGCACGGGCGTGGAGTACAAGGAGCTCATCGCCGAGCAGCCCGAC
>CALBLG010000057.1 GCA_937895975.1 uncultured Slackia sp.
TGGGACGCGCCAGCTCCAGCATGCGATGCGCCAACTCGCGAATCTACCACTGGGCACGGTTGCAGCAGCGCAGACTGAAGAAATGCAGCAACTCGCGCACGTTCATCGTGATCACGATTTTGCTTTCCGCCGCGTTCGGCAGCAGGTAGCGCGCGTCCTCGGCAGGCACGCCCACATCGAGCAACTTCTTGTACGCAGCCGTTGCCGCCTCGATGGCCTCATCAAAGATGGCGTTCGTCTCGTCGTTTGCGGCGACGCTTTCCGGCTTCACCACGGCCACGCCATTTTTGAACTTCACATAGCGCTGCGATTGCTGGTTGAAGCTCGCCAAACGATGGCGCACCAGCTGGTGCGTGAGCGCGCGCGACACGCCGTCGACGGCGAACGTGTAGCTCGCGTGCTCCAACGTGGAGAAATGCCCGCTGGCCATGATGGTTGACAGCACGCTGCGTATGCGTTCTTCCGACATGGTTTCCATCAATTCGGCCGCGCCGACGGGCGCATAGCACAGCCGGGCCGCCGTGGCGATGGCGAGCTCGGGGTCGGGCGTGTGGTACAGCAATTCGACGTGCATAATCGTCCCCCTTCTACTAGCCGTTCCACTGTAAAAGAAAGCCCCGCGTTTTGCGCGCGGGGCATGAAGAAAACAATGGAACGTCGTTTCCTGCGTTATTTGTCGAGAACGATCCCCTGCTTGGCCAGGTATTCTTCCCACTTCTTGAACGACTCGACCGAAATGCCGTGCTCGATTTGGCACGCTTCGTAATTCGCGGTTTCTGCGTCGATACCGATCGCCTCGGTCATGAATCGATATAAAAGGTTGTGGCGGCGCCAAATGGTCGAACCATATTCATAACCCTTTTCAGTGAGCGTGATGTCGCCGTAATACGGCTGCACAGCGTAGCCCTTTTCCTTGAGGTTGGTGATAGCCTTGGAAACCGACGCCTTGGACACGTTGAGCTTCGTGGCCACATCGACCGCGCGAATGGGGGCATCGGGTGCACCGGCCAAATCGACGATAGCCTCCAGATAATCTTCGAGCGAGTGGCTCAACGGCTCCTTCGTGCGGGACTCGAGCATGGTGCCCGTTTGAGATTCCGTCATAACTGCCTCCTTGAACGACGCGGGCGCGCCGTGCGTGAAATCATAGTGAATTCACCATACCATACAAACGCAAGGCCACGTTTCTACTTTTCTGCTGACGCCACCGCGGCATCGGCATCGGCGAGCATCTTGTCGATGCGGGCGCTCGCCGAGCAGCCTCCGCCGCAATGCCCTTGGCTGCACGAGCCGCACAGCTCTTTCTCGCCGCACATGCCTTTCTTCATCATCAGGCGAATCGACAGGCACACGCACACGATCAAAATCGCCAGCACCACGGCCGTTCCCATATTCATAACCATAGCGAACCTCGCTTCATGAAGGCGCACCCATGCGCCATATTTTTCTTTCACCTGGCACTTTACCGCTTTTCGAGCGCCACATGCGCCTGATGCGGAAAATAGTTTCCCAAGGGTCACAAATATGCCAC
Source organism: uncultured Slackia sp. (assembly GCA_937895975.1). Taxonomy (GTDB): domain Bacteria; phylum Actinomycetota; class Coriobacteriia; order Coriobacteriales; family Eggerthellaceae; genus Slackia. The sequence continues at coordinate 1,532 of CALBLG010000057.1, forward strand.
GAATGCGCCATTGCATAGTTTCTCGCGGTATGGGCAGAAAACCGCACAGCGAGGCATTCTCGAACCATCCAGCAAGGCGATCGCGCCATCTTCCAAGCAATGTTGCCGTAAAACGCAGTGCACATCTTGCATTTCGCGCTTTAGTCGGCCTTGAAAGCCCCAGCGGAATACCCCGTCGCGGCGCTTTCTGCCACCACACGCGTTTTCTGCCCCATGCAGCAAAGCGGGCCCCGCGCAGTGCGGAGCCCGCTTCTCGAAGCCCTATTCCAGGTTTGACCCCTGTTTCGGAATCAAACCCTTACAAGCTACTTCGTCTCTTCAGTCTTGTGCTTGGGCATGGGGCGGAAGATTTGGAACAGCATGGCCGCCGCGAACGCGATAGCGACGATCGTCCAGAAGTTGAAGCCGACCTCGCCGGTAGCCAAGCCAACGAACTGGTAGATCAGCAGGCCGACGACCCAGGCGAAACCGGTCATGTAGCCGATGGTGATCCAGAACCACTTCGCGGAGCGCTGCTGCTGGCGAATGGTGCCCATAGCGGCAAAGCACGGGGCGCACAGCAGGTTGAAGGCGCAGAAGGCGGAAATTGCAGCCGCACCGCCGCCGATCATCTGGGCAAAGCCAATCCACAGAGCCGCGTCGGCCTCGCCGTAATCGGCCAGCTGCGTGATGATGCCCACGGTAGCGACGACGTTTTCCTTCGCAACAAGACCGGTGACGGTGGTGGCCGCAGCTTGCCAGTTGTCGAAGCCCAAAGGCGCGAAGATCCAAGCGAGGATGTTGCCCAGGCCAGCCATCAGGCTGTACTCAAGGTAATCGGGGTCCTCGGTATCGAGCAGGCCGAAGCCATCGCCCGCGTCACCGAAGTTCATCAGGAACCAGATAACGATCGTGGACAGGAAGATGATCGTACCGGCTTTGATGATGTAGCCCTTCACGCGCTCCCACATGGAAAGCAGCACGCTCTTCACAGTAGGCATGTGGTACTCGGGCAGCTCCATGACGAACGGGGTGGTCTCGCCGGCGAACAGCTTGGTCTTCTTCAGCATGATGCCGGAAATGATGATGGCCACGACGCCCATGAAGTAGAACAGCGGGGCGACCCACCAGGTATCCTCGGAATTGCCGGTAGCCAGCGCGCCGAACACGAGCGCGATGATAGGCATCTTCGCACCGCAGGGAATCATGGTGGTGGTCATGATGGTCATGCGGCGATCCATCTCGTTCTCGATGGTCTTCGTCGACATGACGGCGGGCACGCCGCAGCCGGAAGCGATGAGCATCGGGATGAACGACTTGCCGGACAGGCCGAACTTGCGGAAGATGCGGTCCATGATGAACGCCACGCGCGACATGTAACCGCACAGCTCAAGGATGCCCAGCAGCAAGAACAGAATGATCATCTGCGGGATGAAGCCGATAACGGCGCCGACGCCGGCGACGATGCCATCGTTGACGAGCGACTGCAGCCACGGGGCGACGTCGCCTGCCTCCATCGCGTCGGAGATGATGGCGCCCAGGCCCGGGATCCACAGGCCGTAATCGGCCGGATCGGGCTCTTCGACCTCGGTGGCAGCCTTGTAGGCGTCGAAGTCGATTTCCTCGTCTTCAGCGCCTTCTTCTTCAGCCTCGACGACTGCTACCGCGTTGGACGACTCGGCGTCTTTTTCGAATGCGGCGATGGTGTCTTGGGCCTCGTCGTATTCGGCCACGGCATCGGCGTCGGCGTCGTCTTCGGGCTCCTCGACAGCCATGGCGTCAAGCACGGCCTGAGACTCGTCGGAAGGAACGTCGCGCTCCTCGTCCATGCCGTACAGGTTGGTGACATAGGCCTCGATCTGCGCCTGGGCGTCTTCGTATTCGCCTTCGGCCTCGTCGTATTCGGCGTTGCCGGTGTAAAGCCAGCCATCGCCGGAGATGCCGTCGTTGGCCCAGTCGGTAACCACGCCCGTGCCAACGGTAACGGAAAGCCAGTACACGAAGAACATGATCACGATAAAGATGGGCAGGCCCAGCCAGCGGTTGGTAACCACGCGGTCAATCTTCTGCGAGGTGGTAAGGCCGGTGCGGCTGCGCTTCACCGTTTTGTCGATGACGTGCGAGATGGCATTGTAGCGCTCGCTGGTCACGATGGATTCGGCATCGTCGTCGATCTTGTCTTCCAACGCGCCGCGAACTTCCTCGATCGCCTTCAGGTCGGCCGCAGGGAGCTTCAAATCGTCGATGGTCTTCTGCTCGCCTTCCAACAGCTTGATGGCATACCAACGCGCGCTGGCGGCGGAAACCTTCGAGCCCAGCGTCGCCTGGATTTTGCCCAAGGCATCTTCGACGGCCGCATCGAACTTTATCTGGGTCGCAGGGACCTTGTTGTTCTTGGCGGCGTCGATGGCGGCGTTCACCACGTCTTCCATGCCGCGGCCGCGAAGCGCCGAGGTGGGAATGACGGGGCAGCCGAGTTCTTTGGACAGGCCGGCCACGTCGATCTTGTCGCCGTTCTTCTCGACCAGGTCCATCATGTTCAGAGCCAGAACCACGGGCACGCCCAGGTTCAGAATCTGGCTGGTGAGGTACAAATTGCGCTCAAGATTGGTGGCGTCGACCAGATTGATAACGGCGTCGGGGCCGCCATCGAGCAGGTAGTCTCGCGCCACGATTTCCTCGGGCGAATACGGGGAGAGCGAGTAAATGCCAGGAAGGTCGGTGATGGTGACCTCTTTATCCTTGGTGTACTTGCCCTCTTTCTTTTCGACGGTAACGCCCGGCCAGTTGCCAACGTATTGGTTGGCGCCCGTCAGGTCGTTGAACATCGTCGTCTTGCCGCAATTCGGGTTGCCGGCAAGCGCAATGCGAATTCCCATTGTCTG
>CALBLG010000058.1 GCA_937895975.1 uncultured Slackia sp.
GACATCGCTGTCGCAAACGCGCATCGCCGACCTTATCACCGAACTGGGCGTGAATCGAAATACATTTTATTACCACTTCGGAAGCAAGTACGAAGTAGCCATGTGGATTTTCCGCACAGCCCTCGCGCAGAAGCTGCGCCACGATTTCCCGGAAAGCCAACTGGTCAGCGCGCCGTTCTCCGCAACGGGCGCCGGCAAGGAAGCGCTTCCCTATTACGTGCACAAAGAGACGGGCGCCCGCACGCTCGATGCGAGCGGCTACTACAAGATTCTCGTGAATACCGTGCTCGAAGACCCCGATTTCTACCGCAAACTTTTCACGCCGCGCGAGCATGAGTTCATCCAGCAAGTTGTCGAAACGCTCACGCCAGCATTCGAAGCCGACATCGATTTCATCCTCGATGGGCGCTATATGCCCGACGAAACGCGCGCCCTACTTGCCGATACCTGCGCTCGCCAGGCAATATCATTCATCGAGTTCTTCCTCACACACCGCGGCAGCACCCAAACGCTGCTCGACGAGCACATGAACCCCTTCTGGAACATTACCCAAGAAAGCCTGTATGCGGCAATTCAGGAGCACCCAATCAACAGGTTTTAAAACCGAAAGACCCACATTTCTACGGATTAACACATAATCAAATGCTAAGTTCGTACCAAGACAAAGAAAAAGGCGGCCTGTGCCGCGCCCCGAATTCTGAACGCTGGAACGTTGCGAAGAATTCAGGGCGCGGCACAGGCCGCCCTCGGCCAGGTCGAATAACCGTTATTTAACCTTCTTCATATACATGGTCATCTGAGAGGTGTTGAACATCTGCCCGTCAGACATGCGGAACTGCTCAACCCTCCATACGCGCACACGGCCGCCGTCGCGAACCGGAGTGGCCACGGTCTCGATCGTGTCGCCCTCGAACACCGGCAGCAAATGGGTTGTGGTGAGTTCAAGCCCCAAAGCGTGCGAAACTTCAGGGTCGGTATGGGCTGAAATGCATTCACTTGCGGCATGCTCGGCCAAATAAGCGCTGATGCCCCCATGAATAACGCCATGACGCTGCAGCATGTCGGCCGTCACGGGAGTGTGCATCACATAGCGTTCCGGTGTGTCTTCAATGATTTCGATGTTCAAGATATCAGCCATGCTCATAAGCGAAAGCCTTTCACGCGTCATTCGAATTCCAACGCCGCCATACTACCGCAGCGCCAACGCCGCCCGCTCGGACAACACGCCATATTTGTCCCAGTAGGATATCGGACTTTAACCTATGCGCACTAGAATTCGATAAGGCACGCCCCTATGGGCACACTCCCCAACCCGCAAAATACGCCCATCCTTTCGAGACAGGCTTAACCATTTGACATACAAGCCTACCCAAGTCCCCGAACACGCAGCCACAAACTGATTCGGTTCCAGCAATACGCGTATAAAACCTTGCCAAAAGCTTGCGGTTTTCTAATCTTTCTCCCTTAGTTTTCCAAATGAATTCTAAATTCGATTTTCCCAGTTCAACAGCTTGTTTTCAAATAAGTCGAATTACTTTTCAAGTTAATATGGGCCTGTCATGCTACATTCATGATAGCCCTTTCCCACATATCAGCCTACAAATTTTGGCGCGCCTACGACGGCCGCAATTTCCGCATATCACCATTCAGCAATAAGCACCAAGGGGCAATCGAAACGCGAAATGCAATCTTGGCATTTGCGCAAGACCACGATTTAGTCGATCAAGATGGGAAAGTGCACATAACAGCTTTCGCAGGAAGTCCGCGAATCAAACACGCAGGTGTTGCAGCCCACGCCGCAACGGCGAAGCTCGAAACATCGCTTATGTATATCAACGAAATGATACCCATATCGAACCCTGCGTTGACGTTCCTGCATATGGCAACCCTGCTTGAGCCAATTCCGCTTGTGGCGTTAGGAAACGAGCTTTGCTCAAAATACGCCTTGACCCCAAATGGCATTAAACAGCGAGAAGCAATCATCAACACGACCCAACTCCATAATTACCTTGCCACCGCCCCCAAGATGCGTGCCGTCAAGAAAGCGGGCATTGCATGTGGGAACGTTATTGGCGGAGCGCGCTCGCCAATGGAGTGGAAGTGTTTCATGTTGCTCACGCTCACCCACATGCAAGGAGGAGCAAAATTCGCAAGACCGCAGCTCAATCGCTCGATTGCATTACAAAAGCCCATTCAATCGATCGACGAATGGGGCTACCCACGCGAGATCGCATCACTTGAATGCGACCTTGTTTGGAACTCCCCAAGAATCGTCGTCGTAGAATACCAGGGAAAAGAATGGCATATCAGCAAAGTCGCCATGCAGCGAGACGTCATTAAAAGCAACCTGCTTACAAGCCAAGGCATATTGCTTTTTGAACTCACGAGCGAAATCGTGTATGACGAAATAGCTTTTCAAGAATTCTGTGACATGCTTGCAAAGGCTTTA
>CALBLG010000059.1 GCA_937895975.1 uncultured Slackia sp.
CCGACAACTTCGGCCTGGACTTCGACGTGGTGTTCGGCCCGGCCTACAAGGGCATTCCCCTGGCCGTGGTTACCGCCATCGCGTTGCACGAGCTCTACGGCAAAGAGGTTCGTTACTGCTGCAACCGCAAGGAAGTCAAAGACCACGGCGCCGACGCCGGCAACCTGCTGGGCGCCGACCTGCACGACGGCGACCGCGTGATCATGGTGGAAGACGTCACCACCTCGGGCAAATCCATCGACGAGACGTATCCCATCGTCACCGGCGCAGCCAACGTCGACATCAAGGGCCTCATCGTGTCGCTTAACCGCATGGAGGTAGGCAAAGGCGGCGTAACCACCGCGCAGAAGGAAATCCAAGCCAAGTACGGCTTCCCCGTTGCCAGCATCGTCAGCATGGCCGAGGTGACCGAAGCCCTGTACAACCATGAAATCGACGGCAAAGTCGTCATCGATGACGCCATCAAGGCCGCCATCGACAAGTACTACGAGCAGTACGGCGCGAAGGAATAACGAGCGCACAACGATTCGCTTTCGCGCTGCTTTATCCTATCGGAAAGCCCTGCATCCCGGCCTCCTCGCAACGTTCCAGGCGTTCGTCGACCGAGATGCAGGGCTTTCCTGCTTTTGATTGCTTTGATAGATGCAGCTAGTAGAACTCTGGCTTCAATTCGCGGTCGAACAGCGCAGCTGCGGCTTTGCGAGGGTCGAGGCCCTCCCACACCACGCGACGTACCGTTTCGGCGATGGGCAATTCAACGCCTACCGATTCGGCAAGCGACATAAGCGTGCGGCACGCAAGCGCTCCCTCGACAACCATATGAGTTTCGGCCTTGTACTGCTCGAGCGATGTGCCTTGCGCCAAGCGATAGCCGAAGGTGCGGTTGCGTGAATGCTCGCTGGTGCAGGTGGCAATCAGGTCGCCCACGCCGGCAAGCCCCAGACATGTCATGGGCAGACCGCCGCACGCGGCCACCAGGCGGCTCATCTCGGCCAGCCCGCGCGTCATCAGAAGCGATGCCGTGTTGTCGCCATAGCCCATGCCGTACGACAGGCCGCATGCGATGGCGATCACGTTCTTGGCGGCCGCGCACACTTCCACGCCCACGACGTCTTCACTGATATAGGTGCGGAAAGCTTCGGTTGCGAACAGCTCTTGGAAGAACCTCGCGGTTTGCTCGCTTCGCGACGCGATGACCGTGCCCGCGGGAATGCCCAGGATCACCTCTTCGGCGTGATTGGGGCCTGCAAGGGCCGCCAGACGTTCGGAGTTGCCCAGCTCAGCCTCAAGCACTTCGACAGGAACCAGGCCGCTTCCCTCTTCCACGCCTTTGCAACATACCACGATGGGTGTTTCGTTCGAAACGAACGGTGCGATATTCGCGCACGTTTGGCGAATCACGGCCGAAGGTGTGACGATAACCACGGCACCAGTTCCCTGCAGCACTTCAGCGAAATCGACCGACGCATGCACATGGGGGTCAATATCGCAATCTACCAAATAGCGCGGGTTGCGATGGCTTGTATTGACGCCTTCGCACACCTCAGGCTTTCGCGCCCATAGCATAACGTCGTTGCCGCCCTGCCCCAAAACGTGGGCAAGCGCCGTGCCCCACGACCCGGCGCCGATAACGGAAACCTTCATATCGACCTCCAACAAAAAGCTGTGGGACACTCGCCCCTGAGGCAAGTGTCCCACCCGACGGCATCTCTACTCGGCCTTCGCCGAAGCCTTCTTCTTATCGCCCACTCGACGCTCGTTGCCCGCGCGCAAGCGTTCGATATTGCCGCGATGCGCCCAGACCACCGTCATGCCCGTGATGAAGTAGCACGCGATGGCGCCCCAATCGCCCCAAAACAAGAAGCAGGCGATAACCGGGCACAACGCCGCCGAAGCGATGGAGCCGACAGACACGTAGCGCGTAAGCAACACCAGAACGGCGAAAATGCCGAACAGCTCGATGCAAGCCGCCGCAGGCCCCCAGCACACGAACAGCGCGCCAATGGCCACGGCGATGCCCTTGCCGCCATGGAAGCCCAGCCAGGGGCTGAAGATATGGCCCAGCGTGCAGCCCATGGTTGCCATGCCCAGCAGCGATTCATAGCTCACAAGCCCGCCCGCAAGCAGGCCCGAAGCGGCGATGCCCACAAAGCCCGATGCAATGCCCTTGCCGAAATCCAGCAAGAACACGGCCGCACCGCCCTTCTTGCCCATGGTGCGCATGGCATTCGTGGTGCCAATGTTGCCGCTTCCGTGCTGGCGGATATCGGTATGGAAGAACACTTCGGAAATGATGAGGCCCCACGGGATGGAGCCCAACAGGAACGTCGCGACGAAAACGCCCGCCGCGACCGCTAAATCAATCATGCCGCGCTAGTCCTTCTTCTTGAACTTCCAACGAATGGGCGTGCCCTCGAAATCGAACGAGCTGCGGAAACGATTCTCGAGGAAGCGCTGGTAGTTGTCGTTGTCGCGCACCAAATCGGGCTGGTTGCAGAACAGCGTGAACTCCGGCGGGCAGATATGCGTCTGCGTCATGTACTTCAGCTTCAGCACGGCCTTGCCCTTGCGCACCGTGTGGCCGAACTCGCGCACGCCTTCAAGCCACACGTTCAGCTTGCTGGTGGAGACCTGGCGGCTGAACGCATCGTAGGCCTTGTCGATGGCGTCCCAAATGCGCAGCACGCCCTTGCCGGTAAGCGCCGAGATGCTGATGACGGGCGCATAGCTCACATACATCATGCGGTCGTGGATGCGGTCGCGCAAATCTTCCAGCTGCTCGCCCGATTCCACGATGTCGCGTTTGTTCAGCAGAATCACCATGGCGCAGCCGCGCTCTTGCGCGTAGCCGGCCACCTTCTGGTCTTGGTCGGTAAGGCCCAGCGTGGCGTCTATCACCAACAGGCACACGTCGGCACGATCGATGGCGCGCATGGCGCGGACGAAGCTGTAGTATTCGACGTCTTGGTCGATTTTGCTCTTCGCGCGCAGGCCCGCCGTGTCGACGATTTTGTACTTTTTGCCATCGTGTTCGACCATCGTGTCGATGGCGTCGCGCGTGGTGCCGGCCACATCGCTCACAATGGATCGATCAAGGCCAATCAGGCGGTTCGTCAGCGAGCTCTTGCCCGCATTCGGGCGGCCGATGATGGCCACGTTGATGATTTCCTCTTCCTCGACTTCTTCGCGCTCGGGAAGCTTCGACAGTTCCTCGACCACTTCATCGAGCAAGTCGCCCGTGCCATGGCCGTGCACGGCCGAAACTGGGCGCGGATCGCCCAAGCCCAAGCTGTAGAACTCCCACAGGGCCTCGTCTTCTTTGGCGGGGTTGTCGAGCTTGTTCACGGTAAGCAGCACCGGCTTGCCGCTCTTGCGCAGGATGCGCGCAACCTCGATGTCGTCGGGCGTGGCGCCCGTGCGGCCATCCACCAAGAAAATAACCACGTCGGCTTCGTTCGCGCCGGCGAACGCCTGGTCGCGAATGGATTTCTGGAAGGCGTCCTCGTCGCCCATCTCGATGCCGCCGGTGTCGATGAGCGTGAAGTGCACGCCGTTCCATTCGGCTTCGTGATATGAACGGTCGCGCGTCACGCCGCGCATCTCGTGAACGATGGCCTCGTTCTTGCGGGCGATGCGGTTGACGAGCGTGGATTTGCCCACGTTCGGGCGGCCCACAATGGCCACGATTGGCAATGCCATGGTTGAACCCCTATTTCGTACATGAGCCGTGGGACGGGGGACAGTCCCCTGTCCCATTTGTCTCACGCCTCGTTTTCCCTGAAAATGGGACGGGCTGCCCCTGTCCCGGTGCTAATACCCGACAACCAATTCCTCGATTTCTGCCAGGTATTCAGGCACGCTGCATGATACCACGCTCACGGGCACGCCCGACGTATCGCGAATATCGTCCACGGTCATATCATCGAGCGTGTAGCCGTCGGAATTGAACATGATTTTCGGAAGCACCACAAAATCGCGAGCCGACACGCCCCTGATGGCCATGGCCACGTCGAAGCCGCACAAAAGCCCGGTCACGTCGACGTTGCCGCCGAAGTGCGCGTTACGCACCACCAAGGGCACCAACCGATCCTTCGTGGGAGCCTCGTTCATGAGGCGCACCATGCACGGTCGCTGCGCTTCGCCGAACACGTAGTAGACGCGCGCGTCTCCATCCTCCAGCACCTCGGCCAAATGCTCCAGTTGAGGCATGCACGACTCCCACTCGTCGACCGACGTGCGTGCGATGCCTATGCCATCCTCGAACATCTCGAAATTGCCGTAATGCTCAGTTGGCGGCAGATGCTCCAGCAACGAATCAGGATAGGCATTGCAATAGAACTCATCGGCCAAGTACACCCAGGGAATGCCGCGCTCGGCCATGGCGTGCCTCTGCATGGGTTCCACGGTTTCGATTACCTCGCGGGCGGCGTCGGCATCGTTGTAGCTTTTCTCGAACGAGCTCTGGTGCTTCGTGTAGCCGAGGGGCACAATGCCGATGTTCGTGATGCCAGGGCGCATGTATGCCCAGGTGAGCGTCTTTTGCAGCTCGATCCCGTCGTTGTACCCGGGCGTCAGCACGATTTGCGCGTCAAACTCGATGCCCGCCGCCAGCAGGCGCTCGAGCATATCGATGCCGTGCTGCGCATGCTTGCCCAGCATTTTCTTGCGCACTTCGGGCGTGATGCAATGCAGCGACAGACGCAGCGGCGAAATTTGACGCTCGACTATCTCGTTGAAATCGTCTTCGGTGAGGTTCGTCAGCGTAACGAAGTTGCCCTGCAAAAAGCTCAGACGCCAGTCGTCGTCGCGCAGCACCAGCGAGGCGCGCGCGTCTTCGGGCAGCTGACGCATGAAGCAGAACACGCACGCGTTGCGACATGTCTTGATCTTATCGAATACGGCGCCATCGAATTCGACGCCCCAGTCTTCGCCCTCGTCACGGAACAGATCCAATTCGCCCCGCTCGCCATCGGTATCGATGTATTCGACGGTCATCTCGTCGCCATCGGCATACCATCGCCAATCGAGCATGTCGCGCAACGGGTTTCCGTCGACTGAAAGAATGCGGCAACCTGGCGTGAAGCCGGCATCGTCGAACGGAGAGCCCTCGGCCACGCCGACGATGGCGCCGCCGCCCTCTGGCTTACCGGGATATTCGTGCACATAGCGGCTCTCGGCCATGCACGCTCCTTTCTTTATGAAAACGGGCGGCACGCGCCGCCCAAAATAGATCTTCTTACGTGAGACAGGGAGCACCCTCTCGTCCCCCCTTCTCCAAAGAGGCCGTCTTCCGCAAAGCAATAGCCAAGTGGGACGAGGGACCATCCCCGCCCCACCGTTGCCGGCCTCATTTGAATCTTACCAGCTGAAATACGTGGTGGGGTTCACCGCGGTGCCATTGATGCCGTTACTGCATCCCACGTTAATTTGGAAATGCAGGTGGGCGCCAGTAGAAAAGCCCGTATTGCCCGAAACAGACACTTGCTGACCTGCCGACACCTGCTGGCCTTTCTGCACGCACAGCGAAGAGTTGTGCAGGTACCATGACACGATTCCGCCGCCATGGTCGATCACGATGGCATTGCCGCCCGTACCGAACCAGCCCGACCACGTGCATGTGCCTGCCGCCATGGCATACACCGGCTCGTACGAGCACGACAGATCGACGCCCTGGTGGAAGTCGCCCAGATCGCGCCAGCCAAAGCCGCTCGTGATGTACTTGCCTGGCGCAGGGTTCACCCAGCCCGAAACATTGCCCGGCGTGGAAGACGTCGAGCCGCTTCCGCTGGAATAGCTCGTCGAAGAGCCGCTCGAAGATGCGGTGGCGCGACGCTGGGCCTCTTCGAGGGCCTTCTGCGCTGCGGCAGCGGCCTCTTCCTCTTTCTTTTTGGCTTCTTCGGCGCTCATGCGCGTTTGCTCGGCCTCGGCGAGGATGGCGGAAATATCGCTGTTCATCTCGTCGTATTGCTTCTGAAGAGCTTCCTGCGCCGTTTCGAGCTCTTCCTTGGCGGCCTTCGCGTTGGCCAGCTCGTCGGCCGCGATTTGCTCTTGCCTTGAGTATTCGGCATGCGCCGCCTCAGCCTCCGACTTGGCGTCTTTGTTCTGCTGCACCAAATCGGCGTCTTGCTGGCTGATGCGTTCGACAGAATCCCAGTTGGTGACGAAATCGTCGAAATTCTGCGAGCCGAAAATCACATCGATGATGCTCGTGGAACCTTGGCGATAGATGGAATTGGCGCGGCGCGCCAGCTGGTTGCGCGTGCTCTCGATGAGAGCCGATGCCTCGTCGATGCGCTGCTGCGCCGCATCCATAGCGGCCACCGCGGCATCGTGCGCGTCGTTGGCGGCATTGTAGCGGTCCAAGGCCTCGTTGTACTGCGCCTGCAGCGCATCGAGCTTGGCCTTCATTTCATCGGCCTCGGCCTGCTTCGAGGCGGCCGTCGCGGCAAGCTCGTCGGCCTTGGCGTTCAGTTCGTCAGATTCCGCGGCATACGCCAGCCACGGGAAAAGCATTGCGCACCCGGCAACGCCGGCGACCTTCAAGAAATTGCGGCGCGTCCAGCCGCGAAGCTCAGAGCTCGTTTCGTTCATGGTGTGGTTGCTCCTTAATCTGTCGTTGCGCGGCCCAAAAGAAGCGAGGCGCACGCAGACTAACTCCTAGATTTTACCAGCAACCGCACCTCGCGTGAAGCCGCTACATCGCTTCCAGACATTCGACGACGGCTTGAATCTGGTCGGCGGGGGTCGACGCGCCGGCCGTCACGCCCACCGTTTCGCATCCCGCGAACCACGCGGGGTCGAGCTCGGCGACGTCTTCGACGAAATGGGCGCGTTCGCAATGCGCACGGCAGATTTCATAGAGATGCGTGGTATTCGAGGAATTCTTGCCTCCAACGATGACGATAGCGTCCACGCCCTCAGCAAGCTGGGCAGCCGATTCCTGACGCTGACGCGTGGCGAAGCAGATGGTATTTTTCACCACGGGCTCGATGCCGCGCGCGCGAATGCCTTCCACAACGGCGTCGAGTTTCTCGGCGCTTTCAGTGGTCTGCACCACCACGCCCACAGGCTCTTCCAGACGTTCGGGCAACTCGTCGGGCGACGCAACCACCACAACCTTGTCACCCGCATGCCCACACAACCCGCGCACTTCAGGATGGTCGGCTCGGCCTACCACAATCACGGTGCCCCCCATGTCGCGCAACGCGGCGGCAGACCGCTGAGCCTTGGCCACGTGCGGGCAGGTTGCATCGATCACGGTAAGATCGCGGGCCTTCAGCGTTTCAAGCACCTCGGGCTCTACGCCGTGGCTGCGGATGATGACGATGCCCTCGCGCACATCTTCCGGCGTTTTGGCGACATGCACGCCATGGGCAGCAAGGTCGTCGACGACCTTGGGGTTGTGAATCAGCGGCCCCAGCGTATACGTCGGTTCGTCGTCGAGCATGGCGGCATGCGCCATGTCGAGCGCGCGCTCGACCCCATAGCAGACGCCAGCGTGCTTGGCGCGAATCACTTCCACGGAAATCCTCCTTGATTGGTGTGCGAGATATGGACGCGCGAGACAGGAGACGCCTCCTTCGCCACGCGCCGCTGCCCAGCTCTATTCCGCTGGTCTGGAAAGAATGCGGCCCGCAAGCTCTTCGGAAAAATCGCGGGCATCGGGGAACAGCGCCTTCATGTCCACCTGCTCGCGAGGCACATCATCGCGCAGGGCATAGCACTCGCGCATCGCGTACCACGACACAGCGTCCAGGCGATCTTCTTTAGGAAGGAAATCAAAATCTTCCAAATAGATGGCCTGGCCAAACGCAACCGTGACCTTCGGGAAATGCACGCGTTCGCCCTTATGCTTGATGCCGTCGACGTTGCGGATGGTCGACGGCACGATGGGCGCCTTGCCCATGCGCGCGATAAACGCCGCGCCGCCGTGCAGCTCGGGCTCGGCCGAGCCGCGTCCGCGACGGGTTCCTTCGGGGAAAATGCCCACGCTTTCGCCGCGCTTCAGCATGGCGGCCGCGCGTTTGATGGCCGTTCGGTCTGCAGCGCCGCGCTTGATGGGGAACGCCCCCACGCGCGAGATAATCTGCCCCGCCAGGCCGCCGGCATTGGCGAACATATTCTCGCGGGCCATGAAGCGCACCCACTGCTTCGGGCGCGCGGCGACCCACAAGAACGCAGGGTCCAAATACGAGGAATGGTTCCCTATTACCACGGCGCCGCGCTTGCCGTCGAATTGGCGAAGGTTCTCGATACCCTCGACCTTGTAGCGAAACGCGATTTTGAACGCGACGAAAATGATAGCGTACACGACGTTGCCCACCACATGTCCCACGCGCTTGGGCAGCGATTCGCCTTCTTTGGGCTTTTGCAGCCCATCGACTGGGTCGATGGGCATATCCCACATGTCTTTATAAGCAAGAAACACGCGGCCCCCTTAGGCGTTGGCGCCGGCTTGGCGGGCCATGTCGCAAATCTGGGCGATAATCTCATCGATGGTGAAGCCCGTCGAATCAATGCACTTGGCATCGTCGGCGGCCACGAGAGGCGACGCCTCGCGGGCGGAATCGAGCTCGTCGCGCCGCACGATATCGGCAAGCACCTCGTCGAAATCGGTAGACCCCACGCCTCGCGCCTGGTTCTGCGCCACGCGGCGACGGGCGCGCTCTTCATTGCTGGCAGTGAGGAACACCTTCACCTCGGCGCCCGGGAACACCACCGTGCCGATGTCGCGGCCCTCGACCACGTAGTCGCCCTTCGCGCCAATGCGACGCTGTTGCTCGACGAGGGCTTCTCGCACACTGGGATGCTTCGAGGCCGAGCTCACCGATTTATCGATGCGCGCCGTACGAATGTCGTTGGTCACGTCAACACCGTCGATAAACACCTGCTTGGGTGCCGGGTCGCCCGGCTCGTGCGCGAACGAAATGGAACGCTCGCGCGCGATTTCGCCCAGAGCCTCGGCGTTTTCCAGAGACACCCCGTGCTCCAGCGCGTACCACGCGATGCTGCGATACATCGCGCCCGTATCCAGGCAATTGAAGCCCAGCGCTTTCGCGACCGATTTCGACACGGTCGACTTGCCGGCGCCCGAAGGCCCGTCAATAGCAATAATCATGTATGCAATGCCTTTCTAGCGCTCGCGCACCAGCGAGCGAATGTCGGAAAGAAATGCCGGGTAGCTTACGGCGCATGATTCGAAATCGGCAACCTGAACGGGGCAATTTCCCGTCAGGCCCGCAAGCGCCCACGTCATGGCCAAGCGGTGATCTTTGCCGGTTTCGAACTTCACGCCCTCGGGCACGACCAGGTCGGGATCGCCCTCTATGAACAGGTCGCTGCCATCGGCCCATGCGTCAATGCCGAGTTTCGTAAGGCCGTCAATCACGGCCGCCACACGGTCGGTTTCCTTCACGCGAAGCTCGTCGATGCCGCGGAACACCGTGATGCCCTTGGCATGTGCGGCGACCAGAGCCAACACGGGCACCTCGTCGACGAGCGAGGGAATTTTATCGGCGGGAACCTCGCAGCCATGCAGGCTGTCGCAGTATTGCACCGAAATGATGCCCGAAAGCTCTTTGCCCGAAGACGACACGCTGCGGCGGGACGCATCCACGCCCATCTGCTCGAGCGTGCGCAAAAAGCCAATGCGTGCGGGGTTCAGCGAAACTCCTTCAATTTGAATGGCGCTCCCCGGAATAAGCGCGGCCGCGCAAGCGATGAACGCCGCAGACGACGGGTCGCCCGGCACCTCAACCTCGCTGGCTCGCAACGTAACCGGACCATCAACCTCGGCCACGCCCGACGCAGCGGTGGTTTGCGCGCCGAACTCGGGCAGCATCAGCTCGGTATGGTTGCGACTCGGCGAAGGCTCGGTGACGCGCGTGGTGCCGTCGGCCGAAAGGCCCGCAAGCAAGATGGCGGTTTTCACTTGGGCAGACGCAACGGGGGCATCGTAGTCGATAGCCTTCAAGTGGCGCGATCCGCGAACGGTAAGCGGCAGCGTCTCCTGTCCCTCGGGCAAAAACTTCGCGCCCATCTTCGACAGCGGCCCCGAAACGCGGCGCATGGGACGGCGACGCAGAGAATCGTCGCCCGTCAGCTCCACGTCAATATCCCACGGCGCGAGGATGCCCATGAGCAGACGCGTGGTAGTGCCGGAATTGCCGCAATCGATGGGGCCATCGGGCTGGCTTGGGCCTTTCGCCCCCCAACCGGTGATGCCGCCGTACAAACTGCCGTCTGCGGCCTTTTCCAAACTCACCTTCGCGCCCAGCTTGCTCACCGCGCCCAGCGAGCTACGCACGTCTTCGGAATCGAGTACGCCGGAAAGACGCGAGGTTCCCTCGGCCATGGCGGCGAACAGCACCGCGCGATGCGAGATAGATTTGTCGCCCGGCACCGAAATGCTGCCGATGAGCGGGCCGTTGACCGGCTCGATAGTCGTAAGGTTTTCCTGGGCAGCCATATCGCCCCTCCTCGTTCTTGCGAATCTATGTAGCCAAAATTCTAGCACGCCTTTTCGTGCATGCCAGCGGCTTGGCGCAAGGCATTCACTTCCGCTTCGCTTAAAGTTCGCCACTGGCCTTCAGCGAGACCATCGAGGGAAAGCGGGCCGAAATTCGAGCGGTGCAGCCTCAGCACCTCGTGCCCCACCGCAGAACACATGCGCTTCACCTGGCGCTTTCTGCCTTCGTGGATGATGATTTCCACATCGGTGCAGCCTTTCGCGATGCGATCGATGCGCACGTGCGCGGGAAGCGTGGGGCCGTCGTCGAGCTCGATGCCATCCGACAGCTGCCGCGCTTGCTCCTCGGACATAATGCCCTTCACGCGCGCATGGTACGTTTTGTCGACGTGTCGCTTCGGGTGAAGCAGCCCGTTTCCCAACTCGCCGTCGGTTGAAAACAGCAACAAGCCCGTAGTATCCATATCGAGCCTGCCCACGGGGAACAACCCAGGGAAGCGGTCGGTCGGCACGAGCTCGGCCACGCACGGTCGCCCTTGGGGGTCGCTCATCGTGGTGAGGTAGCCAGCAGGCTTGTTCAGCATTATGGTGACCGACGAATCGAACAGGCGCGCCACCACTCCGTCGACCTCGACCACATCGACCGTCGGGTCCACCTTGCTGCCCAGTTCGGTGACAACTTCCCCATTCACGCGCACGCGGCCTGCCGTCATGAGATTCTCGCTTCCGCGGCGACTGGCAACGCCCGCGCGCGCCAAGAATTTTTGCAGGCGCATAGGCACGATGGCCTCGCCGTTGGGACCGAATTGCGTCGGCTTCGGGTCGCTCATTGTTCCTCGCTTTCGGGTTTCTCGGGGAAGGAGCCTTCCGCATCGCCCTCGTTTTCGAAATCTGGCCCATCAACAGTCGAATCGGTATCTACCGACCATACGGCTTCGGGCATGCCGAACGCCGCGGCAAGCGCATCTCCAGCGCTTGCCCCATCCCGAAAAGCCGCTTCCCCTGCGCCATCGTCGGCGGCTGGCACGAATGAGCCAACGATACGCTCGCTATCGTCGAGCCCCAATTCAAGCGAAAGATCGTCGTCGAACAGCGTAGCCGCCTGCTCTTCGTGACGCTGCCGCGTGGCTCCCAAGCGTTCGCGAATAAGCTCGCGACCCTGCTCGTCAGGCGCAAAATCTTCCAAATTCGGAAGGTCGCGCACCGAGGCCAAGCCGAATTTCTCCAGAAATGAACGCGACGTGGCATACAAAATCGGCTGGCCAGGAGCATTTTTATCGCGTCCCGCCTCGCGCACCAGGCCTTTTTCCACCAGCGAATTGATGGGGCTGTCTGAATTAACGCCGCGCACCGACGTGACGCCCGAACGTGTGATGGGTTGGTTGTATGCGATGACGGCCAGCGTTTCCAAAGCCGCCTGCGACAGCTTGCGCGTATCCCACGACAACACGTATTTCTCAATCAAATCATGGTGGCGAGGATGCGTGTAGAAACGCCAGCCTCCCGCCACTTCGCGCAGCTGAATGCCCCGATCTTCCGACTCAAGCCGCACGCGAATGGCGTCAAGGGCAGACTCGACCCGCTTCAAATCGGCGCCGAGCATATCCGCAATGGTCAGCGCGCCAACAGGCTCATCGCTCACGAACAGCAGCGCCTCGATGGGTCCCGTGATGTCATCGCTTCGCGCGGGCGCGGCGGTCGAAGCGCCGCTTTCGCGTTCGAGTTCTTCGCTCATGTCCATTGTTCCTCGTCAGAATCGGTGAAGACGAGCTCGCCGCTGCCTTCGACGTAATCTATGCTGATGTCTTCGAATGCGCCATGCTGCTCGATGCCGACCATGCCGCGCTTGTAGAGCTCTAACACGGCAAGGAAATTTACCACGCGCAGCTGAATAGTGGGCGCTGCGTGCAAAAGCTCGCTGAACATCATATGTTTGCGCGCGCTGATGCGGCGATGGATGGCGCGCACGTGCGTCTCAACCGGGATGGGCTTCGCCGCGATATGCTCGCTTTCAAGCAGGAACACCTCGCGCCGCGCCATGGCCTCGGCGGCCAAAAACGCGAGCGACTCCAACGTGGTGGATTCAAGGTAATCGGGCATCACGCGCAAGAATTCCTGATCAGGCCCGCAAAGGCGCGGATGCATGCGACCCTCCAGCTCGTATCGGCTGCCGAATGCCGCCGCAACGTTTTTGTATTGCTTGTAGGCGATGAGCTTTTCGACCAGAATATCGCGCGCTTCGGCAGGCGACAAATCTTCCAGCTCGTCTTCCACGTCGCTTTTCTCTTGCGGGATGAGCGACGCCGCCTTGATATCGAGCAGCGTCGATGCCACCAGCAAAAAATCGCTTGCCACATCTAAATCCAGCTCGCGCATGCGATCGATGTACCCAATATATTGGTCGACGATTTCGGTGATGGAGATCGACCCGATGTCGACCTTCTGCCGGCTCACCAAATACAGCAGCAGGTCGAACGGCCCTTCAAAGCTGTCTATGCGAATGCGGTACGACACGGCGGCCCGCTAATGAATGGTGAACGGAAAGAAGAAATTCGCCAAATTCCCTGCAGTCGCATCCAAATAGATGCCGATGGGATTCACGTTGAACAGGTACGGCACCAAAATCACGACAATCATGAACACCGGCAGCGCGTACTGCTGAATGCGGTAGTAAGAGCGCAGCTGTTTGTCGTTCAAGAACAACGCGATGATGCTCGAGCCGTCCAGCGGGGGCACCGGGATAAGGTTGAAGAACATCAAATACAGGTTGATGAGCGCGAACATGGGCAAGAACATAAGGTAGAAGTACTCGAACACCGCGTTCGAGCCCACAAGGGCTGGCGCATACGGGAACAGAATCCACGCAATAAACGCGGCGAAGCCCGCCATGAGCAAATTCGCTGCGGGACCGGCCAAGCCGACGATGGCCTCGCCCTTGCGCAGGTCTTTGAAGTACATGGGATTGTAGGGCACGGGTTTCGCATAGCCGAATACCGGACCGCCCATAGCCATGAGCAGCACCGGCATGAGTACCGTGCCGAAGGGATCGATGTGTTTGATGGGGTTCAGACTGAGGCGCCCTTGGCTTTTCGCCGTGGGGTCGCCCAGTTTATGCGCAGCGAAGCCATGCGCAACCTCGTGCAGCACGATAGCCGGCACGAAGCACAGAATGCTGATGATTATGTAGATAAGATATGACTGAGTAAACATAGTAATTGGGTAGTCTATAGCAAAACGGCGGAAGTCGCCAGCATTGCCACGCTATTGTAAATGAGGGTAACCGTTCTGACGCAATGCTTCGTACGCGGCGATGGCCACCGCGTTGCTCAAGTTCAAACTGCGCATGCCGTCGCGCATGGGGATGCGCACGCACGATTGCTCAAAGCGCTGCATCCAGCGCTCATCAAGCCCACGGCTCTCGCGCCCAAACACCAGATACGCGTCAGGCGAATACGACGCGTCGCTGAAGCTGGTTTGCACGTGCCCCGTAAACAGGCGCAGCTCATCGCCGCCGTGCGCTTCGAAGAATTCCTCGGCGCATGCCCATCGCACGATTTCGACATCGTCCCAATAATCGCAACCCGCGCGACGCAGGTTGCGCTCGGTGATGCGAAAACCCGCGGGCTCTACCACATGAAGCCGCGCGCCTATGCAGGCGCATGTGCGCGCGATATTGCCGGTATTCTGGGGGATCTCGGGCTCGATCAACACGATGTTCAGCATAGCTACGCCTGTTCCTGCTGCTTGCGCATTTCCTCTTCGAGCTCTTCGTTGAGCATGAACCATTCCTCTTCCGCCGCCGCGATGCGCTGTTTCAGCTTGCCGTGCTCGGCGATGGCGTCTGAACTCTCAGACTCGTTGATGTAGAAATCGGGGTCGGCCATAAGTTCCAGCAGCTCTTTCATGCGGGCGTTGTCGCGCTCGAGTTGGCGATCCAGCTCGGCGATGCGTTTGCGATGGTTCTTCAGCGCGGCATAGGCGCGGTTGCGCGCCTCCGCCTCGCGACGCTTCTGCTCCTTACTCTTCGGAGCGCTCGCGCGCGGCGCGGTAAGCGGCTCGGCCGATTTCGCAGCCGCCGTGGCCGCTTTACCGTGCTTGTTCACGGCGATGCTCGCCTTCGACGCCTTCTTCGACTTCGCCTTGGTGCGCGATGCGGAATCGTGCACCTCGCCTTCCGGCTGGTTCAAGAAATCGTCGAGCGAGCTGGCCGACAAATCGCCGCCCGCTTCCAGCTGGCCCGATTTGAACAAGTAGTAGTCGTAATCGCCGTCGTAAACGGTCACCTTGCCGGGCATGACCTCGATAATGCGATTTGCCACGTTGCGAATAAGATGGCGGTCGTGCGTGATTAACAGAATGGTGCCCTCGAATTTGTTCAGGGCCTGCTCCAAAATATCGGCGCTGGCGATGTCCAAGTGGTTCGTAGGCTCGTCGAGACACAAAAGCGGCGCGGGAGCCACGAGCATCTTCGCCAAAGCCAGGCGGCACTTCTCGCCGCCCGAAAGCACGCTGACGCGCTTGTCCACCGCATCGTCGGTAAACAGAAAGGCGCCCAAAAGGCTGCGCACTTGACTCATGGTCCAACCGGGGGCGGCATGGTCGAGTTCCTCGAACACCGTATTGCCGGGGTACAGTTCCTCGAGCTGATGCTGGGCGAAATAGGTCTTCGATACGTGCACGCCGTACTCGATGCTGCCCGCATCGGGCTCAAGCACGCCCGCAATCATCTTCAGAAGCGTCGACTTGCCGGCGCCGTTCGGGCCTACCAGCGCCACCTTCTCGCCGCGATACAGCGACAAATCCAGCCCGTCGTAGACATGCTTCACGCCGAAATGCTTCGTCACGCCTTGGCAGCGCACCACCATGTCGCCGGTGCGCGGCGGCTGCACGAAGTTGAAATGCACGGTTTTCTTTTCCTGAGGCACCACGATTCGCTCGATTTTCTCGAGCTTCTTCACGCGGTCTTGAACCTGCTTGGCCTTAGTCGGCTTGTAGCGGAACTTCTCTACGAAGGCCTCCATATGGGCAATTTCCTCGGCCTGTTTTTCGGCCTGCTGGCGAAGGCGCTCGATGCGTTCTTCGCGCTGCTTCAGATAGGCGGTGTAGTTGCCCTTGTACAGCTCAAGCCGGCCGGCGTCGATTTCGGCCACGCGATCGACCATATTGTCCATGAACGCGCGGTCGTGGCTCACGACCACCACGGCGCCGTCGTAGCCGCGAAGGAACCCTTCGAGCCACTTCACGCTTTCAAGGTCGAGGTGGTTGGTGGGCTCGTCGAGTAGCAGCAGCTCGGGCTTGCGGATGAGCAACTTCGCCAGCGCGATGCGCATCTGCCAGCCGCCGGAATAGTCGCCCGTGTGGCGAGCCATGTCTTCTTCTTTAAAGCCCAGGCCGAACAGCACGCTGCGCACCTGCGACTCCAGGCGATAGCCTCCCAAAGCCTCGTAGCGGTCGCGAGCCCGACCGCAAGCCGCAAGCTTTTCGGGGGTGGAGTTCTCGTTCAAGCTGGCCTCGAGCTCGTGCAGGCGTTGTTCGGCTTCAAGAATCTCGCTTTGGCTCGAAATAACCTCGTCGAAAATGGAGCGGTCTTCCATTTCGATGGCTTCCTGCTCCAAATAGCCAACCACGGCGCCCTTGGCAAACGTCACGTTGCCCGAATCGGCGTCCTCGTGACCGGTGATGATTTTCAGCATGGTGGTTTTGCCGGCGCCGTTCGGCCCGACCAGCGCCAGACGGTCGTGCGCCTCCAGGCGAAAGCTCGCGTCAGAGAACAGCGTGCGGCCGCCGAAGCTCTTCGTAAGGTGTTCGACCTGCATGATCATGGTGAAATACTCCCTCTAGCCAGCCCGGAAGCCCGAGCGCGAGCAAGCCGCCCCAAGGGACGGCCTGCGAAAATGTGTATCGACGCGACGCGCTACCAGTGCACGATAACCGGGTCGCCATTTTGGATGATGCCGTAAATCTCGGCAGCCTTATCGGTGGGAAGGTTCACGCACCCGTGGCTGCCGTATGTTTTATACGCCTCGGGGTCGCCGAACACGCTCGACGGCTGCCAGCTTGCATCGTGCAGGCCCACCAGGTTGCCGACGAACGGCATCCAGTATTGGACCTCAGATTCCCACTCGTATTCGCCGTTGTCCTTCTTGGGGCCGCGCAGCATCGAGGGGCTTTGGTGCGTCTTCAAGTAATAGATGCCCGTAGGCGTGGCGTTTTCGTCGTCGGGCTTGCCCGAAACGATGCCCGATTCCCATAGCAGGTTGCCCGACGCGTCATAGTAGCGCGCATGCTGCTCGGTAAGGTCTACGTCGCAATACGCCCCCCAATCCATGCCGTTGCTCGTGAACCCGTTGCCTGTTTGCGAGCACTGCACGGCAACTTGGCCTTGCGTGCCGCTCGAAATGGCATTTTCCACGGCGCTTATCAGCGAGGACGAATCGACCGCCCAGCCGTAGTCGCCGCCGCTCACGCTCACCTGCTTGCCGTCGCCGCGCGTGAAGGTGCGCGTGGTGCCAACCGTGTTCAGCGACGAAGCGAGCGAATTCGCCCACGTGCCCATGGCCGTCTCGTCAAAGACGGGCGCATAGTTTTCATCGAACGTGATCCATTGCGAGATGTTGTCGCCATTCACCTCGGTGATTTCCTTCGTGGAATTGGAGATCTGCGCCACAAGCGTCACATCGCAGGCCACCATTTTATTCGCCGCCTCGGCACCCGACACCAGACGCGCGTCCGAAGAGAGCACCTGTGGCTTGATGACGGCTTCCTCGGGAACCGTGACGGAATCTTGCATGCCCAGCATGGCGGTAATCGCCTGCTGCACGATGGTCTCGGCGTCGAGCTGGCCGCCATTTACCTCGGGCTGCACGGCATAGGTGCGCTTGGCGGCATCGTAGACGATGGCGGCGTCCTGCGAGGCGGTTTGCGTGGCATTGAACTCATCGACCGCGGCCGTCACCGTTTGACGCAACGCCGTGGAATCGGCGGAAGCGGCCAAATGCTCCGACTCGTCATGCGAACGCCATGCATTCACGAACCACAGCGCAGGGTTCATGTCGGCCTTGGCCGCAGCGATGACTTTCGCGGAATCGATTTGCATGCCGCCCTCGGCGGCGGTCACGTTCGCTTTGAAGCCTTCGCCCGAAATGGCGAGCGCATAGCTTTTCTCGGCGGAATCGATCTGCGCGGCAGCATCGTCGAACGACGCCATGGACACATCGAATTTGCCAATGGTGGTATGAGGATAGAAATGCGTCGAGAACATGATCGCGCCCGCAATATACACAACGAGCAAAAGCGCCACCAGCACGATGGCCACAATGGCCACAGGGTTGCGCTTCAAGCCGCGCGACGCCTTTTGAGAACCCGGAGTGCCCATGGGCGCCTTACCGCCAGGATACGAGCCTGCAGGTTGCGCGTTCCAACCGCCCCGCTGCGGGACGGCATGGCGCATTGCGCGTACGTTCTGCGCGCCCAAGTCGAAGTCGTCGGACATACGGGCATTCTTCACACCGGGCATAACGGATGTCTCGTCCAGATTGGGGAACGCGGCCGATCGCGCGGGACGAGCGGAGTTCCTGTTGCTATGTTGAGATGCGTGCTTGCCTTCCACGGCAGTCACCCTTCTTCGAGCCGAACAATGCGGCGCGTCGTATGCGAGCCGTAACTTTGCAGTATACCAGCCCCAGGACCGTCTCGCGCGCCTGCGCGCGCCCCTTAACGAATGCGCCATACGGGATACACGAACCTGGAAATTGGGTTGTTGCGATGAATAGAAAACTACCGCCTTAGGACAGCTGCCCCCAACATCGTTGCACCCTTAAGCCCCGAAGCGAAAAAAGAACCCACAACGGAAGCGTGCGGGTTCTTTCAAAATTGCTCTGGCTCCCCGGGTAGGATTCGAACCTACAACCTATCGGTTAACAGCCGAGTGCTCTGCCGTTGAGCTACCGAGGAATATGGAAATTAAAAGCCGCCCGAAGGCGGCCTTGATATCGAATGGCTCCCCGGGTAGGATTCGAACCTACAACCTATCGGTTAACAGCCGAGTGCTCTGCCGTTGAGCTACCGAGGAATGAAATGGTGGGCGTTATAAGATTTGAACTTATGACCTCTTCCGTGTGAAGGAAGCGCTCTCCCCCTGAGCCAAACGCCCATTTCTTTCGTGCGCCGCAGCGCGAGATAGAATAATACGCACTTGCACCCCTCAATGCAAGCCCTAATTTTCGATTTTTTGAAAAAAGTTTCGCCGCAGCAACGCACCACACGGTTCACCTGGCATTTTAAAAGTTCTCACTCGACGGAAGGTTCCCCAACCATCGCAAGCATCACCCCGCTCGACCGTTAAGCTTTGAAAAATCCGCGCACGAGAATCGCCCGTTTTTGGCACGAAATCCCTTTTAAGGGAAGCCGGTCATGACAATATGGACACGATTGAGGCTACAACGCATAAACGAAGATTGCCGACCTGATATTTCGTAAAACTTCATACGAAGAAGGCAACGCGATGCAACCGAATTCCGGCATTTGGGCCTCAAACCCGCCCCTTGAAAGCGGTTCTTTGCCAAAAAATTCGCTTTTCTTTGCGCGCTTCCCCTCAAACACACTTTTCTACCACTTTCGGACCAACTAAAGCACCACTGCGGGAACGTAAGAAACCCATAGCGCCCTAAATGCTCATTCCATTTGGCCCTTGATAGGCACGCCTCCCCGCAGCAAAGCGCGCGTGCAAAAATAGCGAGCTACAATATCGACCAAGTATGACTTGCGGCATCATCGACCAAAGGAGCATCTATGGCTTTGAGCAATCCACGCAAAACGGCATTCGCGGCAACGGCGAAAACCATCATCAAAAACTTGCAGCGCAACAATATGGAAGGCTACTTCTGCGAGACGAGCGAGCAGGCGCGCGAACTTGTGGCAAGCCTGGTTCCGCAAGGTTCGAGCGTCGCATGGGGTGGAACCGAGACGTTCAAGGAAACTGGCGTGAAAGACATGCTTGAGGCGGGCGACTACGTGATGCTCGACCGCGCGAAAGCCGCCACGCCTGAAGAACAGCGTGCAGTATATCTGCAGCACTTTGATTCCGATTATTTCTTCATGAGTTCGAACGCAATCACGCACAAAGGTGAACTGGTGAACATCGATGGCAATTCAAACCGTCTGGCATGTCTTCTGCACGGCCCCAGACATGTGATTGCGCTTGTCGGCATGAACAAGGTCGTAAAAGATGTCGAAGAAGGCTTGAAACGCGTGCGAACCATGGCGTGCCCGCCGAATGCCGCGCGCCTGCACACCGGCACTCCGTGCGAAACCATGGGCGTGTGCGGCAATTGCCACGAGG
>CALBLG010000060.1 GCA_937895975.1 uncultured Slackia sp.
TGTCAAGCGCGCCCACAGCAGCGTCATGCGATGTTGATGCTTTGTTACGGAAAAGCCCCGGCAACGCCGGGGCCTCGCGTGGTTTGCCTGCATACCGATGACATGCCATATGCACGGCGATGCCCAGCCTGCGCCTATGCGAGCTTTTCGGCCAGTGCGATTATCGATTTCGCAAGCGCTTCAACCTGGTTTTGCGCCTGCGGGTCGGCATCAGCGCCGCGGCGGTAGCACGTGCGACCGTCTTCGCCGCAGCCTTCCTCCCACGTGCCCACAGCCGCCGGACCCGCCAGCACCCAGCCTTGCGCCACGCAGAAACGGGCCAGCCCAGCCGAGGCTTCATCGGCACCAGAGTTGTTTAAGCCCGTGGTCACCAGCACGCCCGCGACCTTACCAGCAAAGATGTTCTTCGGCAGATGCGCCGCGCGCATGCGATCCATCAGGCATTTCATGCGAGCCGATACGTTTTCGAAGTAGTTGGGGCTCGCCAAAATCACTGCATCGGCCGCCTCGATCGCATCGAAAACCGCCTGGCCGTCATCGCCTTCGCGGCCCAGCAGCGGACAAGGCTTGCCGACAAGGCACGAATTGCAGCCCGCGCAAAATTCGAAGTTCTTCTGGGCGAGCTCGACCAGTTCCACATCCCAGCCTGCGGCCTCGAACGCGCCAAGCGCCCGTTGCAGCAGCTTCGACGTGCTTTTTCCCGCGCGATGGCTTCCATTGATCGCTACAACTTTCATTGCGTCCCCCTTCAGCGAGCAAACCATATTGGCTGAAGAATAGGCTCGAAATGCAGGCCGGTCATCGCATATTGTTGAGTAATTCGGCCCGAGAAACGACTATCTTGTTGTCGTAAGAAAAGGACCGCCGGAGGGGACGCGACCGAGGGGGTTGCGGCCGGCGCCCGGCGACAAGGAGGCAGCCATGGCCAATCGTTTTGTCTTGAACACCATTTCGTACCACGGGGCAGGCGCAATTAAGGAGATCCCCGGCGAGCTGCAGCGACGCGGTTTCGCAAAGGCGTTCGTGTGCAGCGACGCAGACTTGGTGCGCTTCGGCGTTACGAAGAAGGTCACCGATTTGCTTGACGAAGCGGGCATTCCCTGGAGCATCTACAGCGACATCAAACCGAACCCCACCATCGAAAACGTGCAAAACGGCGTGGCCGCGTTTAAGGCCAGCGGCGCCGACTGCATCGTAACCGTGGGCGGCGGCAGCGCGATGGACACCGCAAAAGGCATCGGCATCATCGCCGAGAACCCCGAATTCGCCGATGTGGTGAGCCTCGAGGGCGTGGCGCCCACCGCGAAGCATGCCGTATTCACCATCGCCGTTCCCACCACGGCGGGCACGGCGGCCGAAGTCACCATCAATTATGTGATCACCGACCCCGAAAAGCAGCGCAAGTTCGTATGCGTGGACACCAACGACATTCCCGAGGTCGCCGTCGTCGACCCCGACATGATGGCGACCATGCCCGCAGGCCTTACCGCCGCCACCGGCATGGACGCGTTGACGCATGCGATCGAAGGCTACACCACCAAGGCCGCGTGGGAGCTTTCCGACATGTTCCACCTGAAGGCGATCGAGCTCATCTCGAAGAACCTGCGCGATGCCGTGGCCGAAGCGAAAAGCGGCGTGCCGGCCAGCGGGCGCGAGGGCATGGCGTTGGGCCAGTACATCGCCGGCATGGGCTTTTCCAATGTTGGCCTGGGGATAGACCATTCCATGGCGCACACGCTTTCGGCGCATTACGACACGCCGCACGGCGTGGCATGCGCGATGCTTCTGCCCATCGCGATGGAGTTCAACAAGCCCGTCGTGACCGAGCGCCTGGCAGACGTGGCGCGCGCGATGGGCGTTGATGTTGCGGGCATGACAGCCGACGAAGCCGCCGATGCAGCCATTGCCGCCGTGCACCAGCTTGCCGAAGACGTGGAAATCCCCAAGACGTGCACCGGGCTGGTGGAAGCCGACCTGGATCAGCTGGCGACCGACGCCATGGCCGACGCATGCTTCCCCGGCAATCCGCGTGAAGCCGACCACGCCCAGGTGGTAGAGCTGTTCCGCAAGATTATGGCGTAGGGCCTTTTTTACTAAGCAAGACGGAAAAATAGGCCGCAACTCTTAAAAATCAGGCCGATTTTTAAGAGGAAATCGCGAAAAGCCCCGTAACTCTTAAATATTTAAGGGTTACGGGGCTCAAATGTCGCATGTTCCTCGCTTTTAACTGCGCCCTACTCGCCTTTGTTGGCGCGCTCGTTTTCTTCGCGCCACACTTCCTCGTACATGTCGAGCATCGCGCTCTGGGGCGGCTCGCCTTCGAAATAATCATCGTCGTCAAGCATGCGCGACCCCTCGATCTCCACGTCGATGATGTCGTAGGCCGCGTGCGCGATAGCCACCACCAGGTAGCTTCCCGTTACGATGAACGCGACGCATAGAATGGCCGCCACGCCCAAAGTGGTTGCCGAAGTGAATGCGTCGCGATACTCCTCGTGCGCGCGCCAGAACGCGACCGTCGACACGGCGGCGACCACGACAATCGCCGCCTCGTGGGGAATAACCATGGACAATATGGCAAGCAAGCCCCCTACCAGCACAAACCTAAACAGCAGCTCCTCGGCGAAGCCCGCAGCCAGCATGCCCGCGAACACCAGATACGACCCGATGCGCGGAATTTCGCCGTTGATGCCCTGGCGGTTTGCGATGATGGAATTCCAGCCAGCATCGCTGAATGAAGCGATGAATTCCACCAGACGCGCGAACGCGAGCATCGCAAACGCAGTGACTGCGGTGGCGATTGCCGTATCGGTCGCGGAAAGCGCCATGCACGATTGCGCAATATCGCGCGCCCAGCCCAGACCGAAAATGGCGCCGAGCCAGTCGCCCGACGTTATGCCGCAGACGACCGCCGCGCCCACGACGCCCGCCACCAGCAGCAAGCACTCACTCGCCAGCATGTTCGTGATAAGCGCGTTTTGCTCGCCTTCGGGGAGCGGATATTTTTCTCCGGGGAAAGCCAACTTACGAAAGCACTCCTTTTGCCTCGATGGCGTCGACGACTTCGATATCGGCGGGCAGCCAGCCGACCGTGCGCAAATGCGCAGCATCGAGCCATTTGGCCGCCGAATGCTCGAGCAAATGCAAATGTCCCTCGACGATTGAACACAGGTAGCACTTCATTGACAAGTGAAACGTGGGGTAATCGTATTCTACCTGGTAGATGAAGGAATCGACGGAGACGGTGGTTTCGAGCTCCTCGCGAATCTCGCGCACCAACGCCTGCTCGGGAGTTTCGCCAGGCTCGATTTTGCCACCGGGAAACTCCCAGCCGCCAGCAAATTCGCCATACCCACGCTGGGTAGCGAACAGCTTGTTGTC
>CALBLG010000061.1 GCA_937895975.1 uncultured Slackia sp.
GCAGACTCCATCTCGGGTCCAAACGCTGCGCCGTCGGCGATGACGAGGATATCTTTTTCAGTGCGGTTCAAGATGGTGTAGTAGATATTCGATTTTCCCTCGGCGCTTACGCAGGGTATATTGCTTCTTTTGCAAAGTGCAGAAAAGAAATCGTACCCAGAATTGCTGTCTTCTACAATAACAGCCTCGGGCCGTTCGCCGGTGAATTCTGTTCTTCCGTAAATGCGGTACGTAGATGCGTAGGTCCGAGAATACATTGGGTATTTGCTGGTCGAACGGTTCGTGTTTTTAAGGCCGTATATCTCGTCAACGCTGTAGGGAAGTTGCGGCAGCGACTCCCTTGCGACGAGCATATAATAATTGCTGCTGTGACGTGCGGCGTGTGCGAATTCATAGCTTCGCATGAAAGCGTTGTCTTCATCGATGAACACAATGCTATTTTCTATTGCGGAAAGATCGCGAAGCCAATTGCGACCCGCGAGAACCTTGCATGGCACGGCGCAGTCGACGGTTGCGCCGCTGCTCTCGCCCAGTTCGTCGTAAGCCGCAATAAGATCTATAAGCGTGGTTTTCCCTGTAGCGCTGTTGCCTTGCAAAATTGTGAGATTTCGCTCGATGCTCAGCTTTATTTGAACTTTGTTGTTTCGAACGACAACCTGATAGCGTCCCTTCATCGTGGTTCGCCCTTCAGACATCTCACTGCGATGAGATTCAGATCGTCGATCGAGTGGACGACATCGCCTGTATTTGCCACTTTAATGGTAAATTGACGACGACCGAAGTTCATAAGGTGGTAAGGGTTAATGGTTATGTCGTGTCGCTTGCCGATTTGCAGAATCCAATGCGCGCAGTTGTCGCCGCAATTCGACGCGTTATACGTTTTCTCGGGCATGAAGTTCATGAGCAGCAGTGTTTTGGTGCCACTCGAGAGCTTTTCCGGGGGAATTACGCCGAGCACCTTGGTTTGGATGGCGTTTGGCCCCAGCACAATGCCATGGTCGATCGATTTGATAATTTGTTGAGCGAATGGGTCTTTAAGCCATTCGATAGAGTACGTATTGTTAAAGAAGACGGACGTGTTGTAAATCACGCCATCTAAATCACCGTAATGAACCGTGAGCATCGCAAGCCTTCTGTCGAATCTGGAGAGTGCACCTATTTTAAAGCTTCCATATTCGTTGCGTGCGCGAAATGGGTTCTGAGCCGATAAACCACGGAGACTTTCGAAGGTTCGTCATTTGCTGGTTCTTTTCGGCTGCTGCGCTCTCGTTGCCTCGAGATGCGTTAAGGTGGTCAATTAATCATGTAGTATCAACGAAGGGCGACTATGCTTCGTAAATATCTGTCGAACTCCCTGTCGATTCTTTTATCTATCCTGTTAGTTGCACAGTTTTCCGGTGCGAACGAGTTTGCATATGCTGCCGACGCCGCGGGATCGCAAAGCGAAACTTTGCCGATTGAGGAAAGCCGGTCGAGCGGCGATGACGCAGTCAGTGAGATGACTGCTGACAATGGCAGCTCGACGGACGCTCAGGCGATTGATGAACATGCTGGCAATGGTGCATCCGATGCTCCCTTAAGCGAAGATTCTGCTCTTCCCGTTCCTGGTGCCGATGCTCCAACTTCGCCGACGAATGCGAACACTCATATCGATATGTCGGCGGAGGATTTGCTTTCCGAAAACGAACTTGACGAGGCGTATTCGAAACTTTATTCGCGCAGCGCTCGCGATTATTCTTCCGCGACGTTTGCCGATATTCTGGTATATGCGGAGCAATATGTTGGCTTGCCCTATGTGTGGGGCGGCAAAGACCTCAGTCGCGACGGCG
>CALBLG010000062.1 GCA_937895975.1 uncultured Slackia sp.
ATCGTCCCAACCCGTGCCATCACCCTCTTTCACCACGCGCCCTCCACATTGGAGGGCGCTCTAATTGCCACATGAGGTGCGCATTCGCTACAATAAAGCAACTATTAAGGTACATCGGGCGCGCGGTTTGTGCGCCTGTTTTATGCAGGGGCAAAACCCTGCTCGCATTATTGTTTGCGAGAAAGAGGAACGATGCTTATCAGCGATACCGAGAAGCTGTATCCCTCGGCAAAAATTCTGGTGCGCGACAAGGTCGCAAGCCGCCTTCATGCCAAGGATTCAAGCCTCTACGATTTCGACGAAGCTGCCGCCGAATGCGCGAAGAACTACACCGGCTGGACCACGCTTGCGAGCCAGCCGCCCTATCCTTATAAGAAAATCCAGGCGTTTGCCGAAGGCATTATTGCCGAGGGCTTCAAAACCGTACTGCTTATCGGCCAGGGCGGTTCCACCCAGGCGCCCATGACCATCACCAAATACAACAAGGTCGACCGCAACGCGCTCGACTTCAAGGTGCTCGATTCCGTGTCGCCTGTGCGCGTGCGTTCGATTCTCGCCGGCCTCGACCTGGAACGCACGCTGGTGCTGGTTTCCAGCAAATCGGGCGGCACCATCGAAATGCGCAGCGTGCTCGACGCGGTGCTCGACCATTTCGAGATGTACATGAAGACCGAGAAGATCCCATCGCACCTGGTAGCCATCACTGACCCGGGCAGCGATCTGGAAAAGCGCGCGAGCGATGAAGGCTGGCGCGCATGCTTCCCAGGCGAGCCCACCGTGGGCGGCCGCTTCAGCGCGCTTTCGGTGTTCGGCCTGGTGCCGGCTGCGCTTGTCGGCATCGACCTGGGCGGCTTTTTGGGCCACGCGAAAGACGCCGAACGCGTCTGCTGCGAAGACTCCATCGACAACCCCGCCATTACCCTGGCCAGCTTCCTGTATGACAACTATTTGAACGGCCGCGACAAATTCAGCTTCCTTACGCCGAAACGCGGGCGCGTGCTTGGCCTGTGGATCGAGCAGCTGGTGGCTGAAAGCCTGGGCAAACAGGGCGTGGGCATTCTGCCGAACATCGAGCTCGACACGCTGCTTTTAACGGAAGACCCGAAAGACCGCAGCGTCATCACTTATCAGACGAAGACCGATCTGTGGGACGAGCGCAAGAATTTCGACATGAGCCTGGCCTACCTCGACCCGGCCATTCCGCGCCTGTCGTTCCGCATCGATAGCGTGCTGGATTTGGCCGAGCACTTCGTAATGTGGGAATACGCCACCGCGATGTGCGGCTACCTGATGAAGCGCTGCCCATTCGACCAGCCCGACGTGGCCTCCACCAAGGCAGCCGCGCTGAAGTTCTTGGCCGAAGGTCGCCCCGAGCCCGATTTCACCGAGAATTTCATCGGCAACGTGAACATGGGCGAGGCCGAGGTCACCGTCGCGCCGCGCATCAAGGCCGACACGCTGATGGGTGCGCTGCACAACCTGTTCGCGTCCATCGAACCGGGCGACTACTTCGCACTTGACGCATTCTTGCCATTCGATGGCGAAGGCCGCCGCGAGGCGCTCGAGGTTATTCGCCATGGCGTGGCCGACAAGCTGGGCGTGGTAAGCTGCCTGGAAATTGGCCCACGCTACCTGCACTCCACCGGCCAGCTGCAAAAGGGCGGCACGAACAACGGCGTGTTCTTGGTGGTTTCGGCCGACGAGTTGAAAGACATTCCGCTGCGCCATGTTGAGCCCGAAAGCCTGGGCACTCTGGCCCGCACGCAGGCCGCAGCCGACCTGTCCATCATGATCGAGCGCGACCGCCGCTGCATGCACCTGCACCTGCCCGATAATTCGGGCGTGACCATTCGCGCCCTGGGCGATGCCATCATGAAGGTGCTCGACGACATTCAGAAAGAACGCGAAGCCGAATAAACGAGCCCAAGCGCAACAGAGCCTCCTGCGATTCAACCAAACCGCAGGAGGCTTCTTCGTTTTCATCCTTGCTTCGTGCGCTCGTATTGAATGTCCCGAGCATTTAGCGCGGTTCTAAAACAGCAAACGGCCCGCAACTCGCTTTCGAGCTGCGGGCCGTTTCTTTTCGATAGGGCACCTGCAAGAAAAAGACGGGCTTCGTGGCAAGAATTCCGAGTTTTGCAGCGTCAATCCGACCGGCGCGCAAGCATGTCTTCACAAAACCCCAGGTCGTGAATCTTGTCTCCAGGAAGTTGCGGGCGAATGCCCCGTCGGTGCCATGAAATTCGCTGCAAAACTCGGAATTTTTGACACAGAAAGGCACTATTTCTTGCAACAGGCCCCGCAGTTATGCTTCCGGGAAGAACACCTCACACATCTTAGCCTCGGCCGCGGCATCGTCGCCGCTCGCGCGACGGTTACCAATCCACGAACCCACAACCATGCACAAAAGCGACACCGTAATGCCAATCACGATTTGATGCAGGCCGAACAGCTTGAAGCCCACGGCCATGCACGCGCAATACACCAGCG
This sequence comes from uncultured Slackia sp., assembly GCA_937895975.1. Lineage (GTDB taxonomy): Bacteria > Actinomycetota > Coriobacteriia > Coriobacteriales > Eggerthellaceae > Slackia. Next base: position 2,491 of record CALBLG010000062.1, read on the forward strand.
TGCCGCCC
>CALBLG010000063.1 GCA_937895975.1 uncultured Slackia sp.
TGGTCGCGAGCTGCCCAATATGCGAATTGAAGTTCGGTGTCGTGAATGTCTTCTTGCCCTGGATTGATACAATCGCGTAAATCCCAGTAAGCGTGAAACCTACCTCGGAGAGGCGCGCCGTTGCCTCTTTTTCGTTCAGAAATCGTCCGTTCAAAATATCGTTGACGATCGATGCTCCGATGTTCTGCGTGACCGACGACCCATTGTCGGCGCGGTCGATGATGATGCCCGCGAGCGAGCACGCGTAATCGAGCAGCTCAAGCGTGCGTGCGTCAAAGGGACGCTTGGTTGCAACCGAATCGAAGCGGCCCATTTCAAGGTTTTTGTAATACGCGATAGCCGTTGCCCAAACCTGTCCATCGAAGCGGTTCCGCGAAAGAAACGGGAATCGCATCTGCCTCGCGCGGCGTTCGAGCTGGCTGACTTCTTGGCGGTTTTGCATGGACATGTATCCGCTTTTAATTTGCTCGACGATATCGGTTCGGCTTGTGGGGAAGTCGCCGGCCGAGGCAAGGATTCGCCCGTCGTTGTTCACGACGATGATGGGGTTGCCGATAATCGATTGCGCGCGCGTCGCGAATTGCTGAATGTTGTGGGTGCGCTGGAAAGCATCGAACAGCCGCCCTTTCTCGGCTTCGATGGTCGGCGCCTGGAGCGGAATGCGATTGAAACGCTTCTGGGCTTCTTCAAACGACAGATTCGACGTGCACACGATAAGATCGGGCGAGGGATGCTGAAGCTTTGGGGGGATCGTTCCTTCGACGATGGTGACGATGAGGCCGCGGTGCCCCCTTACGAGGTGCTCTTTCAAATCCTGTTCGCGGACAAGCTCGACGGCATTCGTGCCTTCGGGAGTATCGACGCTCGGCATATTGGTCGGCTGGCATACCGCTTCTTGGCGCAGCACGGCGTCGTTGGTAACGGCAATGTCGAGCGCCTCAATTGCATTAAGGATTGATCGAATTTTCATGCGCAGGCCTTTCATCTTAGATGGCCGCGGCCGCGGCGCGAAGCGTGGCTTCGGATGAACCCTATTATGGCGCACCCTTTGTGCAAATGCACTAAAACCTAGCATGCGAATGGCTAAAAGTTTGGCGATACGCCTATTTCTCTTCGGATGCTCGCTTCTTAAACTATGCAGTGTCAAAAAGAAAGGCCTGGTAGGGGTTTGTTGGCCAGGCTTCTTCGACAGATGGAACATGCATCGCGAATAATTGATACTTCGAAAACGATAGGGCATATGCCCTGTGCGAAGCATACGCTTTTTCGCCATGCATGCCATCGATTAAGTGGAAGTCCCTATTGGAAGGAGACACCTGATGGCAGACGAGAAAAAAGAAGTGTTCGACGCTTTGTGTGAGCGCGCCTCGTCCTTGTTCGGCAAAGACGCTTCTGAGTTCAGCGAAGAGACGAGCTTCAAAGAGCTCGGCATCAAATCTGTTCAAGTTTCTCAAATCACCACGTATCTCGAAGATAAGTTCGACGTCGAGATTCCCTATATGCAGTTTCGCCGCAAGCAGACGTTCGGCGAGGCCGTGGACTACGTGGTCGAACTGCTCGATATGTAATCTCGGGCATATGCCCGCAGCGCGGTGAAGCGGCGCATCGCGCGCACCGCATCGCTGGTGCGACAAGCCGCCAGAACACAAGCAGAGGAGCTGAATATGGAACCCATCATCCCTGATGATTGGACGCTCATCGAAGGCGCGAAGCTGTCCGACTACATTGCCATGTCGGGCGAGAATTGCCAGGAAGATGTGCCTATCTACAAAGATTCGAAGGGCGGCATCTTCTACCTTTTGGAAGAAACCTTCCAGGGTGAAACGCTGAAGGTTGCTTATCGCGTGGCCCGCAAGCCTGTCGCCGACCAGGGCGAAGTCGACCTCTCGAACTCCGAAGACCCAATGGCTCGTATGGGTCAGGGCTTCTGCCCGAAATTCAACCCGCACACCTATGAGGCGGCTCCAGGCATTATCTGCGAGCAGGACCAGGCTGTTACGATGCGTGATGGCGCGACGATTTACTGCGACATCTACCGCCCCGTCACGACCGAGAAGATTCCTGCGATCGTTTCCTGGAGCTGGTTCGGTAAGCGCCCTGGCGACGGCATGAGTGAATGGCAGATCATGGGCGTTCCCCCGAAAACCGTCTCCAATTGCGCGAAGTTCGAATCGCCCGACCCGCTGTATTGGTGCCACCAGGGCTACGCCGTTGCGAACGTCGACGTCCGCGGTGCCGGCCATTCCGAGGGCAACGTGCATATGTTTACGCACCAGGATCGCGAAGACGGCTACGACTTCGTCGAGTGGCTTGCCGCTCAGGGTTGGTGCAGCGGCAAGATTGGCATGTCGGGCAACTCGGGCGTTGCAATGCACCAGTGGGGCATCGCGGCCGAACAGCCGCCGCACCTC
>CALBLG010000064.1 GCA_937895975.1 uncultured Slackia sp.
AGGCGCTCGAGACCATCCCCTACGGCCAAACGCGCACGTATGCGGAAATCGCCGAACTCGTTGGCAGCCCCAAGGGGTTTCGCGCCGTTGGCATGGCGAACAACAAGAATCCGCTGCCGATTGTCGTGCCCTGCCACCGCGTCATAGGCGCCGACAATAAACTCGTCGGTTATGCAGGGGGCATAAAGGTTAAGAAATACCTGCTCAATCTTGAAGGAATTGACACTTCGAACATGAAATAGCGCCACACGAAGAAAGGGACCCGGAGGTCCCTTTCTTGCGTAATGCTATGCGTTGCGGCGCTTCAGGCGCGCGGCGAAATGCGCGTCGGGGCCGTTTTTCGCGAGCGTGGTTTGCACCTGCTCTTCGATTTCGAATTGCTCGCCGAACTTCGTCTTCAGGAAGCGCTCGACGACCTGCTCGTTTTCCTCGGGGAACACGGTGCAGGTGGCGTAGGTGATCACGCCGCCCGGCTTCACCATCTTGGCAGCTTCGATCAGCAGATCGAGATTGATGGAGGCCATGCTGTCGATATCCTCGGGCTTCAAACGCCAGCGAATCTCGGGGTGGCGGCGCAGCGTGCCCACGCCCGAGCACGGGGCATCGAGCAGAACCGCGTCGAACGAGCCCTCGGGCAGTTTCGCGGAGATGGTGCGTGCGTCAGCCGTCATGGGCTCGACGGTGTCGATGCCGTACGCCTTGCAGCGCTCGCCGAGGATTTTGCCCTTGAACTCGTGGTCGTCCACCGACGTCATAGGCACGCAATGCCCAAACGCGCGATGCGCGGCGCTCTGGAGCAGGATGGTCTTCGTGCCGCGGCCCGAACCGATTTCCAAGAACTTCTGGGGTTCTTCGGCGGGCATCGCCAACGCGGCCACGGCCTGGGCGCCTTCGTCAGACACGAGCACTTCGCCGTTCTCGAACAGCGTGCGAACGTCAGCGTTGCGCAGCGAGCGAGCCTCTTTCACGCGGAAACACCCTTCAACGGTGTCTGACTTCTCGAGCAGCGAGCCCGCCTGGTCAAACGCGTCGTCGATTTTTTCGGCGTCTCCCTTCACCGCGTTCACGGCAATGAACACCGGGGCATCGGTGTTGCACGCCTGCATGAATGCGGTTGCGCGAGGCAGCGTCATCTCGTTCATCAGGCGCTTCGCGAGCCACAACGGAAAGGCCTGCGAACGGGCCAGAACTTGCAGGCTGAGATTCGCGTTGCCGAACGGGAACGTCTTCGCGCTTTCAGACATGCGACGCAGCACGGCGTTGGCCAGACCGCCCGCCTTCGGGGCAACCGAGCACACCAGCTCGACGCCCTGGTCGACCACCACATAGGCGGGCTTGTCGAGGAACAGCATCTCGTAGGCGCTCACGCGCATGGCGTCGCGAACGACCTCGTCGATATCGTTCGGAGTTTTCATATTGCGGTTGATGAACTCGTCGAGCGTGCCGACCGTTGCGGTAACGCCACGGGCGAGCTTGGTGGCAAACGCCGCATCCTCGGGCGAGATGCCCTCGAACTTCGCGATCACGGCCGGGGTGACCTCGGCGACGTATGCGTTGCGCTCGCGCACGACGCGGCCGATAGCGCAGGCGGCTTGACGAGCGGGCGTTACATGCACCTGGCCTTTGGGCTTGCGATAGCCGCCGCCCGTACCGCGAT
>CALBLG010000065.1 GCA_937895975.1 uncultured Slackia sp.
AATTCAGCACGGTGCAAAAATTTGTACAAATTTAGGGTTTCTTTTACCGTTACCTTCCCTTACTATACTGAAGGTTTATCAATTTTCGGCAGAAGGGTAGCAATGAGCACTCATTCTAAGGTCAAAGCTTCCGAAATGAAGCACTATTCGGGCAAGGCCGTTTTCTCGGCGGCCGTGGGCCACGCGCTCGACGGTTTGGATCTGATGATTCTCAGCTTCGCGCTTTCGGGCATCATGGCGACGTTCGCGGTGGACAACACCACGGCGGGCATGCTCACTTCCATCACGTTGGCGGGCGCCTTCCTTGGTGGTTTGATTTTCGGAAAATTAGCTGATAAATATGGCCGAATTAAAGTTCTCACTTATTCGGTCATTTTTTTCGGCGTGTTCACCCTGGGCTCTGCCTTCGCGCCGAGCTTTGAGGTAATGGCCCTCTGCCGCTTCCTTGCTGGCTTGGGCATTGGCGCTGAGTTTGGCCTGGGCATGGCCATTGCTTCTGAAGTGTCGAGCCCCGAGAACCGCGCGAAATCTACGAGCGCCGTTGGCCTGGGCTTCCAGGTTGGCGTGCTGGTTGCGTCGCTGGCATCTGCCCCGGTTATCGCTGCGTTTGGCTGGCGCGGCCTGTTCGTGGTGGGCTTTGTGCCGGCCATCATCGCCATCATCATCCGCGCGTTTGTTCCCGAGCCGCCGATTTATGAGGAGCACAAGGCTTCCGGCAAAGATCACGGCAAGCTGCGCGACTTGTTCGCTACGCCCGAGCGCACCAAGTTCTCGATCATCATCATTATTCTGTGCACCGTTCAGAATGCTGGCTACTTCGGAATTATGACGTGGCTGCCCAAGTACCTGAACTCCGAACTGGGCTTGAGCCTCACCTCTACGGGCATGTGGACGGCCGTTACGGTTCTGGGCATGATGATCGGCATTTCGGTATTCGGCTTCTTGGCCGACAAGGCCGGCCGCCGTCCCGCATTCTGGACGTTCCAGATTGGCGCCGCCGCGATGATCATCATCTATAGCCAGCTTACCGATCCCACGGCGCTGCTCATCGGCGGCTTCTTTATGGGCATGTTCGCTAACGGCATGATCGGCGGCTACGGCACGCTGATTGCCGAGCTGTTCCCGACCGAGATGCGTGGCACCGCGCAAACCGCGCTGTACAACGCTGGCCGCTTCATCGGCGGCGCGTCGGCTCCGGTGGTTATTCCTATCATCGCCGCCGGCCACGGCTTTGGCTTCGCCATCGGCTGCGTTGCCTGCATCTATGTGGTGGCCTTTATCGCGATGTTCTTCATCCCCGAAAAGAAGGGCTCGACGCTGGAATAGTCTATTTCGCCGGCCTAACGGCCGGTGATGCCCCTGACGCTGCAAAGGCCCCTGGCGGCGCATTTCAGGCTCAAGCTGCGGCTCGCGAAGTACGCGTCGCCTTGCTTTCGCCCGAACTGCACTTGCCGGGGGCCTTTTCGCTGTCATTTGGTGCGAGTGCGGCAAAAAGGGGCAGGGGCTAAAATTTTTGCCGGCCCTTGAATTTACGCCGTTGCGGGCGAGCCTTCGCCGAAGAGCAGCTCGTGCTCGGGGCCGGTGAGGGCGGCGCGCGCTTGGTCGCGCAGGTTGTTCATGCCGCTGAGGAATTGGCGGTACATCACCAGGGTAAGGTAGCGGCCTTTTGTGGAGGGAATCAGACAGTCTTCGTTGTCGACCTTGAATGCGCCATTCATGCGCATGAACGCCAGCTCGGCCGGCAAGCCTGCTTCGACGCTTTTGCCGAACAGCTTTTTGAACGCATGCTTGTCGAAGCGCAGGCGGTACAGTCCCAGCAGGAAGCAGTAGCGCATGTGGTCGTGCTCGCGCACGGGCATCTGGCCCATAAGCGACATATGGCCGCTTTCGATTGCCTCGTTGTACTCGCGAATGCTGAATGTGTTCACGTACAGCTTGCCGCTGAGGTATGAAATCGATCCCGAGCCAATGGCGGGATATTCGTCATAGCTTACCTGCAGCTCTTCGACGGGCAGCTCGTGGTCTTGTTTGCCTTCAGCGTTCAAGCGGTTGAACGTCCATACGGTTTCGCGCTTGAATGCGGGGTGCGCACCGCCGGCAAGCCCCTCGTCGAGCATCTGGTAAAACTTGAATTCGCGGTTGTAGTCCATGGTGCCCAGGCTCGACTCCATTTTGCGCGTGGTGGCGCTCGAGACGTACAACGGGCTGAACGTGGTTTGGCGGCAACCGCATTGCTTGATTTTCTCGATGTCGTCGAGCAGAATCTCTTCGGTTTGCGACGGGAAGTTGAAGATCATGTCCACGTTCAGCGAATCGAAATGGTCGGCCGCGTTGTTGATGCGCTCGAAAATCTCGTCGCCCGAGCCATACTTCTTGCAGCGGTCCATCTGCGTCAGCAGCTTGTCGTTGAAGCTTTGCACGCCGACCGACAGGCGGTTCACTCGGCCCGAAAGCGCCGAAAGCCATGGGTCGACCAAATGGTTCGGGTTTGTTTCGCAGGCCACTTCTTTAATCGAGAAATTCTCGCCCGCCAAATCGATCGTCTTGCACAGCTCGTCGAGCATGATGGTTGGCGTGCCGCCGCCGAAATACAGGCTTTCGAAGTCGTAGCCCATGTCTTTCAGCATCAGCATCTCGCGGCGCAGATTCTCGAAATACGGGCGCGCCGTCGTCTCGCGGAACGGGTAGCGGTTGAAGCTGCAATACGGGCACAGCACCTCGCAAAACGGCACGTGCAGGTACAGCATATATTTGCGTCCAGGCTCGGGGCCCGGCAGGAATTTCTCATCGGTGGGGTCGATGACGAGGTGATTTTTCGTGATGTTCTTCACGATTTTCGTGAGCATGCGTTCGCTCAGCATAAAAGAGCTCCTTGTGTTTTGTTGTTCAATCGTGCTGGCCAATTTCGCGATACGGCCATGCGATACGTGAATTGCGCGCTCCAAGCCTCCCCAGGCTTCCCCAAGGGCGCGCATATTCGTATTCGAGAATAATAACGCTCTTGCGCCTGCTTGTGCGCGAGAATGCAAGCGTTGCGGAAAGTTAATCCAGGGCATATGCGCGGCGGGTGATACGCGCGCGTTGTCTTTCGCAATGGCCGCATTTTTGACCACCGAAGCAATGGTGTTTGGTCAAAAATGCGGCCATTGCGAAAAAGTGGAGCGATTTGAAGCCATCCAACGCCGAATTTAGGGCCGATTTGGCTTGAATTTGAGAGACGCCAGGCAAAACGAGACTTGTTCCCCGTTCGCTTTTCGCACTAGCGATGTTTTTGGCCATGGGAAAGCGAGCGGATGGTCAAAATTGTCGCTAATGTGAAAATCCTACAGCGTGCGGTTCAGACTGCCCGATGTATAGCCTTCGGCATCGATCGATACGTAGTCGAAACCGGCATTGCGAATCTGCTGCGCCAAATTGGTCTTTGTGCACGCCTGCATAAGGGCGATGCGTTCGCTCGCGGGAACCTCGATGCGCGCAAGGTTGCCGTGCACGCGGCAGCGCACCTGAGGAAAGCCCGCGGCGATAAGGGCATCTTCGGCGGCTTCCGCTGCGGCAAGCTTTTCGGGCGTGATTTCGTCGTGGTAGGGAACGCGGCTCGCAAGGCATGCGTACGAGGGTTTGTCCCAGGTGGGAAGGCCCAGCGCACGCGAAAGCTCGCGCACGTCGGCTTTGCTCATGTCTGCTTTAAGGTATGGGCTTTCGACGGCAAGCTCGCCGAGCGCCTTCAAACCCGGGCGGTAGTCACCCAAATCGCTCGTGTTCGTGCCCTCGGCCACGTGATGGAAGCCGAGTTCGGCCGCCTTTGCCAAAATCGTGCCGAACAGCGCGGTTTTGCACAGGTAGCAGCGGTCGGGCGGGTTGGCGGCAAAGCCCTCGATGCTGAACGCGTCCACGTCGAGCACGATGTGCCGAATGCCCTCGACCTGGCAGAACTCGACGGCCTCGCGCACCTCGCGTGCGGGCACCATGGACGCCTTCGCTGTGATCGCAATGGCGTTATCGCCCAGCTCGTCGTGCGCGACTTTAAGCAACAGCGTTGAATCGACGCCGCTCGAGAAGGCGACGGCGACGTTGCCAAGCGCGCGAAGCTCGGCTTTAAGTGCCTCATATTTGGCGGCGAGCTCGGGCGCGAGCTCGCAAGCGGACGCGGAATTGCTGTGAATTGAAGCAGGCATGAATCCCCCTTTACGTATTGCTGGGGTGAACGGTATCACATGGAGTTGGCTCCAACCCAAGGTGTTTGATAGGTTGTTCATAAATGGAGCAGCCGTTTCATGCATGCGGCAAACGCGCTTTGGCCTTCGTTTCCGTTTTGCTTTGCTCCATAACCGCCGAAAGGTCGCCAGCGGCGACCTTTCGGGAAGGGCCTTCGAAGTCGGGAGGGAGGAAGGCTTCGAAGGACGCGCGCGGCCGGGAGGGAGGTGGCCACGCGCGCCGGGTTATCAAGCGATGACGGCCGGCTCCAAAGGGAAGGGAACGGGAATGCCGGCCGTGCTATCACATCGTGCATCGCACGAATCGAGCGGCGGTTGCGCGATGGAAGGGTAGGTGCTCGCCGCGTCGATGAACTCATGATAGCGGCGCCGTGCGTTGAAAATCCCATAAGGGCGCCTGATAAAAGCCTGAATAATTCTGAACAAAACCTTAAAATGGTAACGGCTATACAAGTGCGCCAAGCCCGCGTGTTAGGATTTCGCCCATGGAAACGAACCAGACGAACATATTGGTATGCGACGACGAGGTCGAGGTCGCCGAACTGTTGAAGCATTTGCTCGAGCGCGAGGGCTTCGCGGTTACGTGCTGCCATTCGGGCGATGCCGCACTGAAAACGCTCGAAGCGCAGACTTTCGACCTGGCCATACTCGACATCATGATGCCTGGCACCGATGGCTTTGAGGTATGCCGTCAGGTGCGTGCGGGCTCGGCTGGCGCGAACGCCGACATGCCTATCGTGTTTTTGTCGGCGAAAACCGAGGAATTCGACAAGGTGCTCGGCTTCACGCTGGGCGCCGACGACTATGTGACCAAGCCGTTCAAGCCCCGCGAGCTGGTGGCGCGCATCAAGGCGCGTCTGCGCGGTCGCGTGGCGGCGCCCGTTGCGAACGACGTGCTGTCGGTGGGCGGCATCGAGCTCGACGAAACGAACCATTCCGCCAGTCTGCACGGCTGCGAGCTGTCGCTCACGCCGAAGGAATTCGACTGCATGGCCGAGCTTCTGCGTGCGGGCGGCGCGCCAGTGTCGTCGAAAACCCTGTTCGAGAATGTGTGGAACGAGGAATACACCGCATCGTCGCACAACGCGGTGATGGTCTACATTCGTCGTTTGCGCAAAAAGCTCGCCGAGGTCGACTCGTCGGAAGAGCTTATCGAAACCGTGTGGGGCGTGGGCTACCGCATTCCCGAAAAGCGTCGCGGTTAGCAGGCGAGCCATGGGGCTTACCACGCAACGCGGCCGGGGGCGCGCCGACGCTCTGGCGTCGAAGGAGGCATCCGTGCCCAAAGCGCATGCAACCGAGCAAACGCGTATCCTTGCGAAGCGCATTCTGCGCAGCACGTTCGCGGCCACGCTGGTTTTCTCGGCTGTGTTTCTCTCTATCACCTTGGCATTGAACGCACTCGTGCTGCCCCAGGTGGGAGAGGCGGTGGCGAAGGTCACTTCGCCGTGGCAATACGTGTCGGCCGACGTGGCCAATGTGACCGAGGCCGATTGGTTCGTGCAAAAGGAAAACGAGCTGAAGGCCGATGTGGTGCGCAAATACCTGCGCGAGTTGGTGGACGCGGCCGTGCCCGACGCCAGCTGGGGTTTGGCACAGAACCCGCAGAATGCCAAGAACGTGCAAACCGAGGGCGCGAATTCCGAAAACGTGCTTACTATAACCACGCAGCCCACCGACGCCGAGGAATATGCGGCCGCCAAGTCGCAGGGCCTCGTGCAGGGCAACAGCCTGTCGTTTTCGGGCATGCCCCATTCTTCGCAGGCCGCGCGGCAAATCGTGATTTCCGCTGTGGACGCGCGCAATTTGGGCCAGGCGGCGAACGTGTACGACGCGTTGTGGTCGACCACGAAAGATTGGGACGACAAGCCCGAGCAAGTCGAGCTGTTCTACGACGAGGCTGCTACGGCCATCGACGCCGACTTCTCTCAGGTCGTGGTGCGCTATTCCTACGACGCGGGTACGGGCATCGAAACCGTGACGTACGCCGGCGGCCAGCAGATGCAGCGCGATCTGTCGCCGTACAACAATATTCGCGCGCTGAAGTTTCCCGTCGCCATCACGGTGTTTTTGCTGGGCATCCTCATTATTATGGCGTTCGCCATTCGCAAGAGCCTGCGCTATTTCGACGACCTGTTCGCTTCGCTGCGCGCGGTGCTTACCGACAGCAGCGCCATGGTGAAGCTGCCGACCGAGCTGTCGCTTGCCGAGGAGTCGATCAACGACATCAAGCGCAAAAACGATGCGGAGCAGCGCGCGACCGAGGCCGCCGAGCGCCGCAAAAACGAGCTGGTGGCGTATTTGGCGCACGACACCAAAACGCCGCTCACATCGATCACCGGTTACCTCACATTGCTTGAAGAAGCGCCCGATATGCCCGTTGAGCAGCGGCAACGCTATGCGCACGTCGCGTTGGCGAAAGCATACCGGCTCGATGCGATGCTCGACGAGTTCTTCGAGATTACCCGCTACAACCTGGGGGCCATAGCCATCGAGCGCGAACGCTTCGACTTGGCGCTGTTCTGCTACCAGGTGGCCGAGGACTTCTATCCCGAGGCCGAATCGCGCGGAATCGACTTGGTGGTGAACGCCAACGAGGGCGACACTGTGTTCGCCGATGCTACGAAGATGGCGCGCGTGGTGTCGAATGTGATTAAGAACGCCGTGGCGTATGCCGATGCGAATTCGACGATTACGATCGAGGCGCACGCGAAGGCCGACGGCGCGTTCAGGATTGAAGTTTCGAACCAGGGTCGCGAGATCAGCCCCGAGCATCTGAAGCGCATCTTCGAGAAGTTCTATCGCGAAGACGACGCCCGCGCCACGCGCCAAGGCGGGGCGGGGCTTGGCTTGGCCATCGCGCGCGAGATCGTGGCTGCGCACAACGGCACCATCGATGCCACGAGCGAAAACGGCGTAACTCGTTTCGTGATTGACATCCCTGCCGCGAAATAGGGTTTCGGTTGCTGGTCCACGCGTCCCGAGGCGGGCCGCGTAGGACCACAGCAGGCTACTGCTTCGACCTAGGGGCTACGCCATGCGCCCGCTTGGCGGTGCTTCATTTTAAAATGAAGGGCAGAAGTGAGCACCGATGTTCCCGAATGGGCCGCGCCGGAGCTCGCGAACCTCAAGCGAGTGTTTGGTTGCTGTCTCGGGCCCCGCGCGCCAGCAACGCCCCGGCAACGCCTGCGCATTTTCGGCGAAAGTCGTTGACTCTCCCATAGTGGGATAGTTTAGGGTATCCCGTGCACAAAAACGAAGGCGCACGGGTGCGCCGCGAGGGAGTTTGCATGACTGAAGATAAGCTCGAAGTGAAAGAGTACGACCGGCCGCCGTTGCCGAAGAACTGGCTGTCGACGGTCGTCATCATTTGGCTCGGCCAGGCGGCGAGCATTCTTACGGCGTATGCGTCGATTTACGCGGGCGTGTGGTTCGTGACCGAAACCACCGACTCGGCGCTTATGCTGGCGCTGGCGTCGCTGTGCTCCATGCTGCCGCAGGGCCTGTTAGCCCCGATCGGCGGCGTGGTTGCCGACCGCTTCAACCGCAAATACGTGCTTATCGCGGCCGATGCGTTCGTGGGCGCCATGGCGCTGCTGATGGGCGTCATCATCGCCATGGGGCATGTGTCGGTGCCGCTCGTGCTTATCATGGGCGCGCTGCGCAGCGTGGGCGAGGCGTTCCACGTGCCCGCCATGGAGGCAACGCTGCCGCTGTTGGTGCCGAAAAAGCACGTCGTGCGCGTGAACACGCTCAACCAAAGCCTGTGGTCGATGGCGCTTGTGGTGGGCCCTGTGATCGGCATCTTCCTATACACCGTGGTCGGCTTCCAAATGGTGCTGTTCTTGAACGCCGCCGGCTGCGCCGTGGCGTGTTTGGCCCTGTCGTTCGCGAAAATCCCCAATTTCCACGATGAGTCTGACGAAGCGCGCCATCCCATTGCGAGTTTGAAGGCGGGCTTCGACACGCTGCGCGCCGACAAAGCGCTGCTCATTTTGTGCGTCGTCGTGATGTGCATGATGGCCATGTACACGGGCATCAACTCGTTGTTCCCGCTCATGACGTACGACCACTTCAACGGTGACGGCTACGCGGCGTCGTTCATCGAAGCGACGTATGGCGTGGCGTCGCTTGTGGGCATCGCGGTGCTGTTCGTGTGGGGCGGCGGCCGCCATCTGTTGCGCGTGGTGGCGTTCTCGGGTACGTTCGCGGGCCTTATTTTGGTGGCGACCGGCCTGCTCTCTCCCGATATGTTCTTCTGGTTCGCGGTGCTCACGGCCATTTCGGGCGTCATCGAGTCGATGTTCAACGGCCCGCTGCTCGCCGTGGTGCAAAAGCGCGTGCCGCCCGAGAAGCTCGGCCGCGTTATGGGCCTGTTCACTACGGTTACGGCGCTTTCTTCGCCCATCGGCCTGGGCCTGGCGGGCACGTGCGCCGAGTTCACGGGCGTGGCCATGTGGTTCGTCATCGCGGGTGTGGTGGTAACGGCGGGCGGTTTGATGCTGGGGCTTCTGCCGTCGCTGCGCAAGCTCGATCGCGAAGTTGCGGCCACGTTTGACGAGGTTGATGTGAAAAAGACGAACCATCAGGTTGAAAAAGCCGCCGAATAGGCGAAAATCTGCAGTACTGAAATTGGACCAAGCGCGGTGCGTCCTTCGGGACGCGCCGCGCTTTTTACGGAAGGGGAGCGCATGGTCATTCTGGGCGCGTTGGTGAACGGCATCGCCACGGTAATCGGCGGCGTGCTGGGCTTGGTGTTCAAAAGGCGCGTGTCGCAGAAGCTGGGCGACTTCCTTATGCAAGGCCTGGGGCTGTGCGTGATGCTTGTGGGCGTCCAGGGCATGGTGAAGGGGCAAAGCGTCACCATCACGGTGCTTTCGATGGTCATCGGCGGGGCGTTGGGCTATTGGATCGATATCGATGGGGCGATTCACCGTTTCGGCGACTGGGTGCAGCGCAAGCTCGATGCCGCGTTCAAAGGCTCGACGGCTTTGGGCAACTTCTCGGACGGTTTTGTGGCGGCCACGCTGTTCATCTGCATTGGCGCCATGGCAATTTTGGGATCGCTGCAAAGCGGTTTGCAGCTCGACCATTCCACGCTGTACGCGAAGGCCCTCATCGACTTGGTGGTGGTTATGGTTATGGCCACCACGCTGGGCATCGGCGTGCCGTTTTCGGGTATTTGCGTGTTCGTGTACGAGGCCGCGCTCAGCCTGGCGGCAAGCGCGTTGGCGCCATTTCTTACCGATGCGGTTATCGCCGAAATGGTATGCGCGGGAAGCTTGCTGCTTTTGGCGATTGGCTTGAATATGCTGAAAATCACCGACATCAAAGTGGCGAATTTTCTGCCTGCGGCGTTTCTACCGATTTTGTTCTGCGCGATTCCGGGGTTGATGTAGCCGTTGGAGGTGCCGGCCGCCCCGCGTCGGCGCGCCGTTATAAAAGGCTAAGCCGGGCTACTTTCTCTGACGTTCGCTACGTGCAAATGCCGGCTCGTTTTGCGAGCCCGGCGCGGCCGCTCGGCCGCATAGTAAGGTATTCAACATGCCATTTAGGCATGTTGAAGGC
>CALBLG010000066.1 GCA_937895975.1 uncultured Slackia sp.
TGTCCAATGACGACATTGCTGCCGAACTGGTGATTTCGCCCGCCACCGTGCGCACTCATGTGGGACGCATCATGGTGAAATTGGATGCGCACGACCGCGCCCAGCTGGTCGTGATTGCCTACGAGAGCGGCCTGGTGAAGCCGGGGATGTAATGCCTGGGCTTCTTGGATAGCGGGCATACGATTCGGGGCGTTCCGCGGGAAATCTCTCGAGGCGCTTTGTGAAGAATATCGGACGAATGTTCTATTTCTGGTATTATGGCACGGTTACACCATTCGGGCAGAAAGGTCGAAACCGTGGCCAGCGATTCCATCGTCATCAAGGGCGCGCGCGAGCATAACCTGAAAAACGTCGACGTCACCATTCCACGCGACAAGTTGGTCGTGATTACCGGCCTCTCGGGTTCTGGCAAGTCGTCCCTCGCGTTCGACACCATCTATGCCGAGGGCCAACGCCGCTATGTGGAGAGCCTTTCGGCCTATGCCCGCCAATTTTTGGGGCAGATGAACAAGCCCGATTTGGATTCGATCGACGGCCTTTCGCCGGCGGTCGCCATCGACCAGAAGACCACGTCGAAAAACCCGCGATCTACCGTGGGCACCACGACCGAAATCTACGATTACCTGCGCCTGCTGTTCGCGCGTGTGGGAACGCCGCATTGTCCCGAATGCGGCCGTGAAATCAAGGCGCGCACCACCGATCAGGTGACCGATGAGATTCTGGCGCTCGGCGAGGGCAAGAAAGCCCTTATTTTGGCCCCCGTCGTCGTTGGCCGCAAAGGCGAGCACGCGAAGCTTTTGGCCGACTTGCAAAAGGAAGGCTTCTCGCGCGTGCGCATCGATGGGGAAGTGCGCCGCTTGGAAGGCGAGCCCATTAAGCTCGATAAGAAATTCAAGCACACAATCGATGTGGTGGTCGATCGCGTGGTGTTGAAGACTTCGGCCACGAGCCGCATCGCCGAATCGGTGGAAACGGCTACGAAGCTTTCCGATGGCCGCGTGGTGTGCCACGTGATTGACGAAGAGGACACGGAAGCCGACGCGCAGAAGTCCACCCCGGGCTTCTCGAACGTGCTTCCCGGCGATCATTTCTATTCGCTGGCGCTTGCCTGCCCCGAGCACGGCCATTCCATGGACGAGCTGCAGCCGCGCGATTTCAGCTTTAATGCCCCCTATGGCGCATGCCCCGATTGCGCGGGCCTGGGCAGCCGCGAGGAGGTTGACCCGAGCTTGCTCATTCCCGACCCGTCGCTTTCGCTTCTGGAGGGCTGCGTTGCGCCGTTTTCGACGGGCAATTATTACCCCCAGGTGTTGCGCGCGGTGTGCAAGCATATGGGCGAAGACCCTGCCACGCCGTGGGAAGATTTGAAGAAGAAGACGCGCGACGTGCTGCTGTATGGCTTGAAAAACGAGAAAGTCTACGTCGATTACGTTACCGTGGATGGCCGTGAAACGGGTTGGTATATCGATTGGGAAGGCGCCTGCGAGGCGGTCATGGGCCGCTACAAGGAAGCGACCAGCGACTCGCAGCGCGAGAAGTACGAGAAGTATTTCGCGACCATACCGTGCGCGACCTGCGGCGGCAAGCGCTTGAAGCCCGAGATTCTTGCCGTAACCGTAGGTGGGAAGAACATCCACGAGGTGTGCGACATGTCTGCCGCAGACGCCCTGGACTTCTTCAATGCGTTGCAGCTGACCGAGCGTGAGGCATTCA
>CALBLG010000067.1 GCA_937895975.1 uncultured Slackia sp.
TCAAGGGGACTGTCCCTTTGACCCACGATCAACTACCTTGTCGAAAGGTCGCATACCATGCAGAATCTTGATGAACCAACGATAGAAGGCGGCACGCCGCGCTTGGCGTATGCGCTGCTCACCGACCTGTACCAACTCACCATGGCACAGGGCTATTGGGCCAGCGGCAAGCTTGACGAACAGGCGTGCTTCACGGTGTTCTTCCGCGATGCGCCGTTCAAGGGCGGTTTCGCCGTGGCGTGCGGCACCGCGCAGCTCGCCGAGATGGTCGACGGCTTCGAGTTCACCGATTCCGACATCGAATACCTGGCCGGCCTGAACGCGCCCGGCGGCGGCAAGCTGTTCGACCCCAAGTTCCTCGAATACCTGCGCGAATTGCGCTTGAGCGTCGATATCGAGGCCGTGCGCGAGGGCGAGGTCATCTTCCCGATGGAGCCCATCGTGCGCGTCATGGGCCCCATTTTGGAGTGCCAGCTCATTGAAACGGCGCTTCTGAACTGCGTGAATTTCCAAACGCTCGTGGCCACCAAGGCCGCGCGCGTATGCCTGGCCGCGAAAACTCCCGTGGCCGAGTTCGGCCTGCGCCGCGCCCAGGGCGCGGGCGGGTCGCTGTGGGCGAGCCGCGCGGCTGTCGTGGGCGGTTGCGCGTCGACGTCCAACGTGCTGGCCGGCAAGCTGTACGACATTCCTGTTTCGGGCACGCACTCGCACTCGTGGGTCATGTCGTTCGACAGCGAGCTCGAGGCGTTTCGCGCATATGCGCGCATCTTCCCGACGAATTGCGTGCTGCTCGTCGACACGTATAACGTGAAGAAAGGCATCGAGAACGCCATTACCGTGGGCCTCGAGATGCGCGAGCGCGGGCAGAAACTTGCGGGCATCCGCATCGATTCGGGCGATTTGGCCTGGCTTTCGCGTTACGCTCGCGAGCGTTTGGACGCCGCCGGTCTTACCGACTGCGGCATCGTGTTGTCCAACGATTTGGACGAATACACCATCGAATCCATTCGCGAGCAGGGCGCTGATGTAATGAGCTGGGGCGTTGGCACGAAACTCGCCACGGCTTACGACCAGCCGGCGCTTGGCGGCGTGTACAAGCTTTCCGCCACCAAGTTGCCGGGCGACGACGCATGGCGCCCTCGCCTGAAGGTGACCGAGATGTCGAGCAAGCTCACGCTTCCCGGTGTGCTCGATGTGCGCCGCTTCTTCTTCGAAGACGGGCGCATCGCGGGCGATATGGTATTCGATATCAACGAGCCCGTGAACGCCGAAGACAAGATCATCGACCCGGCCGACCTGCTGCGCCAAAAGACGTTGGCCGGCCTGAAGAGCGAAACGCTGCTGCGCCCGCTTTCCCGCGGCGGCAAGTCGGTGCTTTCGGTCGAAGACCGATCGGCTATGGCGGCGCAGGCGCGCGCGAAAGAGGCGTTGGCCAAGCTCGATGAATCGCAGAAGCGCTTGCTGAACCCTCATACGTATCCGGTGGGGCTCGAAGAGGGCCTGTGGCACCGCCGCACCGATTTGGTCGCGCAATTGCGCGGGCAGAAGATCGGCTGGTAGGGCCGTTAAACGCGCTACACTGAAACGATGAATGTCTCATAGGGAAGGGTGCCCATGATTAGGCTCGTTACCGACTCGGTGGCTTCGTTGCCGGCCGATGTCGCGAAAAAACGCAATATCGAAGTCGTTACGCTGTTCATCCACGAGGGCGATACCGAACACGTCGACGCCACCATGGACCTTGATGCGTTCTATTCGCGCCTGCCTGAAATGGTCGCGGGCGAGATTCCCACGTCGTCGCAGCCTTCGCAAAAGACGTTCGAAGACATTTTCGAGGAAGCCGCGGTCGCGGGCGACCAGGTGCTGGGCGTCTTCATTTCCACGGGTCTTTCGGGCACGCTGAACGGCGCCGTGCGCGCGGCTCGTGCGGTGAAGGCCCGTCATCTGGATTTTAAAGCCATGATGGTGGACACCTATTCCACGGGCGGCGATGAGATGTTCCCGGTGCTCGCGGCGGCCGATGCCATCGATGCGGGCGCTGCGCTCGAAGAAGCTGCCAAGGCTGCGGCGCACGCGGTGGAACGCACGCGCTTCTTATTCGCGCCCGAAACGCTCACATTCCTGAAAAAGGGCGGGCGCATCGGCAAAGCGGCGGCGCTGCTGGGCAATTTGGTGAAAATCGTGCCGGTGCTCACGGTGCTCGACGGCGTGCCGAAGGACATCGCGAAAACGCGCACGCAGAAAAAGGCCATGCCGTGGATGTTCGACAAGTTCGTCGAAGAGGTGGGCGCACATGGCGGTTTGCACGACATGGTGGTGCATTACATCGGCACGCCGGAAGTGGCGCAGAAATGGGAGCGCGAAGTGGTGCGCCCGTTCGTGGGCCACGAGGTGCCCGTGATTCCCGTGAGCCCCGTTGTGGGCCTGCACGTGGGGCCCGCCGTCGGCTTGGCGTACATTTGCAACGAGCCGCTCGAGGGCAAAATCACCATCGACCCGGAAGAGCTCATCACGGTGGTGTAATGCCGCGAGCAAGGCATTTGAAAATCTGTCGAGAGGGCAACATTTTCGCATGGTATTCGATAATGCCTGGTAAACTGCAATAGTTCGATATTCAAATCTTTTCAATACGGCTTTCAGAAAGGCCATCAATGACTGCGAAATGCAATCTCATCATCGATTCGTGCTGCGATCTGCCGCTCGAACTCGTGCAGCGCGAAGGCGTGTTCCTCGTCGAGTTCCCCTTCCTATTCGGAACCGAAGAGCATCTAGACGATTTCGGCCACAGCATGCCGGCCAAGGAGTTTTACGACCGCATGCGCAAGGGCGAGTTTCCCACCACGTCGCAGGTATCCATCCCAGCGTACACCGAGGTGTTCGAGCGCGCGGCGCAGACGGGCGTGCCCACGGTGTACCTCAGCTTCACGTCGGGCCTTTCGGGCAGCTACGACGTGGCCGTGCTCGTAAGCGAGCAGGTGAAGGAAAAGTATCCCGATGCCGAACTGTATGTGGTAGATACCAAGCTCGCTTCGGTGGCCGAGGGCGCCATCGTTTACGAGGCGCTGCGCCAGCGCGATGCGGGCCTTACTGCCGTCGAGCTGGTCGAATGGGTCGAAGAAGCGCGCTATTTCCTGAACATGATGTTCATGGTCGACGACCTCGAATCGCTGCGCCGTGGCGGCCGCATCCCCGATGGCGTGGCTGCGGCGGGTGCCAAGCTCGACGTGAAACCCATGCTCACCATCGATTTGAAGGGCAAGCTGGCGCTGAAAGGCGTGGCGCGCGGCCGCAAGAAGGGCATTCGCCAGCTGGCGCAGTTCTATTTGGAAAAGGTATCGCACGAGGGCCCGTCGGGCATGATCGTCACCGGCAACTCCGATTGCCCGAAAGATCTCGAGCGCCTGCACGACCTCATTCGCAAAGAGCAGGAAGACGCGATGTTCCTCGACGGCAGCATCGGTCCCGTTATCGGCAGCCATGTGGGCCCAGGCATGATCGCCATCGTGTTCTGGGGGCAGGATCGTCGTGAAGACCTCTCGGTGGCCGACCGCATCGCCCGCAAAATCAAGGGCAACGCGTAAGGCTGTGGCTGGGGCGTTCGAACATATGCAACCCAAAGGGGCCGAATCGTCGGCCTCTTTTTCTGCTGCCGTGACGGCCATGCTTGAACATTGCGAGCTGTGTCCGCGGCGGTGCGGCGCGAATCGCGTGGCGGGCAAGCGCGGCATTTGCGGCGCGGCCGACGAGCTGCGCATCGCGCGCGCTGCGCTTCATTTTTGGGAAGAGCCGCCCATTTCGGGCGAGGCGGGAAGCGGCGCGGTGTTCTTCTCGAACTGCCCGCTGCATTGCGTGTATTGCCAAAACCAGCCCATCGCCAACGGCAGCTGCGGGGCCGACGTCAGCGTGCGACGGCTGGCGAAGATTTTCCTGGAGCTGCAAGCCCAAGGCGCTTTGAACGTGAACCTGGTCACGCCGACGCATTACGTGCCCCAAATCTTGGAGGCGGCGAAGCTTGCGCGCGGCGCGGGGCTGTCAATTCCCTTCGTTTACAACACCTCGGGCTACGAACTGCCCGAAACCATCGCGTTGCTCGATGGCCTGGTCGACACGTATCTGGTCGACTTCCGCTACATTAA
>CALBLG010000068.1 GCA_937895975.1 uncultured Slackia sp.
GTGAACCTGCGCATTCGCGCCGATGAGTTGCGCGAAGGGAAGTAGCTAGACCAGTCGCTCGCGGCGCGGCCGGGGCGGGCCATTCAGGGCCACGGCTCGCTACCGTTCGCTTCGCTCACTATGCGCTCGCCTGGCTGCGCTTAGCTTTTGACGAGGGCAAGCTTGAGCGCAGACGACCCCAACTGCCGCCGCGCGGCGGGCCATTCTGGGAACCATTTCCAAAGAAAGAAAACGATTCGGCTCGACCTCGTGTCAGCGAGCGGGATCGTGGCGAGCCAAATCGGCGTGAAAGCGAGGTGACGCGTGCTTCGGTACGCGAGCCGAAGCCTGAACGACGAGTTGGCCGCCACAATCCCGCGCAGCGTCGAGCCGCATCGTTTGCCGACAGGCAAACGAAAGGATACAAATGCAACTTAATATGCTTAAGGGTAAGATTCATCGCGCTACGGTTGTTCAAGCGGCGTTGGATTATGTGGGAAGCATCACCATCGACGAAGACCTTATGCAGGCTTCGGGCATCTTGGAGTACGAGAAGGTGCAAATCGTCGATGTGAACAACGGGCAGCGCTTCGAGACGTATGTCATTGCGGGCGAGCCTGGCTCGGGCATGATTTGCCTGAACGGCGCCGCTGCGCGCAACGTGTCGGTGGGCGACAAGGTGATCATCATGTGCTATTGCCAGATGGCGCCTGAAGAGGTTGCTTCGAACCCGCCGCGCGTGGTGTTCGTCGATGACGACAACAAGATTTCCCGCGTTACGCGCTACGAAAAGCATGGCCGCCTGGAGGACATGGAATAGATGGGAAGGCCGCATGCGCGGCTTTTCTACTTGTGGGGCGGTTGCTCGAGGGGCAACTGCCCCACTTTGGGTTCTTCTTGTTTATAATGCAGTGGTTTGGAATGTCGTCGAATGGGGGAGT
Source organism: uncultured Slackia sp. (assembly GCA_937895975.1). Classification (GTDB taxonomy): domain Bacteria; phylum Actinomycetota; class Coriobacteriia; order Coriobacteriales; family Eggerthellaceae; genus Slackia. The sequence goes on from CALBLG010000068.1 coordinate 921, forward strand.
TCGATATGGACGATACGCCGATGCGCGATTTGGAAGGCATGCGCATTGTGGTAACGGCTGGTCCCACGCAAGAGGCCATCGACCCGGTGCGTTTCATTTCCAACCATTCAACGGGCCGCATGGGCTACGCGATTGCCGAGGCGGCTCGCGATCGCGGCGCGCAGGTGACGCTGGTCAGCGGTCCGGTTGCGCTCGCCGCGCCTGACGGCGTTGAGCTCGTGCGCATTGTGAGCGCGCAGGATTTGTTCGATGCCGTGAGCGCTCGCCATGCGGAATGCGATGCCGTGATTGCCGCTGCCGCCGTGGCCGACTATCGTCCCAAAACGGTGGCCGATAACAAAATGAAGAAAAAAGACGGCGACATGTCCATTGAGCTGGAGCGCACGCCCGACACGCTTTCGTGGCTGGGCGCGCATCGCGTGGCGGGCCAGCGCCTGTGCGGCTTCTCGATGGAGACGTGCAACGTGCTGGAAAACTCGCGCGGCAAGCTGACGCGCAAGAATGTGGACATGATTTGCGCGAACAGCCTTCGCGAGGAAGGGGCCGGCTTTGGCACGGCGACCAACCATCTGACGCTTATTTCGCGCGATCGAGAGGTCGACCTTCCGATGCTGTCGAAAGCCGATGCGGCCGATGCTTTGCTCACCGAGCTGTTTTCGCTTGCGCCGCTGCCCGCGACGGGGGAGGAATAAACCATGCTGCTTACGGTCGACATCGGCAACACCAATGTGGTGATGGGCCTTATGCCAAAGCGTGGCGAGCTTGCCAGCCAGCTGCGCTTCCCCACGGACAAGCGACGCACGGTGCGCGAATTCATGGAGGGCTTCGAGGCACTTGTCGCAATGCATGGCTTCGATTTCACCGACGTGAGCGGCGCCGTGATTTCCTCGGTCGTGCCCGAGCTCACCGAATCGGTGGTGGCGTCGGTCCGCGTGAAGACGAACCTCGAGCCGCTCGTGGTGAACTACCAGATGAATCTGGGTTTTACTATTGACATGGACACGCCCGAGCGTTTGGGCGTCGATATGATTGCCGACGCGGCGGGAGCCGTAAACGACTATGAAGGCGCGCTGGCCATTTTCGACATGGGCACTGCCAATACGTGTTCGGTGGTGACGAGCGATCGCACGTATATCGGGTCCATCATCTACCCCGGTGTGGTGATTTCCCAGGATGCGCTTACCGCGCAGTGCTCGCAGCTGCCGTTCATCAAATTCGAAAAGCCCAAGGGGCTCATTGGCAAGAACACTATCGAGTGCATGTATTCGGGCGTGCTGTATTCCAACGCCGCGACCATCGACGGCCTGATCGATCGCATCGCCGACGAGCTGGGCGAACCCGTGACGGCCATCGCCACCGGCGGCGTCAGCCGCATGATTGTGCCCGCGTGTCGTCGCAAGATCGTGCATGACCCGAATCTGCTGCTGAAAGGCCTGTGGGACCTGTATCGGTTGAACACGAAGCAAGCCTGACGACGCCTGGCGACAATGGTGTTGCGCGAAATGTCCCAAATCCCGATTTGTGACTGTGCGAAATGCCGCATTTCCAGGGAAGCTTGCGTTTCCTGCG
>CALBLG010000069.1 GCA_937895975.1 uncultured Slackia sp.
ATGAGGCGGGTGCTCAGGGCGCGCAAAGAGCCGATTCCGAAACGGGCGGTTCTGAATCCGCCGATTCCGAAACGTCTGGCTCCGAAACGGGCGACGCCAACGGCGCGCAGAACGGCGGCGATGCCGCCGAAACCGAAGCCACCGGCGAGGCCGATGGCGCCGACGACGAATCGGCGTCCGACGATGACGCAGCAGACAGCAAGGTTGGCGAATCGGCCAACGACGATTAAGGCGTCGATGGCGAAAGCGTTGCAAGTGCTCAAGCCGAGGGCGAATACGCAATTAACGATGCCAATGGGCTGAGAAACGCCCTGGGTGAGTCCAATGTTAAGGTCGATGAAGGCACGGGCACGGTTACTGAGGTAACGATCAGCGTCAACAAAGACATGATCATGCTGTCGAACACCAACCCTTCTGTCTACCAGACCGCAACGATCGTGAAGGGTGGACAGTCGGGCGCGTCGTTTGACGTGACCAGTACCCAGGATGGTTATGCATTTCGTGGGTTTGGCAGCGCTGATTGCCCCTTTGAGGGCGCCTTCAAGTTTGCGGATAGCCCCATTACGCTCAACAGAACGCTGTTCAACAACGTTACATGGTCTGACCAAAGTGGTGCTTTGAAGTTGGCATGGAAGGGAACCGATGCTCAGCCGATCGTAGCGAGCAAAATAAGCGGCAATGGCAAAACGCTTACTACGACCGTTACCGTTGCTAATAAGACGCTTGCGTCTCCCCTGCTAGGCGAGCTGACGGGTGCGTTGACGCTTGATGCCACTTATGCCGTAGAGTCTGGTGCTAGCTTTGCGGTGAGCATCAACTCTGCACTTGGCAACACCGGCCTGTTGGTGAACACCGTTGCAGCCGATGGGTCGCTTGCGCTTCAAAGGGTTAGCCTGCCTGAAAACAAGGGCGCGCTGTCGATTGCGGCCACGAAAGAAGGCGCCAATGCTGGCGGCCTTATCGGCGAGTGCGGGGCTGGCGCAACCGTGACCATTAAAAATACCATTGATGTGTCTGCATTTTCCGTCGCGGGCAAAAATGCGAGCGGCGGCTTCATTGGCAAAGCGACGAATCTGAACTTGAATTTCGAAAAAAGCGCGAGCGTTAAGCCGGCCAAGAAAGTCGGCGATGCGAGCGCAACCTATGCCGGCGGCGCGATAGGCGACGTTTCGTTTGCATCGTCGTTCGAGGTGACCCCCGACAAATTCGTATTCGACGACGACGCAACCATCGAATTGGGGGCGATCAAGCGCGCTGGCGGGCTGTTCGGCCGCCTCGATGTGACCAAAGGTGACGTCACTATTCAAGGTGGCACCTATAAGAGCAAACTGAGCACTGGAAGCGATGGCGGCGGCAGCACCGATAGCCGCGGCAGTTACGGTGGTATCGCGGGCAACGTGTGCAGCACCGCGACGGATGCAATTCACGCCTTGAACGTCAGTGGCAACGCGAATGTCGAAGTAGAACGCGCCGAAAACGGCAAGCTGTGCTATGTGGGCGGCATCGCAGGCTACATGGGAGAAAACGGCGGAACGGCTACGCAGAAGGTCGCGGTCGTGCTCGATGGCGTTGCGGTGAAGCTGAACGGCAGCGCTTACGCATATACCGAAAACGGCAAGTTTGGCGGCGCCATCGGAGTCGTCGATACCGGTAACGCCCTCGATCTTCGTAACTTCAAACTTACAAGTGGAGACCCTGTCGGTAAAGACGCGCAAGGTAAAGACGCGCAAGGTGGTTCGGCAGGTATCGCCGGCTCGGTTTGGGAAGGTGTCGTTAAATTAAGCGGTACAACCGACCTTTCGGGTGTGACGTTTGCTGATAACGAAAAAACCGCGCAGCTTGTTTATCAAAACAGTAATGCCCTGATTTTCGCTACAGGTAGCGGCAGCGACAACGGATGGAAGTATATACGCTCGGCGAACGGATCGAGGATTGATGACATTTACGACTATGGCGAGGTAATACGCCTTGGTAGCGAAAAGGGGCTGAACAAAGATCTCGTCAAGCTCGACCCAAATACTCATGTGCTTGATTTGGGCACTCCGCTGCAAAAGACTGGTGAGGTGTTCAAGCTTTCTTCGGTGGATGACTTCGCAAAGCTCGCCATCACCTGGCAGAGTTCTGGGTATTTCGCGATGGCGGAAGGGGCTACAAGCGGAAACGTATCGTCACTGTCGTCTTCGACGATAGAAATTGCAGGGACTATCGATTTATCCAATACGGGTTTCACGGGCCTCACCAAAGATCCCGCCCTGGGTTTGAGTTGGACTGAAAGTGCGAATAACTGGACATTCACGGGGACGTTAACCGGCTCTGGCTCTGTCAAGCTGGCTGTGGGCGAGCCATATGGCATGCGCGAAGGCAAGGCCCTCGACTCGAACGATACATCCGATGGCAATGGTAAAATCTACCGGCATGGTTATTTGGGCCTCTTCGCCAATGTGGGCGGGAACGCAAAAATCGAAAACGTGACCATCGGCGGTTTCATGCGTTTCGATAACGGAAGCGGCGTAGATGCGGGTGCGTTGTCCGCTGCATTTAACGGCGCTTCCCTTACCGTGGCAGGCGCGAAGTTTAAGACGAGTGTGACCTATGACAACACTGCAAATGACAAACCTCTTAACGTGGGTGGCATTCTCGGCAGCGTGTCGGGCGCGGGTACGGTTGAGTTCAACGGTTCGACCGAATCGGCTGCCTCCATTACCTCGCGCGTGCAAGACCAGAGCAACCCGCGCGTGGGCGGTGCCATCGGCTTTGTGGCAGGCGACAGCACTGCGACGATAAGCGCCGCCGGGTTAGCCGTTACAGGCAGTATCAGCATTCCCGATTTCAAGGGCCAAGCGCTTGCCGGCGGTTTCATTGGCTTTATCCAACAAGGAGGCGAACTCAAGACCGTCAACATCACGGGTCTTTCTTTGAATGACTTTTCGCTTTCGATCAATGCGAGCAATGCGGGCACGAAATATGCCGGTGGCCTTTTGGGCGCCAGCTGGGGCAATGCCGAAGTGACCATCGGCAGCGATGGCGGTCAAGCGTCCACATATGCTCTTACCGCGAATAGAGCAACAGTTTCGGCGACGAACGCGACGGAAGTCGGCGGTCTGGCGTATGCGGCCAGCGGTCACTGGGTAATAAACAACAAGGCGATTGACCTGACGGGCGCAACGTTCAATGCGAGCTCTGCCAACACGTTCGGTCTTATGATTTGTCGCGGCAGCAGGTGCCCGTTTGGTGTTGAGAGCTACTCGGGGCTCTATTTGGAGGATCGGGCCTATTGGGGCGACGACGCCGAAGGCGGCGCCTACAAGGTCGAGGGCGCGACCATCAATACAAGCGCCGCAACGTTCGATGAATGGGTTGGCAACGGAGTAGAGACTAGCCGCAAGCTTATCGATGGCGACTGGAATGCCATCGTGTCGCTTCATACAAAGGCCGAAAAGCTCGATATGTCGGATAATCCTGAAAACGACAATAGCTACAAGAATCGAACGACTTATGGCCAGAGCCACCAAACCAACGGCAACACCCGCTATTACTACAATCTCGATAGGGCATACAACAAGGTCGGCGATTTGAGCAAGAGTTATACCTCTTCGGGCTCGGCTTGGTTTACGACGCCCGAAGAACTGCTTTTGTGGTGTGCGGTTCGCTATGCACCGCCAGAGGTTAAGAAATTCATCGTTGGCAAAAACGATGGTATGGTGAAGTGCTTCGACGGCAATCTTTTGATCGGCAGCAATTTGGGCACGGCGGAGTCTAACGAAATATCGCTTGAAGGATACAGCTACTACCCGACGAATCTGAACTCCAATGCGACCATGCGGGTAAAGAATGCCACCGTAGCGTTCTGCTACTCGGCCATAAAAGCTGAGCAGAGCGGCAACAAGCTTAATAGCGAAGCTACGCAGCATGAAAATATGCATACCGCATTGGTTCGCTCTATCACGGGCGGCACTTTGGACGTTAAGAACGTCAAGCTTCAAGGTACGGTAGGCCGCGTCGTTAACGACAAGGGCAGTGGTGGCCCCGATAGCTCGTCGGGCATTTTCGGGTGCCGCTATGTTCAGGGTTCGGCATCGAACAGCCTCGTCATGGTAACTTTCGACGGCATCGCTCTCGACGGTATTTCAGTTGACGGGGCGAGCGATACAAATTATGCCCCCCTGCTCATCAGCTGCATCAATACCTACGCGAACGTTACGGTGAAAAATGTCAGCACTAGCAAATATGGGGGTAACTCAAAAGCTGCATCGAGTCTGCTGGGAAATCTCGGCGGCAGCAGCGCCGAGATGGTAACGGCGAAGTTCAGCGATAATATTTCCCTCCCGTCGCTGAGGACAAATAGCATATTCACGCGCGCCAGTTTGCTGGAAAGCTTCGGCTACAAAAAAGGCACCAGCGGTTCATCGGCGAGCTATATCTTCTATAAAG
>CALBLG010000070.1 GCA_937895975.1 uncultured Slackia sp.
TAATCCCACAGATTGCTGGGCACGATTTCCAACCAACAACCGTCGGGGTCTTCGATGAAATAGATGCCCATGCGCTCGTTCACGAAGCAGACGCAGCCCATCTCGTCGTGAAGCTTGCGCGCGGCGTCCATGTCGTCCACGGCAAACGCGAGGTGCGTGTCGCGGCCGCCATTGTCATACGGCTCCACGCGGCCGTTGTTCCACGTGAGTTCAAGCTCGAAATCGGTCGTATCATTGCCCACATACACGTTTTTCCATGAGCTGTCCTCGGGGCCCATTTCGCGAATCACATCAAGCCCAAGCGCCTGCTTGTAAAACGCGAGCGACTTTTCAAGATCGAGCACATGGATGCAACGGTGGACCATTTTTGCTTTCATGGGGTTTCCTTTCAAGAGAGGTCGTGCCGTCAAGTGTACGGCACGACCTACACGCTTGGCAAAAGCACAGGAAACCGCCCGCGAATGGCACCGCCCCAGCTATCAACCGCAGCTGTACTTGCTTGTCATTTGCTTTTCAAGGCTCGAAAGCGGCGATATTTGAACGCTTTCGAGCCTTTCAAGATTATGGACCTGCTGTTTGCAAAACAGCTTTACGTGCTTCTTATTTGCTCGCCATTTGCTTCTTACTTGCTTTCCTGCTGGTTTTGCACCCGTTCGTGCGCTTTCGCCTGCTGCCACAGCACTTCTTGTTCGTCGGTCGACAAATCTTCGATTCGCTTGCCGGCCGCCCACGCCGCGCCCTCCATAAAGGCCCAACGGTTACGGAACTTTGCACACGTCGCGCGCAAGGCGCTTTCGGCGTCCACTCCATTCCAACGCGCCACATTCACCAGCGCGAACAAGATGTCGCCAAACTCCAACTCGCGATCTTCAGGCGTTTCGGCCGCTTTGAATTCCTCGATTTCCTCGACGACCTTCGCCCACACACTCGCCTCGTCGGGCCATTCGAAGCCGACCGCAACTACCTTGCGCGAAATCTTCTGCGCCTGCATAAGCGCCGGAAAGCTCGTGGGCACGCCGTCGAGCAAGCCGGCCAAATGCATCTCGACCCCAATCGCTGAGGCGCGAGCGCCATCCGTACCGGATGCAAACTCGTCTTCTGCAGGTTCACCACCCGCAGGTTCGGCAATCGTCAAGGCGGCCACCGAAGCAGCCCCCGCCGCAGCCTCGCGCTCGCGCAGCTTCACCGCATCCCAAATGCCGGCCACTTCCTCGGGGGTCGAAGCCTGCGCATTCCCAAAAATATGCGGATGGCGGCGCACCATCTTCGCGTTCACATCGCGGCACACATCGTCAATCGTGAACTCACCTGCATCGGCCGCAATTTGGCTTTGCAGCACCACTTGCAGCAGCACATCGCCCAATTCCTCACGCAAGTGGGCGGCATCGCCCGCCTCAATCGCGTCTACTGCCTCGTACGCTTCCTCAATCATGTTGTGCGCAATGCTCGCGTGCGTCTGCTCGCGATCCCACGGGCACCCATCGGGCGCGCGCAACGCCGCGATCGTCGCCACAAACTCGTCGAATTCCTTATGCTCGCCCATTCGCGCACCCTTTCTGCCCTTGTCTCGCTGGCCGAGAAACCGCCCGCAGCCGCAATCGCGCACGCCTTCTGCGCGCACTTCGCCCCCAGCCATCGCCATCCACCGCAATCGCGGCCCCGTTGGAATCGCAGCCCAATCGCAACCATGGCGCCGAAACGCACGAAGGCCCCGCGCTCAATCGAACGCGGGGCCTTCGACAAACATCAACACACGCGATTAGTCTTCGCTAATCTCAGTGATGCAGCCCATGGGGCATTCCTCGACGCAGTCGCCGCACGCGATGCACGCGTCCTCGTTTTCGACGACCACAACGCCGCCGGCAATCTCCAGAACGTCCTGCGGGCACGCGTCAACGCAAATGCCGCAGCCGATGCACTCGTCGGTTTCAAGCACAGGATGGGACATGGTGTGCTCCTCTCACTTGTATGCTCAGCTTTGCCGCTGAAATTCAACACTTACTTGTTTGGGCCGGCACCCCCGCCGACTCAAATCACTGTCCGCAAAATACCATTGATTGGGCGCATTGCAAGAGAAATTTAGGAAATGACGTTGAACGGTTCCAACCATTCCGTCACGCGATCGCAAAACCCCAGGCCGCACGGTTAAAAGATAGCCTTGTGCAACAAAATTATGTATGCGCGCCCATGTTCTGCAGCGTCATCAAGCGGCTTCGCAGGACAGCGCCGCGTCACGTCAACTTCGCCGGTTTCCCCACCATAAATTTCTTGCCGAAACCCCTGTGAATTATTTGCGGTAATCAGGTTTCTGTGGGATACTAACAACCGTGCAACCAGCATGCGCACATAATTTTATAAGTTTCGCTTACACACACCTCAAACCCCGCACGAGCGAAAGGATCCCTGGCATATGGCCACTAAGCTGTCTCGCACTTCATCCCCCGTTGAAGCAACGCTTTCCTTCATGTCTGACAAATGGAAAGTGCTCATTCTTCGTGATCTGCTTACCGGCACGAAACGCTTCGGCGAGCTGAAGAAGTCAATCGGCAGCATTTCGCAAAAAGTGCTCACCTCAAATCTGCGTGCCATGGAAGAGGACGGCCTGCTTCGCCGCGAGGTGTTCGCGGAAGTGCCGCCGCGCGTGGAGTACACGCTGACCGACCGCGGCCGTAGCCTTGAGCCCGTCATCGACGCCATGCGCGTTTGGGGCGAAGCCCATATGGCCGAGCTCATCGCCGAGGAAGAAGCCAGCTACAAGCAGGACTAACCGCGAAACGCAACCGCGCAAGCGCCACAGGTGATTGGCCGACGGCCACGCACCCGGGCGAGAAGGTCATCGCGCCGATGTCCCTCGCAAGAAAACATCCCGCATCGTGGCGAAAATTCCGAGGTTTGCAGCAATTCCTGCGCTCTATTTTGCCTTTTTCTGGACCCAGCCGCTTCACGAAAGCATCTGACCTGGGGCTACGCAAGCTTCTCCGCAAGCGTGAGCGCAAATGTTGCTGCAAACCTCGGAATTCCTGCCAGCGCAAGCCTATTTTTCTTGCAAAACCAGTCGGAGAGTGCAGCTTTTGCCGCATTTTGCCTCCCCTCCTACATGTATAACGGGTATTTCTCGCACGCCGCAGAGAAAGCCAGCCTCGCATGATATGGTTACGCAACCAATCAACGCCCAGCAGCCCACCGCCCAACACGGCGGCAGCGCGAAGGGCACTCGCGGCTAGGCGGACCACATGGGATTTGCGCTATGCTTCACTTCCGCACTCGAATATTGGAACGTGTGTGCCGCGCGCCGGGGGCAAGCGAGCGCCAGCGACAAACCGTTCTCCGTCAAAACGCCAAGCGAACGGATGCGCGACACCGAGGCGTTCGCGCGGCATGCGGCAAACTCTCCGCAAAAACCAACCAAGGAAGACACCAACCGCCTGCTCGAACTGCTCGAGAAGCGGCCGCTGCATATTATGGTTGGCAACCCCGCCGAAAGAATTTCCCGACCAGAAATATCGTGCCATGTGTTCGCCCAGCCGCTTCCGTCCGCCAGCCTCGCGAAAATCTTCCCCGGCGCGTACGCGTGCGCACCGGAATTCGCTTTTGTGCAGATGGGCACAAAACTGCCATTTATCCAACTTGTTAAATTGGGCTTCGAAATATGCGGCACCTATTCCGAGACAAGCCGAGGCATCGAGAAACGGCCAAGCCTTACCACCGCCGAAAAACTTCTTGAGACGGCCACCTCGACGAGCTTTCCCGGTTGCGAAAATGCAGCAAGGGCCGCAAGCTACGTGCTAGACGGATCGGCTTCGCCGCGCGAAACGCAACTCGCCATGCTTTTGAGCCTCCCCGCTAAATACGGCGGCTACGGCCTGCCGCGCCCCCTTTTGAATCACAGGATAGCTCTCTCGAGACAAAGCGGGGTCATCGGCAAGCACACCCTTATTTGCGACCTTTTCTGGCCCGATGCAAACCTTGCCATCGAATACGACAGCGACGAATTCCATACCGGCGCACTCGCCATCTCGCGCGACTCGCAACGCAGAATCGCGCTTGAGGTCGAAGGCATTACCTGCATAAATATTGTGAACATGCGCCTGAAGAGCTTCGTTGCCTTCGACGAAACCGCACTGGGCATAGCCAAAATTCTGGGCAAGCGAATACGTCGCGATCCACACGCGTTCGCCAAGAAAAACCGCGAGCTTCGCGAGGCTATCGGCATCGCGACGGATGCGTTCGAAGAAGACATGTACTCGATGTAAAGCGAAGCCGAGCAGCTTTGCGAAAGCGAGGAAGCCCCTTCCAATTGCGCCCGCAAGAAAATGCCCCTGACGTTGGCAAAAATTCCGAGGTTTGCAGCTAGATTGCATCCCGTCGACATAATGGAAATCATATAGTGCCAGGTCACGCTTCTGGCACGACGCAGTAATACGGCATTCAAGCACGCGAGCATCATGAATTCGCTGCAAAACTCGGAATTTTTGCCAATTGAGGGCCGTTTTCCTTGTAAGGGAGGCGCATGCCGGGAAAGAGCGGGAGATAATCAACGGGAAAGCCCGTTGGCAAAGAATGCAGCGCCGCAACGCAGGTCATTCGCCCAAGCCGTGCTGCCCCGCGGCAGCAAACCGTTTGCCTGCGGCCGCGCGCAAATCAACCGACACACGCCCCCTGGCCTGCTCGGCGAACCTGGGACCGCTCGGCGAACCTGGGACCGCCCAGCGAACCCAGGGTCGCCCGACAAGTCCAGGATCGTCCGACGAAGCAGCCCCAACGAACCTGGAGCGCGTCGGTTTCAACAAGCCGAACAGGGCCCAAGCG
>CALBLG010000071.1 GCA_937895975.1 uncultured Slackia sp.
GCGCGTCGCTTCTGAAGGACAGGTGAGCAAAAACCGTGCCTATGGTGTGGCATGCTTTGCGAAAGGAATTCTATAAATCGCTGTTGAGGAAGCGTTTTGTGTCGCGTTTTTGAAAGTAGGCTATGCCTAAAGTGCATGCTATGGCGCATGCTATGACGCAAGCAGCTCCAGTGAATGCTACTTCGAATCCGGCCAAATCGATGATTGCGCCCCATAGGAATCCCGAGCATACGCCAGCCACGTTGGCCGCCATCGAAATGCGTGCGTATACGATGGGGTATTCCAACCCGCCGAAAGTTTTGCGCGCGAGCGACGGGGTCATGACATTGGTCACGCCATAATAGATGCCGTAAGACAGCGCGCCTGCGGCAATGACGAAGGCGGCGTTGGTCGCACCGCCTATTAAGATGAGCATGGCGCCCACGATGCCCATGGCTATGCATGCGATAGAGCCTGTGAATGGGTGCTTTTCTCCTATATATCCCAGGCCGAGCTTCGTGCAAGTTTGTGCGGCCATGGAAAGAGATGTTGCCCAGGCGCCGAGCATAGGTACGGCAGCGCCGACGGCGAGCGTGTGCACATATGAAGGCACCATGCCGTTGAGGTACATGCCGAAGTTCAGGCAGAAGCAAAAGCCCATGATGAGGTAGAACTGGGGCATTTTGAAGGCTTCCTTTGCCGTGATGCCGATGCGCGCCTTGGGATGCTCGCCGGGCGCGAGCTGCGCTACGATGGCTGCAGGGTCGAGCGGCTGCTGGGTCGCTTCGCCTTCGGCTCGATTGTTTTGGCTGGCGACGTTAGCGCCATGCGGGGCTAGGCCTTTATCGGATGGCCTGCTGGCGATGCAGAGGGCCATAATGGGCACGCACGCGAGCGTGATGAGGGCGAAAATTCGATAAGTCCACTGCCAGCCTATTGTTTGAATGAGCGCTCCGCCTACGGCCGCCCATACCATTCCCCCGATGCCGGTGAATGCGGCTACAAGCCCAATATAAAAGCCGGCGTTCTTATCGAACCATCGCGTGATGAGTGTTGCGGGCGCAAGATAGATGAGCGTGCACGTGCCAAACCCCATGAGCACGCCGCAGGCGAGGTATTGCCACAGTTGGGTGCTGAACGATACCAGGAAAAAGGCCAATGCCGCAACGAAGCACGATCCGCCGAGGCATGCGCGGGCGTCGCAGTTGTTGAGAAGACGTCCGGCGAAAGGCAGAAAAATGAGACCAGACAAGCAAGCGAGCGGCGTGAAATAGCTGAGCACACCCGTTCCTACGCCAAGGTCTGTTGCCGCGTAAGGATAGAAGATGCCAGCGCAACTATGCCCGAACGAAACGGGGCAGAACATGGTCATGATAAGGGCGAACACGACGAAATATGCGAAGTGAGGCCCTTTACGGGTGGTATTTTGCTGGGCTGTATGGCTCATGGCGTTCCTT
>CALBLG010000072.1 GCA_937895975.1 uncultured Slackia sp.
ATGAAAACCGACGATTTCGATTATGACCTTCCCGAGCGCTGCATCGCCCAGGAGCCCGCGGCGGTGCGCGACGCGTGCAAGATGCTCGTGATGGACCGCGAGACCGGCGCGCTGGAAGACCGCATCTTCCGCGACATCATCGAATACCTGGAACCGGGCGACGTGCTGGTAGCCAACGAGACGCGCGTCATGCCGGCGCGCCTGTTGGGTGCCAAGCGCGGCACGGGCGGGCAGGCCGAGGTGTTCCTGCTGCGCCAGCGCATGGGCGAGAAGGCCGCGCCGTATATGGCGGCCGAAGGCCCCGATGGCGCGCTCGGCAGCAATCAGCAAGCCATTTGGGAAGTGCTCGTGCGTCCGGGCAAGCGCTTAAAGCCGGGCAGCGGCGCCATCGTCGACTTCGCCGATGGCGAGGGCAACGTGGCTCTTTCGGCCGAAATCGTGGACTGGGGCGCCGATTCCGGCCGCGGCGAGCGTATCGCGCGCCTCACCACCACGCGCCCCTCGCTCGACGAGGCGCTGCATGCCGTGGGCCACACGCCGCTGCCGCCTTACATCAAGCACTACGCCGGCGACGAGGAGCTGTATCAAACGGTGTATTCGCGCCATGAAAGCTCGGCTGCGGCTCCCACCGCGGGCTTGCATTTCACGCCCGAGCTCATCGAGCGCCTGAAGCAAAAAGGCATCGAATGGCACACCGTCGAGCTCGAAGTGGGCTTGGACACGTTCCGCATCGTCGATGAAGATGACCCCGAGAAGCACACCATTCACACCGAGTTCTACACGGTGCCGCAGGAAACCGTGGACGCGTGTGACGCCGCCCATGCGCGAGGCAACCGCGTTATCGCCGTGGGCACCACCAGCGTGCGCAGCCTTGAAAGCGCTTACGACCGCGAGCTGGGCCGTTTGCGCGCCCGCAACCGCGAGGCAACGAGCCTCTATATATTGCCGGGCTACCAGTTCGGTGTGGTGGACGCGCTGGTCACGAACTTCCACGTGCCGCGCTCCACGCTGATGATGCTCGTGAGCGCGTTTTCAAGCCGCGAGAACATCATGGCCGCCTACAAGCACGCGATTGAAAGCGACTATCGCCTGCTGTCGTTTGGCGACGCGATGTTCATCAAATAGTACTTTTGCCTGTCGGCAAAAGTACTATGTCGACGCTGTGCCGGGCTCTGGCGGCGCATTTCGGGCGGGGCCTTCGACTTAGCGTACCGAAGTACGCGTCGTCTCGGCCGCGCCCGAACTACACTCGCCAGAGCCCTTGCTCGCTGACCTTGCTGCGAAAGCGGCTCGTTTCTGCTTCAAGGAAGGAACTATCCATGCCCCTTTTCGATGTGAATATTGATGCCACCTGCGGAAACGCTCGTGCGCTTACATTCGAGACCGCGCACGGCACCGTGCACACGCCCATGTTCATGCCCGTGGGCACGCATGCCACGGTGAAGGGCGTCACTACGCCGCAGCTGCGCGATTTGCGCAGCCAGGTGGTGCTGGCGAACACCTATCATTTGTACATGCGCCCCGGCGTTGACGTCATCGAGAAGGCCGGCGGCGTGCAGAAATTCATGAACTACGACGGGCCCATGCTCACCGACTCGG
>CALBLG010000073.1 GCA_937895975.1 uncultured Slackia sp.
GCGGCGCTCGCGATATTGGTCGCCGCCGCCCTTTTGTCCTGCACGATTGCCTTTCGCATACCCCTGCGCGAACGGTTCAGCGCCCAACTTGCGGCGGCACGCCCTTTGATCGCGCTTGCATGCATCCCCGTCGGCTTTTGGCTGATGGAATTTCCCTATAACACCGCATTGCCGCAGATGGAAAGCCAATGGGTGAATTTGGGAACGCTCGCCCTGGGCGCGCTGTTCGCAGCCGTGTATTTCTTGGGTCAACGCACCAAAGGCGCCATGATGGCGTTTCTGGCAGCTTGCTTCGCATGCGGCGCGGCCAACCATTTCGTGGCCCTGTTCAAGGGACAACCCATTTTGCCGTCTGACGTTCTGGCCATCCAAACCGCGGCGGCGGTAAGCGGCGGATACGAGTACGCCGTCGACAACACGCTGGCCTACGCCATTGCGGCCCTGCTCGCCATGTTCGCGGCCATCGTGGTGGCGCCTCCGGCCAAGCATACGCGCGCGATGTCTATTGCCAGCACGTCTTTCGGCATGGCAGCGCTTGTCGCATGCTGCGCATGGTTTTCGTCCATCAACATCGAAGACGACTTGGGTGTGCGCGTGGACGTATGGAGCAGTTTGGATTCCTATCAGCAGCAGGGGTCGCTTTTGTGTTTCGCGCAGCGTGCGCAAAAGCTTGCCCCGAACGAGCCCACGGGGTATTCCGAGCAGCGCGCGGCCGAGCTTCGCAGCCAGAAAGCCGAAGCCGAAACGTTCGACGAACTGGTCGGCGAGCCCCGCGTTGTGCGCGCCGCCGAGGCGACCGACCCCGACGTGCGGCCCACAATCGTCGCCATTATGAACGAAACATATTCGGATTTGACGCTGTACCCGCAGATTGCCGCAGCCTACGAGGGCCCCGCGCCATTTCAGGGTTATGCGGGTACCATCGCAACGGGCAACGCGTACGTGTCGGCGATGGGCGGCGGCACGTGCAACAGCGAGTTCGAATTCCTCACCGGTTCCAGCATGGGGCTTTTGGGCGCGGGCGTGTACCCGTACATGCTGTACAACCTGGAAGTGACCGACAATATCGCATCGTATTTGCGGTCGATCGGCTACGCCACCAGCGCAATCCATCCCGCGGATGCGCAAAATTGGCGCCGAGACCGCGTCTATGACCAACTGGGGTTCGATGCGTTCTATGACATAACCGCGTTCGAGGGCGCCGAGCAATTCCGCGACATGGTGGCCGATTCCGCGACATACGACCGCATTCTGCAGATAATGGACGAAAGCGAAGGACCGCAGTTCATCTTCGACGTAACCATCGCGAACCACGGCGGCTACGAAACGGGCACCATCGACCAAGCCGACATGCTGCGCGTCGATTTAGGCGAGGAAAGCTCGGCCGAAATCGATGAATATGTAAGCGCCATCGCGCGTGCCGACGCCGATTTGGCAGCCTTTCTGGACAAGCTGTCGCAACGCGACGAGCCCATCGTGGTGGTCTTGTTCGGCGACCACCAGCCCGGATTCGTCGAAACGCTGCCGAGCTTCAGTTTGGGCGAAGAGCAGCCCACCATCGAAGACGCGCAGCTTCGCTACACCACGCCCTACATGCTGTGGACGAATAGCGACCAGCTCGCCAGCCACGCGGCGCGCGGCGGCGACACAAGCTTGAATTACCTGGCCGCAACAACGTTGAAGGCGGCGGGCTTGCCGCTCGACGAGTATTTCGCATTCTTATTCGCCACGCGCCAAACGCTGCCGGCCATCAACCCAAACGGGTATATGGACGCAAATCGCATATGGCACTGGAATGGCGATGAAGACGCGCCCGAATACGACGCGATAGCCGATTTGGCCATCGTCCAGCACGAGAATTTATTCGGGAAGTAAGGCCACGCATTCGCGGCCACAACGCGAACGTACCGGGGCGGCTTTCCCCAAAGAAGGCCGTCCATTTTTTCAAACAAAAAGGGCACTGCCCGTATATGAGCAGCGCCCTTTGATTTGGCGTTATGCGACCTGGAACTATTTCTTCAGATCGTCCAGGCTCGCGGCCTTGCCGCCGTAGAGAGCCATGGCCTCGAAGTGGATCTTGGCCACGCCAACCAGGTCGGTGCCATTTTCCTGGTTGTAGTTGTCCAGGTAGGGCTGATGCTGGAAGTAGTTCGCGTCCAGGCTGCCGTCAGACAGGGCAACGTTGGGCTGCACATAGTCGGTGAACTCGACAACCTCGAGCGTCCAGCCCTTGGCGGCCAGCAGGTCTTTCGCGGCGTTCAGAATCTCGGCATGCGGGGTGGGCGAAGCGCCGACCTTGATGGTAGTGTCGTCGCCGGTAGCCTGCGGGATGTCGTCAACGACGGTGAAGATGGGCACGACGGTGCCAGAATAGGTGTTGGTGATGAAGTCGGAAACCTCCTGGCTCTGAAGGGCAGCGAGCAAGGCCTCGGTCTTGGGGGCCTTTTCGTCGCCGGAGCGAACGGCCACAACGTTGCCATATTCCTTAGCGGCCTGCGAGTCGGCACCCTCGGCGGCGAAGGCGGTCGACGGGTCGAGGCCCGCGCCCAGCGCGTAGTTGCCGTTGATCACAGCGGCGTCGACGTCGGACAGCGTGCGCGGAACGCTGGCGGCTTCAGTCTCGACGAACTCGATGTTGTAGGGGTTTTCCTTGATGTCGTTCGTAGTGGCGTTGAGGCCAGCGCCATCGGCAAGCGTCAGCAGACCCTCGTCCTGCAGCAACAGCAGGGCACGAGCCTCGTTGGTCGCGTCGGACGGAACGGCAATCTTGTGGCTGGTCGAGGAGGAGCCGCAACCAGCGAGCGCCAGGGCGAGCACGCCCGTGGCGGCGGCGCATGCAGCGATGCGCACAACGTTTTTCAGGTTCATAATGAAACCCTTTCCTTCTTGCGAGCCAAACGGCCCGCACCTTCGAAGCGTTTGGGGAGAAACGCTTCCCTTCCCTATTCCATTCCCGAAGGAAATGAAAACAATTTTGACCTGCCCGGCTGCAAGGCGGGGCGGTGTCCCTGGCCTTCGCAACGTTCCAGGCGCTTCGGCCAAGGACACCGCCCCGCCCTGCAGCCTGCAGCAAAGTCTTTTCTTGACGCACGAAACCATCGCCATCGGGATTGGTTTGTCTGGGCGGGATGCGGTTTCTGGACCGAACGCCTGGAACGTTGTGAGGGCCAGGAATCGCATCCCGCCCAGACAAACCGGAGAAAATTTGGGTGCACTTTCCCAAGGCCTCTGTGCGACCTGGGAAAACTATGCGAATGAAACGATTAGCGAACGCGGTGATCGATCTTGCGAGCAATCGCCGAACAGATGCTTTGGGCGATTTGCACGATAACCACGCACAGCACGATGGCGACGACCATCACGTCATCTTGGTAGCGCTGATAGCCGTAGCGAATTGCGATGTCGCCGATGCCGCCCGCGCCCACCGTGCCGGCCATGGCCACGAAGCCGAACAGCGTGATGAACGTGATCGACAGGCCACGCACCAGCGAGGGCATGCTTTCGGGCAGAAACACCTTGTAGATGATCTGCCACGTGCTTGCGCCGAAACTCTGCGCCGCCTCGATAAGACCGCCGTCGATCTCGGCGAGGCTTTGCTCCACCATGCGGGCAACGAACGGGGCCG
>CALBLG010000074.1 GCA_937895975.1 uncultured Slackia sp.
CAAAGCGTACTTCGGTACGCGAGCGACGATTGAAAGGCAAGATGCCGTCCAGATTGCCGCGCAGCGTCGGGCAGTCACGCCGTTCGTAGAACGGCGTGACTTTTAGTCGTGGTAGTAGTTCAGCTTCTTCTCTACCTTGTTCAGCACAACCTCCACAATAAAGTTGAACACCCAGTAGAACGCGGCCGCAAACACAAACGGCAGCATGCTTACCTGGGAGGCCACGAGTGCCTTCGCGGTGGAGAACATCTCGGCCACGCCGATGGCGAATGCGAGCGAGGTGTCTTTCACCAACGTGATGATCTCGTTGCCCATGGCAGGCAGAATGCGCTTGATGACCTGCGGCAACACGATTTTCATGAACGTTTGCGCGCGCGAGTATCCCAGCACCTCGGCAGCCTCGTATTGGCCGCGCGGAATGGATTGGATGCCGCTGCGGTAGATTTCCGCGAAGTACGCCGCATAGTTGATGATGAACGCGATGATAGTGGCGTTGAATTTCGAATCGGTGGACAAGTCCATGCCGAACAGGTAATACGGCGCGAAGTAGATGAAGAACATCTGCAGCATGAGCGGAGTGCCGCGCATGACAGAGATGTACAAACGCACGAGCCACGAGATGGGTTTGATGCGACTCATGCGGCCAAGCGCCACCAGCACGCCCAAGGGCAGAGAGCCCAGAAGCGTGAGGAAGAATATCTGAAGCGTGACGATGAAGCCTTGCCCCAGCATGGTAAGCATGGTGGAGATGTCCACGGCGGTCCTCTCTCTTAACAGCATAAATCGCGGACAGGTTTCCCTGCCCGCGATCTGCGGCGGGGCCACGACGGCCCCGTTTCTTGTTACAAGATTCTAGCTTATTTCAGAATCCAGTTCTCGTAGCTCAGGCCGTAATCGGAGTACTTCTCGCACAGCGACTTCACGGTGCCGTCCTCGTTCATAGCCTTCAGCGTGTCGGTGATTTTCTGAGCCAGCTCGGTGTTGCCCTTCTTCACGCCAACCGCGTAGTGCTCGCTGGACAGCTCATCGGAAAGCTGCGTGTACACGCCAGGCTTGGCGGCCAGCTGGTACTGCGCGATGGACAGGTCGCATGCGACGGCATCGACGGCGCCCGACTCGAGTTGCATGAACGCGGTGTTGTAGTCGCCGATGGTCTCGAGCTTGTTGAAAGTGGCGGCCAGGTCGGCCTTGTCGCCCTCGAGCACCTCTTGGGCTGCGGAATCGGTCTGAGTGATGACGTTTTTGCCGGCCAAGTCGTCCAAGCTGTCGATGCCCGAGTTGGCTTTCACAACAACGACCTGGGCATTCAGCATATACGGGTCAGAGAACGTATAGTCATCTTCGCGCCCTTCCATGGTGAAGCCGTTCCAGATGCAGTTGATGGCGCCGGAATTCAGCAGCGTGTCTTTCGCATCCCAATCGATAGCCTCGAGCTGAATGTCCCAACCATTGCGGTTGGCGACTTCGGTGGCAAGGTCGAGGTCGAAGCCGGTGTAGTTGCCGTCGTCGCCGACGAAGCCGTACGGCGGGTAAGACTGGTCGAAGCCGACGATGAGCTTTGTGGTGTCGCCCGATGCGGAATCGGCGGAGCTGGAAGCGTTGTTCGAGCCGCAGCCGGCCAGCATGCAGCCAGCCAGTGCAAGCGCCGCAGCGGCGGCCGCGATAAGGGACCATTTCTTCTTCATGCGAAATACCTCTTCGAAAATCTTCTGCATGCCAGCGTGGCGCCGGCGTCCTTCCCTGCAAGCGGCGTGGCGCCGCCATTCTCGTGGCACTTTAGCGTGCTAAAGTGCTTTCTGCGAGTGATAGTTTAGCACGGCAGCGCGCTAAAGCACAAATATCAAACAAGTGCCCGACAAGCGGCTTAGAAAACTCTCCACAATCACGCACCAGGCGTAGATACCGAGGCGATAAGGCCCAACAGATTTTTCGAAGCTCGGCGTGCGACCAAGCCGCACTGCAGTGGCGTTAGACAGAAAGCAGACCTTTGCCTTCCATGAGGAATACGCCAGCCGTCATACAGGAAAAATCGACAGGCAAGTCGCTCGGGCAATTGTGGGCGCCAGGATAATGCACAAGCGGACACGCAAGACGATCGGCGACCGCAGCAGCAAGACCCTCGAGCGGGGCTCCGCGGTTCAGCTCGGCGGCACCAACCACTACCGAAAGCTTTGAGAGGGCCGCATAATCAGGCTTGAAGCCGAAGAAGATGTCGGCCTCGCACACGATACTTGTGCGCACGTTCGCCGAAGCGCGCGCTTTCGCCTCGCGCGTGGACTTGGGAGCGCGCGGATCTTTCGGGCCAAGCCCAAAGAGGAATCCGCCGCCAAACGAGCCAGCTTCCTGGCCTTGTTCAATATTCTTCTTCATTTGGACAATATCGGCCATAAGCTCAGACGAAGGATCGACGCAATCGAGCAGTGGCGACTCAAACAGCATGAGCTGACGCACGCGCGAAGGGCTTTGCGTCGAAAACATGATGCCGACAGGCCCGCCAGCGCTGTGCGCGAACACGAACATGGGCGCATCGCCGAACGACGCATTGGCCACCGCGAGCGCGTCGCCCGCTTGGGCGGCAACGGAATAATCTCCGTTTTCGGGATGAGAGCTGCGGCCAAAGCCTCGGCGGTCAAACGTCACCGCGTCGAATAAATTCGCAAGAATCGGACCCGCGTTGTCGTAAAAATCGCAGTCGATGCAGCCGCCATGAATCAAAAACAGCGGTGGACGTGCAGCAGATGCCACACCAGAACTTGGCAAATAGCGCTTGCAGTACAGCTGTACGCCGTCATTTTCGACAATAAATTCCCCGAATGGCATGATATTGCCCTCCCATGGAAATCAACATCCCCTGTTTCACGCATAGTGCTAGCAAAAGCTGCGCCCGCATACGTTAATGTAAGGCGCGTAACGAAAAAGCGGAGAAAATAATCACATAAGGGAACAGCGTCGAAAGACTCCCGAAGATAGCATTGGCGTCAATCGCCCAAGCGGTACCCTAGCCCCCATACCGTTTGCAGGTAGCGTGGGTCGCTCGGGTCATCCTCGATTTTCTCGCGCAATTTTCGCATATACACAGGAATGCTAATAGAAGTATTCAGGTATTCTTCGCCCCACACGAGCCTGATAAGGTCGTTTTTGTCGAACGTTTCGCCTGGGTGCTCGGCAAGCGTCGCCATGATTCTCCGTTCTTTTGGCGCGAGGGGGATTTTTTCACCATTGCGCCACACATCGCCATGACGCAAATCAACCTTCAAATCGCCAATCTCGCACATACCAAGGTTCTTCTCGCCCGTGCAATCGGAAGCCGCGCCCTGAGCCTGACACGCGCGGCGAAGCAGCGCTTCAACGCGAAGCAAGAGCTCCTCTTCGGCAAAAGGCTTGACCAGGTAATCATCAGCACCAAGCTTGTAACCTATACGCTTATCGACGATATCTCCCTTGGCCGAAAAGAACAGCACCGGCACAAGACTGTCGACCTGTCTTATGCGCTCGCATACCTCGAAACCATCTAGCCCAGGCATCATGATGTCGAGAATCACAAGATCAGGCCTCGAATCAGCGAATTCTTTGAGCGCTTGGTGGCCGTTCGACGCCTCCACGCAGACATACCCGGCTTCTGAAAGCATTTGCGCAGTAGCTCCACGCAGGCTCCTGTCGTCGTCAGCGAGCAGAATCGTCGCGCTGCTTTGGTACCTGTTCATTCCGGCCATTTCAACCCCTTCGTAAATCACTTACGCACCGCACTCTGAAAGAGCTTCACAAACCGCCTTCGCCCTCAACGGGCTGCAGGGGAAGCAGCACGCTGAACGCGCTTCCTCGGCCGATTTCGCTTTCAACATGCACGCTTCCGCCTACTGCTTCAGCATAATTTCGAACGATGAACAGCCCCAAGCCGGTTCCGCCCTCGCCCGACCGAGCGGCATCGCGCCCGCTCGAGAATCTATCGAAAATGCCTGGCAGACGTTCGGCTTCAATGCCGCAGCCAGTATCCTCAACCTCAATTACCAACGAGCCACGAGCATACGACATGCGAAGGACGACCGAATCGCCCGATTCGGTATGCTGCAGCGCATTTCCGACGAGGTTCATTGAGATGCGGCGCAGCATTTCGCGGTCGGCGCGAACGATGGGCGTGCCAGGCACGACAACAGCGGCGAAATCCACGCCCGCGTGCTTCGCGATGGGGGCCGCAGCAGCACGCACCACAGCGACAACGTCGCACACGTCAACGTCGTCCTCATGCAAAGCCATGCTCCCCTCTTCGAATTTCGCCGTATCGAGTACATTGTTAATCATGGAGAGAAGCTCATTCGCGTTTCCCTCGATTTCATTCGCGATTTCAATGGTTTGCCCCGCGTCGCGCTGCGGCTTCTTTAAGAGGTCGGAGAAAGCGAGAATCGCAGAAAGGGGCGTTTTCAGCTCATGCGTCACAATGGTAAGAAAATTCGATTGACTTTCCGCCTCGCGCCGCAGCTCTTTGTTCTCGCTCATAACGGGATGCGTCACCCAGCGACGAAGCCCCCAACCAAGCACCGCTGTAAGCGCCACCATAAGCGCGCAAAAGAACACAACCGTCGCTATGAAGTCCTGTTCTTCCTCGCGCTCAATCGCCTCCATCGGCAAGGAAATGCTCACCGCACCCGCGAGGTCCCCCAGCTGCATACCTTCTTTCTTGAAGCCCGTCACGTCCTTTTCGCCCGCCGGCTGGCCGTGGCATTCGAGGCAATTGCGCTCCGCCCGAAGCGACGAAACATAGCGAAACGTCGCTTTGCCGTCGACTTCGGCCATGGCGTAATACTCCTGCTCGCCTTGCCCGAACTCTTGCAGCGCTTCTAGCTCAAACGCATCGGGAACATCAGTGCCGCTTCGCGGGCTTTCCCTTACATATCGAATCGAATACTCGGTGGAGTCGGTGAAACGCTTCGCTATGCTTTTGCCCGCAACCGAGCAATACACGCCCTTGAAATCATATACGCCATTCGTGTAGTTAATTCTCTCTTGGATGGAATTCACGTAATCCCAGCTCGCATCCATTTCGGCGCTCAGCGTTCGAGCTTCAGCGAGGGCGCGTCGCTCGTTTTGCGCTGCACCCGCGTTCGCCATCCAGAAGTAATAGGCGGCAAATACTACGATGCTTGCAACACCGAGCAAAATCACGAACCTCACCCAAAGCTTCGATTGGGAATGGTTATTATGCATGACTCCCTCAATCAATGAACATTGAAACGTTTTCGTAATTGACGCACAGAATAAGGCAAACCGCAAGACGAAAGAAGACCCTGCTCAAGCAAGGTCTTCTTTCGTTCTTTCACGCTAGGGAGGGATCGCGCAGAAAGCTAAGAGAGCATCGCGATGGCTTCATCCATCAAAACCGTCGCACGCTGGATGTAAGATTTTTCAGCTTCAGGATTATGAGCGACCTTCATGCCCTTGAAATCGCCGCCGCCATCGGAATAGCGCACATACCAGGTACCACGCGTGTAATTCTCACGAGCCTTGTCGAGCGTCGTCTCGTCGACGCCGCCGTTTTTAACCGCATTCGTAACGAGGTCCTTCAACGTCGCCTGCTTCTCGTAGAACGTTGCCTCCAGATCGGCAACCTCCTGCTGGGCATTATGCACGAAATCTTTCATCTGGTCGGTCGTTTCAATGCCCTGGGAGCTATGGCACGTCAGGCAGTACTCGAGGCTTTCCTCATGTTCGAGCGGGGAAGACGAGAAATCATGGGACTGGTACTCGTTACCGTTCTCGTCAGTTTTCTTGGCCGAATGGCAATCGACGCACGCCATGCCAAGCTGCTCGTGAACGCTTCCTTGGAAAATCTCAATCTCTGGGTGGTTTGCCTGGAAGGTTTGAAGGCCGGTTTCCTGATCGGTCACAAGCTCGTAGCCATCTTCAATCGCTGCTTTCATAAGCGAATCGGGATCGGTGCCATAACGATATGGATCAACGGAATCGACATCGACTTCGCCCGATTGCATCTTCTTCATAAGACCGCCACGGGTATACACGGCACCATAGAAATTATGGCACTGGCCGCAAACCGCTTGTTTGGAGTCTACTGAATCGAGCAAGGTCGAGCCGAACTCGGTAGCTGCCATGCCGTCGTACTTGAGCGTCGCGCCAGGTGTGCCGTCCTCGTGGCACAACTGGCAATCGTACCAATCGACCGATTCGCTAATCTGATTCCACGGCAAGCTGAACGCCGCAAGACCTTGCTCGTCAAGCAGTTTAGTTCCTGTGGTCGATTTGCAGGCAATGCATGCGCTGCCGAACTTTTCAACGCCATTCTGCATTTCCGGCACATTGGCGAACAGCATCGCATGGCTATGGACCTTGCCGTCCCAGGATTCAACCTCAGTCATGCCCTCGAAAAACGACCCAACCTCATTGGGGTATTCACTTTGCCACTGCTCCCACGACGTATCTTTCGTTTGCACGATTGCGCCCGATGCTTGAGAATCGGACGCAGAGTTAGTCGTTTTCTCGGTTGCCACATGAGGCGCGCAAGCAACGCAGGTGCCAGCGAAAGCAATTGCCGACGCGACGGCAAATGGCTTAACCCACTTCCTTTTCATGGTTCCCCCTCTTCAATATCCCATTACTGACCGTACGCTCCGAAACGTATTCACAAGGCCATTCTATGAATTTGAAGAAGGAAGGTTCAAATTGTATTTGATTGTTATTTATTGCCAAATGGCAATAAATAACAGCTAGAACCCCACCGACAGATAGGCGTCGTAGAACGGGAAACGCGCGAGCAGCGCGGCGATCACGACCACAGTGCAACCGACCGACGAAAATACCAGGCCGCGAGCATGCGACGACGGCAGACGCATGCCATAGAGCTGAAAGCCCAAGCCACACGCCGCGAGCACCGTATGAGACGCAATGAGCCAGCCATAGTTCGGCACCAGCGAAACCGCATTCGCGACGTTGTTCGATACCGTTGCGAGGAATGCAGCATGAGCCGCGAGCAGGCCCGTTCCACACGCAAGCGCCACGGCGGATATGAGCAGCAACGCGTATGGCCATCTTCCCAACGGGCATCGCGAAGCTTGCAAGGCCAACGCCGCAAGGGCCGGCCCCGAAAGCAACGACGCCGCCCAGAGATTCGCCGGCGTGAGCCACGTATCCCACGTGGGTACCGTCGCGATGGAATACGCGAACGACATGTGAAACAGCATGAGAGCAGAAGCGGCAATCGCGGCCGCCAACAGGGAATTCATCGCCTTAGGCCTTAGGCGCTGGCTGAATGAATACATCCATGCCATGCCCGAGAAGAACAAGAACGCGACGACCGAAACCACTTCGTTCGACAACGGCGAGCGGCCGATGCCGTTGACGGCATGCAAGGCGTTCGCGGGCGTGCCGAGATGCGTGGCCGAGGCGATGAACCCCGCCCACGCAACGGCGAGCGGAAGAAGCAGCAAGCGCATCACGCGCTCGCGCTGCTCAATTGGAGTATTGCGCCGAGCAAGCAGGAATGCTGCCAAGCACGCATACGCAACCGCTCCCGCAGGAGCGAGCGCCGTGAAAACAGCAAGCGAAGTTGCGCTGAATCCTCCGTCGAACACGCTTGATCCTTCCCTTTCCTCTTCTCGCTCGGGATGGGTCGGAGGGGCAACCCCCTAGCCCAGCTTAGCCAAGCTCGAAGCTCGTTAAACGCGCTAAACGCTCTGGGCATTTAGCACGTTTCAACCCGCTTTACCGATACAGCCTGCGATTGGCGGGCGTTATGCCGAGCAGCGCTTGCATATCGGAGAGCGTCGCTTTCGCCAGCAACGCCACGCCTTGATAGGTGGCAAGCCGAGCCTCGGCCGCCAACAAGTCGAAATAATGCCCCACCCAGGGCAATAGATGGTCGCCCAGCAGCTCGGGCAGCACATCGCTACACCCCTGAGCCACATCGGCAGACATCACCAGCAAACGCCCTATTTGGTCTTCGGGAACACGCTCGTTATATTCGGCCTCGATGTCGTAAGCGCGCATCCATTCGCGCAGCTCGACCCACGTGCAGCCATACAAAACCTTGTCGTGGTCCATATACACCGAACCCCACGGCGGCGCAGCCAAATGGCCGGGCCCCACGAAGAGCCTTTGGTATTCCGTGGCAAGAGCTTCACCGTCCTCACACGCTCCCAGCGCAATAAGCTCGGCCGCCTGCAATAATTCAGCCTCGGCATTGGCCGCGCCAAAAGGCCAATCGGCCGCGATATACACCTCGCGCAACGCTTGCAGCGAGCGCGCCGCATTCTCATTTTTCGGAGAAAACGCCAAACATGCCCCCAGCAACCTGGCAGCGGTCGCATATGCCTCAATGAAATCGTCGTTGCGAAGCATCTCGCGCGCGGTATCGGCGTCTTCCAGCCGATATGAATCTTCCTGTTGCGCCATAATTACCCTTGATCACTTTCGTGATTGTTTTCAATCTCGGACAAATTCGCTATAAAACCGTCCCCTTTTTGGGCGGCCGCCGCTGCAGGCGCAAGCTTCATGAGCAAATTCGGATGCGTGTATTCCGAAGACGGAAGCGGCACCACATCGCTGGTTGCGTCGGCATGGCGGACACGCAAATCGTCCATTTCACCAAAATCCAAAGCGCGCAGCGGACACGCCTCCACACAGATGGGACGCTTGCCTTGCGCCACGCGCTGCGAACAGCCATTGCACTTGGAGCTTTGCCGCGCATCTGGGTCGATGGACGGAGCGTGATAGGGGCACGCAATGGTGCAATATCCGCAACCGATGCATTTATGGGCGTCGACGCATACCAGGCCAAGTTCATCCTTATGCATGGCCCCCGTCGGGCACACATGCACGCATTCGGGATTCTCGCAGTGGTTGCAAGCGAGCGATACGTGGTAGCAAAACGCCGTGGCTTTCGCGGTTCCGTCGGCGGCAAGCTCACACGAACCGCCTTCGTAGTCGATCACGCGGCGATATTTGCGGCCTGCGGCGAGGTTGTTGAAATCGACGCAAGCCATCTCGCAGGTGCGGCAGCCCGTGCATCGCGAATTGTCGAAAAAGAACCCGTACATACGTTGTCGCACCCCCCTTGCGTCAAAACAGCCTTTCAATAATACGGCAAAAGCCCCATACAAAAATGCATGGGGCAAAACAACGTTCTGTTCGCACCAAAAGTCAGCGAGCGACAAGCTGGCGAGTCGGATTGGCTTGAGCGGAAATGCCAGTGACATTTCCGCTGCCACTCTATGCGCCCAAGCGGGCGCAAGCCGACCGCCAGATTGCCGCGCAGCGTCGGCGGTTAGCGCCGTTCAGAAGAACGGCGCAACCTATTAGGCGAAGGTAACTTCCTTCTCGTTCACCACGGCGCCCGTGGTGTCGCCAACCTCTTTGGCGGCCGGGCACGCGTTGATGATGACGCTGGGATTGGTGATGGACGGGTCGGCCATCGGCGCGATGGCGTGCACCGCATCGGGATGCGCCTTCTTCAGCTCGTCAAGGTCGCCCCACTCCAGCGCACGCAGCGGGCAGGCCTCGACGCAGATGGGGCGCTTGCCCTCGGCTATGCGATCGCGGCACATGTCGCACTTCACGGCCTTGTTCTTTTCCTTCACCAGGATGGGCACGCCGAACGGGCAGGCGTCCACGCAGGCACCGGTGCCGGTGCACACGTCCTCTTTGATGTAGACGATGCCGTCTTCGTCCTTCTCAATCGCGCCCGTGGGGCACGCCGCGAAGCACTTCGGGCTTTCGCAGTGGTTGCACGCCTCGGACAGGTGGTACGCATACGTGGTGGTGGTCACCGTACCGTCGGCGTTTTCGACGAACTCGCCGCCTTCGTAGTCGAACACTCGACGGAAGGCCGCCTCGGTGGACAGGTCGTGATAATCTTTGCACGCCATCTCGCAGGTACGGCAGCCTGTGCAGCGCGTGCTGTCGAAATAGAATCCGTAAGCCATTGTTCAATTCCCCCTATTTCTCGCTCGCGCTTTACGCCTTGGCAACCTGGACGATCATGGAATGCGCCGGGCCGTTGCCCTTAGCCAGCGGCGTGGGCTTGTAGGTGGTCAGCGTGTTCACGCAGCCGCCTTCGTCGATTTTGTCGCCCGACATGTCGGCCTTGTGCCATGCACCCTGCGGAATGCCAACCGTGCCAGGAATAATGCGCGGCGTTACCTTGGCCTCAATGCGAATCTCACCTGCGGGGCTCTTCACGGCGCACATGTCGCCATTGGAGATGCCGCGCGTCTTTGCATCGGCCGGGTTGATCCACAGCTGCTGGCGCGCGACTTGCTCGAGCTCGGGAATGAACCCGTAAGAGCTGTGCGTGCGGCTCTTGTGATGGAAGCCGGTGCAGTACAGCGGGTACTCGTCGGTCGTAGAGCCGTAGCCCTGGAAGCCCGGGGTGAACACGGGAATCGGGTTGATGTGCTCGTCTTCGGCAAGCTCCCACGTGTCGTTGAGCTCGGCCAAAGCCTCGGAGTAGATCTCGATCTTGCCCGACGGCGTGGCCAGCGGGTGGCCTTCGGGGTCGTCGCGGAAATCTTTCAGGCCAACGACGGGCTCGAGAGCGACCTTGTACACGCCCTGCTGCTTGATTTCGTCCCACGTGGGCATTTCGGGATGCTTCTCACGACCCGCCTCGTACAGCGACTGAACCCACTCGTCATGCGTTTTGCCTTCAGTGAAATCGTCCTTCTTGCCAAATTTGTCGGCGATTTCGGCGCACACGTCGTAGCTGGAACGGCACTCGCCCGGGGCCTCCTGCGCAGGGCCGCCCACGGTAACGCCGGTGTACCACTCGGAATAGCCCTGAGTCTGCATGTTCAGCTGCTCGGAGCGCATAGCATCGGGCAGCAGAATGTCGGCGTATTTCGCGGAGTCGGTCATGACCGTGTCCCACACCAGGATGAACTCGCACTTGGACTCGTCGGCCAACACCTCGTGGGTGTGGTTGATGTCGCCGTGCTGGTTGGTGAGGCAGTTGCCCGCGTAGTTCCAAATGAACTTGATGTCGTGATCGAGCTTGTCGACGCCGCTCACGCCCGCGTTGGTGGCGGTCATCTCGTGGCCATGGTCGACGGCGTTCACCCATTCGTAGCAGGGGATTTTTGCTTTCACCGTGCTGCTTTTCGCAAGCGCGGGCAGACCGCTGGTCAAATACGTCGGCGGCTCGGCTTCGCGCTGACCGGTGTTGGTGCCGGGCAGACCGATCTGGCCAAGCAAGATGGGCAGCATGCAGATGGCGCGCGTGGTGTCTTCGCCGTTGGTGTGGCGCTGCGGGCCCCAGCCCTGGCACACGAACGGCGCCTTCGCGGAAGCCAAATCGGCAGCAAGCTGACGAATGGTGGCAGCGGGGACCTGCGTGATGGCAGCGGCCCACTCGGGGGTCTTTTCGACCTTATCGTAGCCGGTGCCCATGATGTAGTCTTTGTACGACTTGTTCTGGCCCTTGGCCGACTCGGGCATGGTGTCGTCGTCGTAGCCCACGGTGTATTTGTCGAGGAACTCTTTGTTCACCTGGCCGTTGGCGATCCACTCATGCGCAATGCCGGCGACAAGCGCGGCATCGGTGCCGGGGCGAATGGGCAGCCACTCGTCGGGGTGGCCCGAGGCGGTTTCGTTCAGGCGGTAGTCGATGTTGACGATTTTGCCGCCACGACCCGTTACGGCCTCGCGCACGCGAGCGAAGTCCCACACGGCGTTCGCGCCGCCCATGCGGGTTTCCGCCGGGCTGTTGCCGAACATCACCACGAGATCGGAATTGGCTTCAGCCTCGCTGAACGAGCTCGCGTTCACCGCGTCGTACGGGCTGAACGCCGTAGCCGGCTTGCCGAGCGTGGCATGGTTGCCGTCCTCGTCGAGGTTCGCGGAGCTGCCATACATATACGGCATGGCGGCGCTCAGCATATGCGTGGAGTAGTCGTACGTACGGCCAAGATAGCCGCCCAGGCAGTTGAGCAGGCGCGCGCTCGGGTTGCCCGTGGCGGAATACATGCCCGTGGCGTACGTGACGTAAATGGCGTCGTTGCCGTACGTATCGATGGTGTACTTCAGCTTGTCGGCGATAGTACTAATGGCCTCATCCCAGCTGATTTGCTCGAACTTGCCCTCGCCGCGCTTGCCGACGCGTTTCATCGGGTACAGCAGGCGGTCGGGGCTGTTCAGCCAACGGCGCATCGAACGGCCACGCAGGCAAGCGCGCGCCTGGAAGTCGTCGTTGCCCGTATTGTCAGTTTCCATGTACTGGATTTTGCCGTCTTTGGAATGCCACTGGAAAATGCAGTTGCCGCCACAATTGACGTTGCATTGGCTCCAGGCAATGGTGTCGGTCGATTCCGTTTTGGCATCGTCGGCCTTCTTGTCGGCAGCCGGCGAGCAGCCGAACATCGAGCTTGCGCCCAGTGCGCCCGCAGCCACCGCGGCACCCGCAAACGAGCCCTTCACGAAATTGCGACGCGTGAAGCCATGCTTCTCGTTTTCGCTCATCTTTCCCCCTTCTTTCAGGTTTCCCTTCAAGCCCGCACGGCATGAGCCGCCGTGCATCTTGGCAACACCCTACGGCAAAAGCCCAGGTAAACACATCACATACCACGTGTGATTTCGTCCATTTCGGCACATGTTCGCAATGTTATCTTCCATTCTCGCTTGCGCGGACGCGCTTATACGGTCACACTGAGCCATGCGCGTCGCAGTGCGCGCAAGCGGATTCTCATAACCATCTTCGAGGGGAATTTCATGGAAAAATCGACATTGGAGCCGCACGCCTCAGTGGTGGGCTTCGCGATTTTTCTTGCAGTGTACGCCTCGCAGGTTTGGGGCGGTGTGTTCCCGTTTCTGCCCACCGATTTCCAAACGAGCGAAGTTACGCTGACGTTCTACCTTGCGCAGTCACTCGCATTTTGCACGTCGTACGTCGCGAGCGCCTTCGGCTCGTATTACTTCCCCACCGCGGCGCGACGCATGCTGGTGAAGTTGTCCATCTCGCTCGCGCTCGTCGGCTCGTGCCTCATTATCGCCGTTATGTATGTTCCGGCTTTCACGCTCGCCCTCATCATCGGCGGCGGCGCATTTCTCGGCGTTGGGTGCGCGGGGATTTTCATGCTGTGGCAGCGTTATTTCTCGGCGATTCCCGCCCCGCAATGCAACGCGCGCCTTATCTCGGGCACGGCGCTGGGTTCGCTTCTGTATTTCGCGTTGTACCTTATTCCCGACTCGCTTACAGCGTTTTTGATTCCCGTAGTGCTTTTGCCGCTGTGCGCGCTGTGTCTGTCGCTTTCGGTGCGCGAGATGGACTTCGAGCAATCGATGTTCGAGGACGTGCCGCGCGAGCACCCGCAAGTCTATTCGCGCCTTCTGCACGACTTCTGGCGCTCGGCGGGCGGTTTGGGGGCGCTCGCATTCGCGGCGGGTTTGGCGCGCGGCGTTGCCATCATCGAGCCCGACGTGCAAATGGCCGTGAACACATCGTCTATGGCGGGCGTGCTGGTCGCCTGCGCGTTGCTTGCGGGAGCATGGCGCTTCTTCTCGCTTCGATTCAGCCTGCGCACCGCATTCCGCGTGGTGTACCCTGTGATTTTCACGGGGCTTTTGCTGTTCCCCTTCACGCAGGGCACCGGTCTTACCTTATTTGCAAGCGTCGCCTACACGGTGTTTTCGATCATGGTGCTGGTGATGATGATGCAGGCAGCGCAAATCGCGCGCGACCGCGGTACCAATCCGGTATTCGCCTATGCATTCTTCGGCGCATGCGCATACGTGCCCCAGGCGATCGGGTTCGTTTTGGGCTGGATAACTATCGATGTAGACGTGATGGGCATAGGGAAAGTGGCCATTTTATCCATGTTGGCCGCCTATGCGCTGGGGATGTCTCTGTATTTCTCGGCCGGTTCGCTTTTGGGAACTTCGAAAGACGGCGTACCGCGACGCGATGACCAAATCGAGCTGGTGAGCCCCAAGGAAAAGCGGATAAGCACCGGCTCGATCATGCCAGCGTCCACGGCCACGCCTTCGACGACGCCTGGCAAGACGGCCAAGAATGCACCGAATCAAACGGAATCCACGCCGGCCAAACCGGTCAAACAACGAGTGCGCGCAGACGGCATAACCATTACCGACCGTCTGTCGAAGCAATGCCTGGTTTTGAAACAAGAATACGGCCTTTCGGCGCGCGAGACCGAAGTGTGCGAGCTCATCGCTCGCGGACGCAGCGTGGCGGCAATTGCCGAAGAGCTCTTCGTTTCGGAAAACACCGTGCGCACGCACAGCAAGCATATCTATACGAAGCTCGACATCCACTCGCGCCAAGAGCTCGGCGAGCTCATCAGCACCGTGAATCCCACGTTGTAGATGCTGCAAAATGGGACAGTTTCCTCAGGGGAAACTGTCCCGCCTACCTGAGGAAATTCATCCTGGAGCAGGCGGCGCACTTGGTTTCGCCATCTTTCGGCTTGAACGGGCGCCCGCATTTCTCGCAAAGCTGCACGGAAATGGGATGCTCCGCCTTCGCAGGCACTTCGCGCGTGGTGATTTCGGCCCAACCGCCGATATTCTCTTCGGGGCAGCTCATGTAGCATAGGCCGCACTGCGTGCAGCGCGACGCATCGTGAATGAACGCAGGTTTCACGCCTTGGGCTTGCAGCTCGGCAAGTTCCGCATCAACCGCGGCAAGAGCCGCTTCCTTGGCCTCTTGGATTTCTTTAGTCGAAGGCTTCGCCGTTGATGTCGAGCCTACCGGGCCAAACGTGAACGCCGCCGACGTCGAAGCGGTGCCCGTTGAAGAAGCGGCCGCAAAGCCAGGCATTTTGTGCCGCTTGGCATCGCGTTCGATGTCTTTCCGCTTTTGTTCGGCTGCATATTCGGGAATACGCAGCTCAATGGCCCCATGCGGGCACATCTTCGAACAAATCTCGCACCCGCGGCAATTACCGTCTTCGGTCAACGTGAGCCACGTAACCTCGGGGCGCTCTTCTTCGGGCAATTCTTGCAACGTCTCAAGCAAAATCGCGCGATAGTGCGACACACGACGCTGCTCGTCTTCATCGGCAAGCAATTCTTCGGCCCCGCGTTTCACCGTGGACATCGCGCCCTCGAACGCCGAGCGCTTCGAAGCACCCGACCCAGCCACAGCCCCCTCGGGGACGCGCGAGAAAATGCGCTTCTTGAATTCTTCGGGACCGAAGAAGCGTTTCAAGCTATTCAGCAAGTCGTGCACGCCATCGCGCAAATCGGTATTTTCGCATTCGCGGCACGCTTTTACCTTCAATACAACGGGCTTTTTCAACGCAAGCGCCGCAATAAGCTCCCACGGAATTGAGCTCAGGCAATGGGCGCGCACGTTGGCCTGGCCTTTATGTTGGTCGCACGCCACCACCACAACGTCGCCCGCCGTGCCAGCCGCCGCAAGTGCAGAATCGAGGCTGGCAGACGATTCGTGAATCGCCTGCGTGGGACACGCCGTAACGCACAAATTGCAGTTGGTGCATCCGCGCCAGTTGATTTCTTTCGCATCGATCGCGATGTTTTGGGGGCATGCGTCGGAGCAATCGGAACACGGATATTTCCGCTGCACGGTGTTCAAGCAATACTGGTCGAGGCGCATCGGATGGCTCTCGTGAGCAGCGTACCCCAATGCGTACAGCGCGACATTATCGACAATGGCCATGAATCCCCCTTTATTCGCGGCCGAAGATATTTCGTAGAGCCCCATGGTAGCGCAACGCCAGGCTCGCAACGAAATAGACTCGATAAGTCCGCCAAAATATGTAGAATCGCGATATGCGCAGCTAACCCCGAAAACCTTGGGCAACGATGATTCCGGGGTTAATTTGACCTGGGATTATAGATGCATGCAGCCCAGTTTTCTCGATGCGTGAAAACTGGGCTGCACATATCGCGATTTTTCGTTCAAACTAAGCTAGAATGCGCGTGCGATAGTGCCGCCGCCCACCACGGAGTCGCCCACATAGGCGACGAGCGCCTGGCCGGGCGCCGCAGCTTGGCGCGGTTCGAGGTACGTGGCACGCACCGTTCCGTCTTCATGGACGGAAAGCTCGGCCGGAATGGGCGCCTGGCGATAGTGCGCCTTCACATGCACGCGCAGCGCTTCGCCAGGCGAAAGCGGCTCCGCTATCCAATTCCAGTTCACGGCCTCGCACCCTTGCGATTGGAGCGCCGCGCGCGGACCCACGATTACTTTGTTTTCCGCCATATTTTTGCCTGTGACGAAATATGGCTCGGGCGCGCCGCCTATGCACAGGCCCTTGCGCTGCCCAATGGTGTAGGCAACGGCGCCTTTGTGCTGGCCGAGCACCTTGCCCTGCTCGTCGACAATATCGCCCGGCTTGTAGGCGCAACCGCGATAGCGCTCGAGAAAACCCAGGTAATCGCCATCAGGAACAAAACAAATATCCTGACTGTCGTGCTTTTGGGCGTTGACGAATCCCTGTGCCTCGGCGATTTCGCGCACGTGGGTTTTCTCCATGCCGCCCAAAGGCAGCAACGTATGCGCAAGCTGGTCTTGCGTCATGGAATACAGCACATAGCTTTGGTCTTTTTTCGGATCCAGCCCACGAAGCATCGTCCAGCGCCCACCCTGCTGCTGAATGCGCGCGTAATGCCCCGTGGCAATATAATCGCAGCCCAGCTCTTCAGCGCGCTTCAGCAAGCGGCTGAACTTCATGCGTCGATTGCATTCGATGCAGGGGTTGGGAGTGTGACCGGCTTCGTATTCTTCCACGAAGGGGCGCATGACCTCGTCTTCAAACTCAGCCGAATAGTCAAACACATAGTGAGGAATCCCCAAACGGAACGCCACATCGCGCGCGTCTTCGACATCGTCGAGGCTGCAGCACGTATGCCCCGTGGCATTAACGTCTTCGTTGTTGTAGAGCTTCATAGTGGCACCGATGCATTCGTAGCCTTGACTTTGCAGCAAATACGCCGTCACGCTGGAATCCACGCCGCCGCTCATCGCAACCAGCACGCGCCCTTTGGAATTCGCCATGTTCGTCCTTCTTAAGTCGGTTGAATACCCACCGCTCTTTTATTGGGGATGGCCGGGGCCATCCCCAATAAAAGAGCGCTGCCGCTTCCGGCGAGCCCGAGCGGGCCGCACAAGACCGTCGGTGTTCATATTCGTTCTTCCCTTCAATATGAAACACCGCCAAACGGGCGCATAGCGAGCGAAGTGAACGGTAGCCCGGTGTGGTCTTGCGCGGCCTGCCCGGGCTCGCCGGAAGCGATGGGTATACGTATTTTACCGCTTGAGCGAAGCCGCAATTTCCTGCATTGCAACCGCCGCGGCGTCTACATCTTCTTGCGTGGTGTCGACCGAAAGCGAGAAACGGATCGAGCCTTTGGCAAGGCCATCGGGAACGCCCATACCGCGCAGTACGTGACTAACCTGCACTGCTCCCGCCGAACAGGCCGAGCCCGCCGAAGCGCAAATTCCACGCGCATCGAGCAGAGGGACGACCGCTTGGTGATCGAGGCCGTCAAAACACACGTTAGAAATGCCTGGCACGCGAGGAGCGTTCTTCGCAATGATCATCGCGCCATCGATGGACGCCAACCGTAGCTCCAAGGTGTCGCGCAGTTCGCCCACGCGACGCGCGTCCCCGTCCATATTGGCGCATGCCTCTTCGAGCGCAGCCGCAAGCCCTACGATGCCTGGCACGTTTTCGGTGCCCGACCGCCTGCCGCGTTCTTGGCCGCCGCCAAAGATGATGGGCTCAGCGCCTTCCCGCGTGCGGCACACGAGCGCGCCTACGCCCTTAGGACCATGAAACTTGTGCGCCGAGATAGACAGCAAATCGACGCCTGCCGCTTCGCAATTCAGCGGGATATGCCCGGCAGCCTGCACGGCGTCGGTATGAAACAGCGCGCCCGCCGAGTGGGCAGCCGCCGCAATTTCCTCGATAGACTGAACGGCGCCTGTTTCGTTATTCGCCGCCATCACACTTACCAGGCACACGTCATCGTCAAGCGCGTCATGAATAGACGATGCCTGCACCACGCCAGTTTCGTCTGGATCGACCAACGTGATTTCGAAACCCCGGGCCTTCCATGCTTCAAGCGCGCGCAGCACCGCCGGATGCTCGATGGATGATGCCACCATGCGCATGCGGCCGATCCTCTGGCCAAAATGCGCCGCCGTGGCGATTGCTTGGTTGTCGGCCTCGGTGCCGCCCGACGTGAATGTCACTTGGCGCGGCATGCAACCCAGGCGCTTCGCAACCGTCGCTCGCGCATCCATTACCGCGTGCAAAGCCCCGCGACCCGCCGCGTGAATGCTCCCAGGATTACCGTACGTTTCCAGATAGTACGGCTTCATCTGTTCGAAAATGTTTGCATGCATGGCGGTTGTTGCGGCATTGTCCAGGTAAATCATGGTTTCCTTTTATGTTTTAGTTTCTCTAGGTAACTTATTTCTCTTCCATTACAGTTACTAGAAGAAACCTACAATTCATTTACTACTAGTATCTTTTAAATACTAGCATTCTTAGCTAAATTAAACATAGAATTAGATACCATCGGCGTATTCCATGGTGGGCCACGACCTTACGCTCTCGGCCTTGCGAATGCTGAGCCTGCAACGTTCGCGCTCCTCGCACGTTGCCGCATGCGAACGTATGGCCTCTTGCGCGAGCGACGCGAAAATGCAACCCATCTTTTTCTCGCCCGCAAAAAACTCGGGGTGCCACTGCACACCAACGATAAACGACCTATCGCGCACCTCGATGGCCTCCACCAGCCCATCGGGCCCATACGCCACCGGGTCGAGCAACGGCGCAACTGTGCGAACTCCCTGGTGATGCATGGAGTTCGTCGCCAAGCGGTCGGTTTCCAGAATGCGGCCAAGCTTCGATTCGCGTACGATCTTCACGAAATGCGATGTCTCGGAATAATCACTGGTTTGCCAATGCTGAAGCGACGTGAATTGGTCGGCCAAATCCAAGTACAGCGTGCCACCGAAAAACACATTGATCATTTGCATGCCTCGGCAAATGCCGAGCACCGGCACGTCGTATTGGTACGCGTAGCTCAAAATAAGAAATTCCAGGTCTTCGCGCTCGGGCGTAAGCTCACCGAGCTTCTCGGACTTCTCGAGCGAGCCGTACCGTTCGGGGTCGATATCGTTGCCGCCCGTAAGCAGAAAGCCGTCGATATGGGGGAACAGCGTCTCGTACACATGAACATCTTCCACAAGCGGCAAAATGAGCGGAGCGGCGCCCGCGGCGGCAAGCGCATTGATGTAGCGATTCGCCATAACGACCGACTTTTCGGACGGATATTGCGTAGGCACCACGCCAATCACTGGGGCGGGCGCGTTCGCCGGGCACAAAGCCGAACCGTTGCACCCTTCGGACGCATCACAACCCGCCGCGGCGCATCGGGCGTTCGCCTGAGCCTGGTATTCATGGAACTTGGAAAGAATATCCTCGTCGGCCATGTTCACCCCTTATGAAACCCTCTTAATACCTAGGTAGATAGGTTTCTTTATTCACGGCATTTTGTCAAGTTAAACTTGCGTCCAACCAGGCAAATGGCGCCTACAGCGTAATGCCTTCTTCGGGGTTGTCGGGCTTCGCGCTCGTCCATATCGAAATGGCATCCTGCACACGCGCGGGCCACTCGCGAATATCGTAATACGTTTGATCATCGTAGGTGCCCGTATCGCTTACCACGCCCACAGCCGACATGCCAACACCCTGCGCATCGAACACCGCACGGTATTGGTGATACTTCTGCGTAACGATAGCCACGCTTTGCGCGCCATACACGTTGGCCACGCGCCACATAGTGTCGTAGGTGTGGTAGCCTCCCCCGTCGCAATAAATGGCATCGGCAGGCACGCCTTGGGCGATGGCGTACGCCTTCATTGCCGTGGGTTCGTCGTAGTTCGATTCGCGACCGTCGCCCGACATAACGACTATAGGCGCCACGCCCTTCAGATATAGATCGACGGCCGCATCAACGCGCTTCTGCAAAATGGGCGAAAGGGAGCCGTCGGGCAGAACGCTTGCACCCAACACGACGATAGCGTCGCAAGAAGCCACGCGCGATTGCTCATATTTGTCCAGCGTGGTAATGGCGGGGTTCGCCGAAAGCACCACGCACGCGTTGATGCCACCCACCGCGATAACTGCCGCAACAGCGAGCGCGGCCGCACATTTGAACAAGCCTTTGAGCACGCGAAGCCCCTTTCCGTTTCCGAGCGTCACATGATAAACCGCATGCGCGAAAGTCGAAAAACTCTCTAGAAAACAAGCAAGCCGCCCACACAGGAGCGGCTTGAAAAAGATGCATTCGCACGAGAAGTCAGCAAGAGGCAAGCTGGCGAATGCAGTCCGGGTGTTGAAAATGCCCGTGGCATTTTCAATTCCTGCCTATGCGCCCGAACGGGCGCGCCCGGCTCAGCTGGGCTCAACGTACTTCGGTACGCGAGCCGAAGGCTGAACCCGAAATGCGCCACCAGATTGCTGCGCAGCGTCGGCGCAATACGTTGACCGTTAGACCGACGTATTCTTATTTCACGACGATGTTCACCAAACGGCCGGGAATGACGATCTTCTTGACGACCGTCTTGCCCTCGACTGCGCCAGCCGCAGCCTCGAGCGCTTTGGCGACGACGTCATCCTCGACGGCGTCGGCGGCAACCGTGATGCGTGCCTTCACCTTGCCGTTGACCTGCACCGCGAGCTCAATCTCGTCGGCCTTGGC
>CALBLG010000075.1 GCA_937895975.1 uncultured Slackia sp.
CTCTCCCGCCTTGGCGCCCGTTGCGAATACGCCGCGAATGTCGGCTGCCTCGAAAATGCGCGACAAATCGTTCGGCCGCGCGTCGCGAATGCTCGCGTCGCTTGCGCCTTCTATCTCGCACGATGCCAACACGTCCCACAGCGCAATGCCGTGGCGCAGCAGCACATCGCGTTTTTCATCGATGGTGTGCGGAACGGGCTCGTCGAACAGGGCTGCCAGCACGCGCCAAAAGCGGTTTTGCGGGTGCCCGTAGAAAAAACCCGTCTCGCGCGATTTCGGCGAGGGCATGGTGCCTAACAGCAGCACGCGGCTTCGGCTGTCATACACAGGGTCTATTTCATGGGCCACGTGCGTGGCCGGAGTATGTGTAGGTTCGTGCATGGGCGCCCTTTCATGCGAATTCTATCGTTTGTATCATACGCCAATGGGGCAAACGGCGAAGGCCTTTGCTCTTGCGTCGCGCGCATGGGTCGGCAAATGTTTCGGGCACGTTTCCAATATCAAGGGAATATGACGAACGACGCAATTTTATTGACATGGCTCGGAAAACAACGATGATAAAGCCCATCGAACGCATGGGGCGTTCGACAAACGAAAGAAGCAATGCAATGATGCATACCACAAACATTATTACCGAGATTACGAGCTTGATTATCTAGGGTTTGGGTTGCGTCTCAGCTGCCCAAACCCACGGGCAGCTGATGGTTTCGGTTATAGCGCCAGAGGCTGTTTGAGAAAAACGACCTCTGGCGTTTCTTTTTTATTGATGCCCCTTTTCTCAAACAGCAGCGCGCAGAAACCTTGCGAAGCGAGCGTGCGAGAGAAAGGAAAGCACATGCAGGCAGGTTCAGCCGCCGCAGCGATGCCCATGTCGGGCGTGGCCGCGACGAAGAAAGATTCCACAGCGGAAATAATCGCCGCGTCGATGGTGGGCACAGCTATCGAGTTTTATGACAATTATTGTTATTCCATCGCTGCGGCGAGTTATTTCGGGCTCATTTTCTTCACCGACGTTGCCAAGCAAGATCCAGTACTCGCCACGCTGCTGGCGTTTGTGACGTTTGCTGTGTCGTTTTTGGCGCGCCCATTCGGTTCTCTTTTGTTTGGACATTTTGGCGATCGTCTTGGCCGTAAGAAGACTCTGGTTGCGGCGCTTATGATGATGGGGATCTCGACGTTCGTCGTTGGCCTCTTGCCGGGGTATGACGTGCTTGGCCCCGCAGCCGTGGTGCTGCTGTGCGTGTGCCGCGCGTGCCAGGGCCTGGGCCTTGCGGGCGAATGGTCTGGCGCGGCGCTGGTCGCGACCGAAAACGCTCCGGCGAACAAACGCGCGTTGTACGGAAGCTTCCCAAACTTGGGCGCGCCGATTGGATTCTTCTGCGCGTATGGCGTGAACCTGTTGCTCGATTGCACGCTGCCCGCTGATGCCATGGTCTCATGGGGCTGGCGCATTCCGTTTTTGCTGTCGGCTTTGTTGGTGATCGTTGGCCTGGTTGTGCGCCTGCGCATGAATGAAACGCCTGTGTACCGCAAGGCGGCCGCCGAGCAGCGAACGGTAAAGCATCCGCTGTTTGAACTGCGTAAATACTGGAAGCAAGTCGTGCTTGGCAGCTGCGCCATGGGTATCACCTACACGCTGTTCTACTCGTTGGGCACCTGGTCGCTGTCGTATGGTACCAGCACGTTGGGCTATACCCAGCAGCAATATCTGGCCATGCAGATGGTGTCGGTATTCTTCTTTGCGGGCTTCATTTTCGTGGGGTGCCTCGCTGCTGACAAACGCGGTCGCAAGCCGGTGCTGTTGGCGTCTACTGCGCTGACATTGGTGTTTGGACTGGTGGCGCCTAGCTTGCTTGGCCAAGGCAATGTTGCGGGCGTTATGCTTTTCCTGTGCTTGGGCTTTGCATGCATGGGCATGATCTTTGGCCCGTGCGGCTCGTATTTGCCGGAATTGTTCCCTGCGAAGGTTCGCTACTCGGGCGCTGGCCTTTCGTATAATCTGGCGGCGATTTTAGGCGGAGCGTTTGCTCCCACCATTGCGTCGGCGTTGGTGATGAATTTCGGCTTGGGAGCTCTGGGTTGGTATCTGGCCGGTATGGCGGCACTTGCGTTGGTGGCGCTCGCTTTCATCAAGGAAAGCAAGGATATGGATTTCGAGAAGTAGTTGCCAGATAGGGTTTGGATGAAGGGGCGCGTTAAATGAGCGCCCCTTTCGCGGTTGACTATATATATGTTATGGAAAAAGTAACAATTATTGTCGCGCTCGAATTCCGATGCTAGGATTCCCTCGTTTACTAACAAAGGGGGATGCCTGTGAAACGACGTGTGATTCATATTGACGAGGAAAAGTGCACGGGATGCGGCCTGTGCGTGCATGCATGCCACGAGGGCGCAATCGGACTGGTTGATGGCAAGGCTCGTTTGATGCGCGACGACTATTGCGACGGTTTGGGCGACTGCTTGCCCGCGTGCCCCGAAGATGCGATTCGCTTTGTGGAGCGCGAGGCCGCGGCCTATGATGAAGCCGCGGTGATTGCGGAAAAGATGCGCCGCGCTCAGGCCGAGATTCATGCGAGCATGCCCGCGGGAGGCTGCCCGGGATCTATGGCGAAGTCGATTGTGCGCGACGGGGCGTCTGGCGCGAAGCACTCGTCTGATGGCGGCTTTCCCGCCACCGCCCGGGCTGCTGCTGGAATCGACGTTGCCTCTGCGACGTGCGATGCCGACGCTGCATCTTTCGCTGGCATGTTCGTTGCTCCAACGGGTGGCGTTTGCGCGACGGTTCCCGTGCCGGCGCGACTGAGCAATTGGCCCGTGCAAATCAAGCTCGCGCCCACGAATGCGCCGTATTTCCAGGGATGCGACCTGCTGGTTGCCGCCGATTGCGCGGCATTCGCGTACGGGGCGTTTCATGAGGACTTCCTGAAGGGCCGCGTGTGCCTGATAGGCTGTCCGAAGCTCGATGGGGTCGACTATACCGAGAAGCTTGCGGAAATCATTGCGGCCAACAACGTGCGCAGCGTGCGCGTGGCCCGCATGCAGGTGCCGTGCTGCGGCGGTATCGAGCAGGCGGCTCGTCGCGCGGTTTCTGTCGCAAATGCGAAGGGCGCGAACATCCCCGTGCAGGTGGATGTGATTTCGTCAGATGGGCGCATTGTCGCGGTAGGGTAGACTCGCATCCTGGCATGCGGAGTCGCGGCATCTCGTTGGACTGTCGCAACTTCGCATGTCAGGCGATTGGTCGGGTCGTCGCTCGTGCGGCTTCCTGCGATTCTTGAGCGCCGATTAGTCTTCGACGCTCGTTTGATGTGTGGAAACTTCCAAAGCGCCGTCTTCTTCCACCGTGGGAATTCGCACGCACATCAGCCACAGCAAGAACGCGGCGACCGTGGCGAGAATCGCCCACACGAGTGGCTTGCGTACGAAAAACGCGCTGATCCCCATAACGGCATATGACAAGCCAAGTATGTGCAGCTTGCGTCGCAAGGGGATGCCACCCCGCTTTTGGAATGGCTCAACGTATGCGGCATAAACGCGAGTACCGCAAATCCAAGCATGCAGGCGCGGGGAGCTTTTCGCGAAAAGGAATGTGGCAAGAAGCACGAGCGGCGTTGTGGGAAGCACGGGCACGAACACGCCAATGCAGCCAAGTGCGAGGCTTATCCATGCGCAGGCGAGGAGAAAGATTCTTTTCACGGCTGGCCTTTCGGTCGGTCGGATTGCAAGATGCATGAAGGGTATCATGCAGTGGCTTCGCGCGTTGCTCGAATCGGCGGTCGCCAAATTGCACGAGCGCTTTGCGCTTCTTGCCGTATGCTCCAGATGCGACCGCCTATAATAAACGGCACGTGTCCGCCGTGTCGCTCGAAACGCTCACGGCTCCTTAGCGTTCGGGAAGGGTATTGCCATGCTTGACGAGCTTCATGTGCACAATGTCGCGCTCATTCGCGACGCGA
The DNA here is from genome assembly GCA_937895975.1 of uncultured Slackia sp. Lineage (GTDB taxonomy): Bacteria > Actinomycetota > Coriobacteriia > Coriobacteriales > Eggerthellaceae > Slackia. The sequence goes on from CALBLG010000075.1 coordinate 3,957, forward strand.
CGTTCGTGCCCGCGCCCGGTCTTACCGTGGTCACGGGCGAAACGGGTGCGGGCAAAACTGCCCTGCTGTCGGCCATCAAGCTGTTGGTGGGCGAGCGCGCCGATGCGGCCACGGTGCGCGAGGGCGCGTCGGGCGCTGCGGTGGAGGGCCGCTTTTTCTTGCCTGGCGATGCCGACCCCGATGGGCATGTGGCGTGCCGCAAGGTCTCGGCCGACGGGCGCAGCCGCGTGAGCATCGATGGCGCCATGTCGACGGTGCGCCAGTTGTCTGAACAGCTAGGTTCAACGGTCGATTTATGCGGCCAGCACGAGCATCAACATCTTATGAAACCCGCGAACCACGCCGCCATGCTGGATGCGTGGGCGGGCGAGGATCTCGCGGCCGCCAAGGCTGCGTATGCGGAGGCGTTTGACGCCGAACGCGCTGCGGCGGCCGAGCTCGCGCGCGTTCGCGAGGCCTCGCAGGCGTCGTCGGCGCAACTGGACGAGGCTCGCTTCACCTTGGCCCGCATCGAGGAAGTGAACCCTTCGGTCGATGAATACGACCAGTTGATGGCCGACCTTCCCAAAATAGAGAATGCCGAAGAACTCGCGCAGGCAAGCGACGGCGCATATCGCGGCCTGTCTGCCGACGGCGGCGCGATCGATGCGGTGAATTCGGCGATTTCCTTGTTGGAGCCGTTGGCCGCGGCCGATTCGGCGCTCGAACCTTTGGTGGCGGCGCTTACCGACGCCTCGTATATATTGGAAGACGCGTCGCGCGACCTGCGCGAATATCGCGACGGCATCGATCACGACCCGCATGCGTTGGAACGCCTGCAGGAACGTGCCAGCGCGTTGCAGGGGCTTATGCGCGCGTACGGTCCACGCATGGAAGACGTGGTTGCGCGTCGCGACGAGGCGGCACGGCTCATCGAATCGGTCGACGATTCGTCGCGGATTATTGCGGCGGCCGAAAAAGCGCACGATGCAGCCGAGTCGAAGTTGGTTGAAGCTGCCGCGGTGCTTGATGAGGCGCGCAAGGCAGCGGCGCCGAAATTCGGCGATCGCGTGAACGAGCAAATGGCGCGTTTGGAAATGGGCGGAGCGCAGCTCATTGTGCACGTGGAATCGCTGGAACGTGCGAAATGGACGCGTGCCGGGTCGTCCCAGATTGAATTCATGTATCGCGCTTCGGCAGGCATGACGCCGCGCCCGCTGGCCCGTATTGCCTCGGGTGGCGAGGTGAGCCGCGTGATGCTTGCCTGCAAGGTGGTTCTGGGCGATGCCGACGCGCGCGACACGTTGGTATTCGACGAAGTGGACGCAGGCGTGGGCGGCTCGGTGGCCGTAGCGCTTGCGGGTGTGTTGGCCGATTTGGCGAAAACGCACCAGGTCATCGTAGTAACGCATTTGGCCCAGGTCGCCGTGCGGGGCCAGCGCCACTTCCTGGTGAAAAAGACTGCAGGTGAAGGCGCGGAAGGCGCCGATGCCATTCCTGAAACGAATCTTGTGCTGCTTGACGAGGACGCGCGTGTGGCGGAAATCGCCCGCATGCTGTCGGGCGATGAAAGCGAGGCGTCGCTCGCGCATGCACGCGAGATGCTCGAACATGTGAAATAGCAGGACTGTCGAACGCGCGAATAGCGGCGTTGCTGCGGGGCGATGGCTGATGCGGCAATGCCGCGCGCCTGCCGACTGTGGGCTTGCGCAGGTGCGCCGGCCGGATGTGTTGCGGTTTTTGCTGCTCGTTTGGTTTGCAGGGGAAGTGGGAAAAGAAAAAGCCCACTCAAGCGAGCGGGCCGTAAAAACAAATTGAGGCGCGGAGGGGAGCCGCGCCTCACACAAGGAGGGGATGAACGACGCTTCAGATCGCGTCGATTCAAAATCTGCTTTGGGGAAGCAGGCAAGTAAAGGAGGGGAGCCTTTCGCTTGCAGGGAAAAAGTATACAGACTTGTATTCGAGAAACTGTGAGCAGCCTGTGGATGCTTTGTGGAACGGGACAGTCTTAGACATGCGTTCCGATTATTTCCATAGGCCAAGCTTATTGATCTGATTTTACGTGTGAAATTGATAAACAACGTCTATGGAAAATTATATTGAGAACATGTGGAGCTTAAAATAGGGACAAAGTATGAAATACGTGGTAAAAAATAGGAAATGATGCATATATTCACGGTTTGCGCATGTTGTGGACGGGAAGCATGCCCCACGCTCCAGAAAAACTGGCGGTGAAACCGA
>CALBLG010000076.1 GCA_937895975.1 uncultured Slackia sp.
GATATGGCTATGGCCTTCACAGCCTGGTTCACCGCGCCCGCGCCCACCGATTGAATCTCGACGCACGAGCCGTCTTTAATCATTCCGGCGATGGCGCCGGCGACCGAAGCCGGGGACGACTTCGATGACACCTTCAGGCAGCCAACGTGCTGCCCGTTTTCCAAATGCTCTGGCATGTGCGTCCTTCTACGATGTTTAAAGTGCGTTTGTGTTTCTATGCCTTGTGGGCCAAGCATTAAAGTTCTGCTGAATTGTACCGCATATAGTGGCTAGACAAAATGGGCGCACGCGCGCAGCCATATTGCGCACACACCGCGGCCAACGCATGGCCCTCGCTACAATTTCGCAATGGGAAACGTCACATGCAACCCGTCCGCCGAAAGGCGTATGGATGGCTCAACGTCCGGCTCAAGGTAATATCCCTCGGCGAGTTCGGCGTACGCTGTCTTCAAAGCGGAGGAAAATGCCTGCAAATCTCCGGAAGAGATCTTCAAACCGCGATGGTCGCGAAGAGCCCCTTCCGCGCGACGCGGCTTCTTCTCGCCCTTCTCGGGCTCGGCATGCATGCGCTCGAGCGTTTCGAGAAGCGGCGCGAGCGGCTCAACGGAACCGGCAATAATGCGATGGGCGCTGCGGGCAGACATGTCTATTCCAAACGAATTCGCCGCATCCACAAGCGCCGAAGCATCGCGGGCAAGACCCAAGCGTTTGATAGGCGCAACATTGTCGCCCGTCTCACCAACCGAGAGGAATTGCCGCCCAAACGCATACATGGTCGCCGCGCAATCCACCAAACTACCCAAATACACCGTGCACGCAGCCCTGTTCGCCAACGCGAATTCGGAAGCAGATTTCAAGATATTATGAGGCCCCGCACCGACAAGCCATGCGCCATCGGCCTGTTTCACCAAAGGCGAAGCTGTGCTCTGGTCGCTTTTCTCGGGGACTTTAGAACAGTCGAATTCGACAAAAAAGACGCTGCCCTTGCCTTCGACCGATGCAACGCATTCGGCGCGCTCCGCGTTTTCGCGAACGGAATACAGCGCCATGCCTCGACCATGCACGCCCCAATCGTCCATCGTCATGGAATCGAGCTTCGAAGTAACGCGAGGCTCGAAAATGCGCTCGCGCAAGCGATTGGGCACGCCGTCGCCGTCATCGGCCATCACGATGCGACGAATATTGCCCGACCTCGATGAGCCGACGATAATCGTGCGCGCATGCGCATCCCGGGCGTTGCGCAGCATCTCGATAACGGCATCTTCAACGCAACGAATATCCTGCTTCGCCTGACGACGTTCCGCCTCAGACACGCGAAGCCGAACGAAACCGTCGCCCAAATCGTCTTCGACGCGAAACCGAGCACCCGCAGGCATCGAATCAAGAAACGCAGCAAGTTTTTCAGCAGAATCGGACATCCTTGCACCTTCCGTTTCGTCCCACCGCGTCTCCGGCCCGCTCGGCTTCCCTAGGGCCACGGTTCGCTACCGCTCGCTACGCTCGCTATGCGCTCACCTGGCTTCATTTAACATTTAAAGAAGAGCTAGTATGAATTCAGACGACCCTAGGGAAGCCGAGCGGGCCGGAGACGCTTGCCGAAAAGCAGCTCTCGTGCCGCTTGGCCGTCCGCTAAAGGTCGTCGGCGTTCATTCTTGCTCTTTATTTTAATGCGAAACGCCGCCAAGCGGGCGCATAGCGAGGCGTAGCCGAGCGGTAGCCCGCTGTGGCCTTTGGCGGATGTCCAAGCGGCACGAGGGCGGAGGGCATGAAAAGAGGCGCCGCAGTGGACGCCTCTTCAACTTGCGAGTAGATACTATTTCGCGTAGTCGACGGCGCGGCTTTCGCGAATCACCACGACCTTAACCTGGCCGGGATACTGCATTTCATCCTCGATCTGCTTGGCGATGTCATGCGCCAGAACCACGGCGGCAGCCTCATCGACCATCTCGGGAACGACCATCACGCGAATCTCGCGGCCGGCCTGCATGGCGTACGTGCGCTCGACGCCCTTATGGGCGTTGGCGATTTCCTCGAATTTCTCGAGGCGCTTCACATAGCTCTCCAAGCTCTCTTTGCGAGCGCCGGGGCGAGCGGCCGAAACGGCGTCAGCAGCCTGCACCAGCACATCGAGCACGCTGTTGGGCTCAACGTCGGCATGATGGGCTTCGATGGCGTGCACAATCTCGGGCTTCTCGCCGAAACGACGAGCCAAATCGGCGCCGATGACGGCGTGCGGCCCCTCGACCTCATGGTCAACGGCCTTGCCCAGGTCGTGCAACAGGCCGGCACGCTTAGCGGGAACCGGGTCGAGACCAAGCTCAGACGCCATAACGCCGCACAAATACGCAACCTCGAGCGAGTGGTTCAGCACATTCTGGCCAAACGACGTGCGAAAACGTAGACGACCCAGCGTGCGCACCAATTCAGGATGAAGGTCGTGAATGCCCACATCGAACGTTGCCTGCTCGCCAGCCTCTTGCACCTGCTGATTCACAAGCTTCTCGGCTTTCGCGTACATCTCTTCGATACGCGCAGGATGGATGCGTCCGTCGGCGATGAGGTTCTCCATCGTCACGCGGCCGATTTCACGGCGAACCGGATCGAAGCACGAAATGGTCACGCACTCGGGCGTGTCGTCGATAAGCAGGTTCACGCCCGTCAGCTGTTCGAAGCTGCGGATGTTGCGGCCTTCACGACCGATGATGCGCCCCTTCAAGTCGTCAGACGGAATATGAATCGTCTTCACCGTGGTTTCGGCGGTATGGTCGGCCGCCACACGCTGAATGGCGAGGCTCAAAATCTCGCGGGATTTCTTGTCGGCCTCGGCCTTGGTGCGCTGCTCGGCTTCGCGGATGATGGCGGCGCTTTCATGCGTCACCTCGTCGCGCAGGTTGTCGAGCAATTCGGCTTTCGCCTCGTCGGGCGTCATGCCGGCGACGTGCTCCAAGCGCACGTTCACCTCGTTCATGGCGTCATTCAAGTCGCGCTCGCGGCGCTCAACTTGGCCCTGCATCGAAGACAACTGATGTTCGCGGGCATCGAGGCTCGCAACGCGACGGTCGAGCGATTCTTCGCGCTGAGAAATGCGGCTCTCGGCGGCGCGCACCTCTTTCATGCGCTCCTTGTTTTCGGCCTGGGCCTCTTGCTTCATCTTAAACACTTCGTCTTTGGCCTCGACCACGGCTTCGCGGCGCATGGTTTCAGCCTGGCGCTTCGCCTCGGACACCACCTGTTCGGCCTCTTCGTGGGCCTTTTTGGTGGATGCGTTTGCGACGTAGCGGGTGATAAAGTAGCCGCCGGCGACGCCCACGGCCAAGCCGACGATCAAAAGCACAATTTCCATCGGCCTCCCCTTTCTTCCAAATTCATACATGAAGGCAGGCGTGCCGGCAAAAAGAAAAAGCCGGGCGAATACGCGCCTGGCAAGAGTGAATACACAACGACAGTGCAGAACGTCGAACCGCGCCTGCGCACGATTCGACTTATGCGATTGTTATATATCGAGAAGGCGCCACACAGGCGCCACTACACTCAAGCAGAGCATATGATACACCGACCCCACACGAATTTCGCACGCCGCTGGCAAATAATTGGACCAAAGGTGCTAATTCTCCTCAAGGAAACGCCGCACCGCGACTGCCGCAACCGACGACGAATACCCCTTCGTAACCAGCTTTCGATACGCGGATGCCTGCACGTTCTTCGCACGCGGCGGCTTTCGGCGCAGCAGCTCAACCGCGCGAGCCACCTCGCACTCATCATCTGTCGCGCCGCCAAACCCCTGCCGCATGAGAGACCCCTCCAAATCATCCGCACGAAAGGGGTCGGAATCGGCCGCAGCGAAGAATTCATCGGGCCAGCCGGGAATATCGGTTGCCACAATTCCCGCGCGCTCGAGCTCCTGCTCTATGCCATGCCTTCCCCAACCTTGCGACACGCGCGTGCGAACAAGAACCGCACCATAGCGAATATCGTCAACGAGGCCGCATCGCACGGCTCGATCGACAGCAGAGCGCGCGTCTTCTCGCTCGAACCCGTCGTGCGCAAGGCGCTCCATCAATTCATGCGTCCCACGTTCGCGCGCGCTCGCGAGCCTCTTCACTTTCTCGAACGCCTTGATTTGTGCTTCGCTGTAGTCAACCGAAATAGGTTCGAGCTCGAATATGGCATCCTCAAGCGGCGCCCTCCCCGAATGCCGCCTTCCCCGCGATGTCGGCCCATCGGTTTCCTCGTTGATGGCACACGCCGGCCGCTCCGCTCCAACGCCATGCGCCGATGCCTCATGCACATCCTCGCCAATCGCAGTGCCCGATTCACGCAGCAGCTTCTCGGCATACGCCTTATCGATATACGGCATAACCCACGCCCTTCTCAAGAAAAAAAACCGCCCGCCAAATCGCAATCTGACGGGCGGCACTGCCTTATTCTTCGGTTTCGCCGAACGGCTTAACCGTGGGGATTTCGAAATGGTCGCGAACCTTCTGCTCGATTTCGTCTCGTACATCGGGATGGGTGCGCAGCATCTCTTTCGCGGCTTCGCGCCCCTGACCCAGGCGATCTTCGCCGTAGGTGTACCACGCACCGCTCTTCTTGACCACGCCCGCTTCGACGCCCATGTCGACGATGCAGCCTTCGCGGGAAATACCCTGGCCATACATGATGTCGAACTCAGCCTGACGGAACGGAGGTGCCACCTTGTTCTTCACGACTTTGGCGCGCACGCGGTTACCCACCGGCTCGTTGCTCTTATTTTTCAAGGTTTCAATGCGACGAATGTCGATGCGCACGCTGCTGAAGAACTTCAGCGCGCGGCCGCCCGTCGTGGTTTCGGGGTTGCCGAACATCACGCCGATCTTCTCGCGCAGCTGATTGATGAAGATGCACGTGGTGTTCGATTTCGAAAGCGAACCGGCCAACTTGCGCAACGCCTGGGACATAAGGCGAGCCTGCAGGCCAACGCTGGAATCGCCGATTTCACCTTCGATTTCAGCCTTGGGCACCAGCGCCGCGACCGAGTCGATGACGATGCAGTCGATGGCGTTGCTGCGCACAAGCATGTCGCAAATCTCGAGACCTTGCTCGCCTGTATCGGGCTGAGAAATGAGAACTTCGTCGATATCGACGCCCAAGCGCGCCGCATACGTAGGATCGAGTGCATGCTCGGCGTCGATGAACGCAACGACCCCGCCCAATGCCTGCGCCTCGGCGAGCACCTGCAACGCAAGCGTGGTTTTGCCGCTGGAA
>CALBLG010000077.1 GCA_937895975.1 uncultured Slackia sp.
GACATCGCCAGCGCCATTGCGCTGCGGCTTGTGCGCTGCGGCATAGACGTGGCGATGACCGAGGTCGCGCAGCCGCTCACCGTGCGTCGCACGGTAGCGTTCAGCGAAGCGGTTCGATTGGGAAAGGCCCAGGTGGAAGGCGTGACTGCCGTGCGCGCGAGCGACGCCGAGCATGCGCTCGAGCTGCTCGCGGGCGGCTGCGTTCCCGTTTTGGTCGACCCCCAATGCGAGTGTCTTGAAACGTTGGCGCCCGATGCGGTGGTCGACGCTATTCTGGCCAAACGCAACTTGGGCACTGCAATGGACATGGCGCCCGTGGTGATCGGCGTGGGGCCGGGCTTCACGGCCGGTATCGACTGCCATGCTGTGGTGGAAACCATGCGCGGACATACGCTTGGCCGCGTGTATTACCGGGGCTCCACGCTGCCGAATACGGCGGTGCCAGGACTTGTGGGCGGCTTCGCCGGCGAGCGCGTGCTGCGCGCGACGGGCGACGGAGCGTTTCGCGGTGCGGCCTCGATTGGCGAGCATGTCGAACAAGGCCAGGTAGTGGCCTTTGCGGGCGATGCGCCCGTGAAGGCGATGCTTACGGGAATGTTGCGCGGCCTGATGGCCGATGGCGTGCCTGTTCGCAAGGGCTTGAAGTGCGGCGACGTGGACCCGCGCGACGACGCAAGCTACTGCGCGCTGGTGTCCGACAAAGGCTTGGCCGTGGCCGGCGGAGTGCTGGAGGCAATTCTGCACGTGAACGGCGCTGTGAGCAGGGGCGATTGCCTACCGAGCGAGTAAGGCGCCTTTGACGCGCGTCTCTCCATGTAGGCCGAAAAAGAAAGTTCGAAAGAAGATGCACAATAGCATGCGCGATATCGCTGAGCATATTCTCGAAGCCATGCGCGCTGGTCGCGATATGGTTTTGGTCACTGTTGCGGACGTCGAGGGGTCGGCCCCGCGGCATGTGGGCACGCAGATGCTGGTGTCGAGCGACGGGCTCGAATGCGGCACCATCGGCGGCGGCAAGGTCGAGGCACACGGTATTTCCGAAGCGCGCGCGATGATCGAAGAAGCGGCCGGTGACCGAATTTTTCCGCAGTCGACTGAAATCGCGTGCAGCATGGGCCGCCTGGAGAATTTGGGGCTGAGGCTGCGGGGAAAACGCAGCCTGGGCATGGCCTGCGGCGGTGACGCGTGCTTGCTGTACGCGTTCGTGAGCAGCGCTGATGCATGCTGGAAGCAGGTGGCCGCCGAAGTGCTGCGCTGCATCGACCAGCGCATTCCCGCGAATCTTGTGTTGAAGTGCGTCGATGGCGATGCGCCGTTCGCGATGCAGGCGGCGTTGATTGATGCAGATGGGAAATGCCTCGCGGGCGGCTGTTTGCCGAATGAAAGCGATGGGGCCATTGGGCGCGAGGAGATGCCTCGGCCAAACGCGGCCGAAGGTTGCGGCTCCATATGCCGTGGCGTCGACTGCCTCGATTCCGATATCTCAAGCATTGCCGCCGCGACCAGCGCTGGCAGGGTAGCCGACTGGTTTGTGATGCCTGTTCCTGTTCCGGTGAGGGCCGTCGTGTTCGGCGGGGGCCATGTGGGGCAGGCAACCGTCGCGGCCTTGGCGCGCGTCGGGTTCGCCGTCACCTTGTTCGACGACCGCCCCGAATTCGCCAACGCTGAAAACAATCCTGCGGCAAGCGAAGTGGTGCTGGGCGATTACGGCAACATCGGCGCAAGCATCAAGCTGGATACGTGTGACTACGTTCTCATCATGACGAGCGGCCATGCGTCAGATATCGCCGTGCTTGGTCAGGCACTCGCCCATCCGCTGGCGTATGTGGGCATGATAGGATCGCGCCGCAAAATCGCCACCGCGCGCGAATGCCTGCGCGCCCAAGGCGTGACCGATGCCGCGTTGGATGCCGTCCATATGCCTATTGGCCTGGACATCAAGGCCGAAACCCCCGAAGAAATCGCCGTCAGCATAGCCGCGGAATGCATCCTGCATCGCGCAACCGCCGACGAACGGTAGGAAGGCGTCCTAGGCTGCGAAGCGCCGGGCGGGGCTTCGTCGACCGCGCGCTGGGAATATTGCCGCAACTCGCTTGACTTGGAGTGTTCTTCAAGGAATAGGGTTTGCGCCAGTAAACAACACGCGAGAAAGGAAACCTCGTGGCGAAAAGCATGCTCGTTGTGTATTGCAGCTGGTCAAATGGCAATACAGAAAAGCTATAGGGGCAGTGCGGCTGCCAGCGGTCATGGAATTCTTCTGAAATGCGATGCGGTTTGCCGCCGCCTATTGTATCGCACGACGCCGCATTGGGCTTGTCGCGCGGCCTGGGCAGAGGAGTACAAGATGCAGTTATGCAACTTTTTCGTAAGGAAAACTCATCTCGTACATCGTCTCGGGTGAGAGATCGATATCGCCATCCAACCATGTGACAACGCCATGCTCAATTCCAAAGTTGCGAAACACCTCATTGTCTGCCAGGGGGGCGAAAGCAGGCTTTTCGATAAGTTTTGAAGCGTCGAAAAGTCTCGTTTCGCCCGTTGAAAACGTTACAAGCATCGACAAGTCGTTGACAATTTTTGCTTCAAACACTTTCATTCCCTGCTTGGGTTCACTTGCGTATGCGATTCCGTTTGCGATATACATACGATACTCCTTAAGACAAAGGTGCGATTTTCTCGAACGGGTTTCCAGCGACAGCTTTGTTCCAGGCGGCGTATGCTTCCTCCTCGTGAAGAATAAGCCAAGCTTGGACGAGCTTTAGTTGCTTGGCTGGCAAAGAACCTGCGAGCAGCTCGCCGTCTATGCCGATAGAGGCTTCGTATTCACCGTAATAGACATGAACATGCGGCTTGTTGTGCTGGCCAGTATCCATGTAAATCATTTTAATAATAAGGCCGTAGAAGCGGCTGAGCTCTGGCATAGGGGTTCCTCTCGATTCGAGATATTACTTGTTATTATACCTTGCCGAGCAGACTGAAAATCTTATACAAATTGCCTTTCTATGAGGAAGCGATATGGGTTCGGGCCAAAAGACGGGATGCTTTCGCAAAATCTTGCTTGACAGCCTTTCTTGCGCGCTCTAATATGCGAACGGTTCTCATATTGAAGAGATTGAAGGCGAATACCATGCGCGAGCAATACAACACGGTGCAGCGGCAGGCAATCATCGATTGCTTGTCCGACGCGGGCGGCCACATGACCGCCGCGGCCGTGCATGCCGCGCTCGCGAAAGCCGGACGAAAGGTCTCGTCTGCCACGGTGTATCGACAGCTTGAAAAGCTGGTCGATGAGGGCATTGCCGTGAAATCCCAGCCTATTGGCGAGAAAAGCGCTTGCTTCGAGCTGCTCGACCGCAGCGCATGCGCTCCAGATCATTGCTATCACATGAAATGCCTGTCGTGCGGCAAGCTTATTCATCTCAATTGCAATGAAATCGACGAATTGCGCGAGCATATGCTGGCTAACCATGGGTTTCATCTCGACATGGCCAGCACGGTCCTTTTCGGCACGTGCGAATCGTGCGCGAAGCGGAATTCGATAGCCGAATCGGGGCATGCGAATGCGTAACCTTTGCACGCGCATAGCCTCGCTTGCTTTGGTACTGGCCATCCTGGCGCCGGCGCTGTTTATCGTCGCCGAGGCGCAGCACGATTGCCCGGGCGACAACTGTGAAATTTGCCAGGTGCTCTCTGTTGCCGTGGCCATTATTCATTCCGCCGCCGATGTCCCCGCTGCATCGTTTAGGGCCATGGCAATCGTTGCATTGGCTGTGGTTGGCATCGTGTGGTCGTTTTGCGCGGCAGCTCATACGCTCGTCGGCCTTAAGGTGAGGCTTGACTGCTAAGGTGCGCATGTTTTCGAACGAATGAAGAATTCGCATTGAAATATGACACTTTATCAGGAGATACATACCTATGGCAAAAATGAATAGACTTTTTTACGCGGTTCTCGCAGCCGCGATCGTCGCGCTGTGCGCGGTGGGGCTTTCGGCGTGCTCGAACTCTTCGGGCAACCCTGATGCACCTGCAGGAAACGACCAAGCATCGGGCAATTCCCAGAAGGTCCAGGTTGTGGCGAGCTTCTACCCGATGGCCGACTTTGCTCAAAAGGTCGGAGGAGATCACGTTGAGGTCACGAATCTCTGCCCCGCAGGAACCGAGCCGCATGAATGGGAGCCGTCGCCGGCCGATGTCGAGGCCATTGAAGATGCCGACGTCTTCGTCTATAACGGGGCCGATATGGAGGGATGGGTCGACGACACTCTGTCTTCTGCGAACGTCAAAGGCTCTGTCGTCTGCGCATCCGATGGCATCGAACTGCGCGTTGCCGACCGCGGCGACGATGCCGACGCTTCCGAGGAAGGCGAGCACGCCGGCGAACACGATCCGCACGTGTGGCTCGCGCCCGAAAATGCGAAGAAGGAGGCCGAGAACCTCAAGGACGCGCTGGTGAAGGCCGATCCCGACAACGCTTCCGATTACGAGGCGAACTACGAGAAGTGGGCAAGCGAGTTCGATTCCCTCGACAAGGAATTCTCTGAGCAGCTTTCCCAGACTTCCGGCAAAACCATCGTCGTGTCGCACGAGGCGTTTGGCTATTTGTGCGATGCATACGGCTTGACGCAAGAGCCCATCACGGGCATGGACGCGGAAGGCGAGCCCGACGCGAAGACCATGGCCGAAATCGTGCAGTTCGTGCGCGACAACAATGTGAAGGTCATCTTCTCGGAAGACCTGGTAAGCCCGAAGGTCGCGCAGCAGATTGCCAATGAAACGGGCGCGAAGTGCGAGGTGCTTAATCCCATCGAGGGCCTCGAGCAAGACGAACTCGATGCCGGCGAAGACTACTTCTCTGTCATGCGCGACAATCTTGACGAACTCGTCAGCGCGCTGAACCAAGAGTAGCGCAGGCTCCGCATGAACGGAAATCCCAACGGAATCATAACTGGGCGTCGGGCCAAGGTGAGCGCAGCGGCGAGTGTGGTGAACCTGTCGCACGTATCGTATTCATATGATACGTCGCCTGTATTGAAGGATGTGAGCCTTGGCGTTGGCGAAGGCGAAACATGCATGATCGTGGGCGAGAACGGCGCCGGCAAATCAACGCTTCTCGATGTGATGCTCGGAGCGCTTGCGCCAACGGCGGGCCGCGCGGAGCTGTTCGGCGAACCGGCATCCTCGTTTCGCGACTGGCGTCGCGTCGGATTTGTCCCCCAGCGCATTGCCGGAACCTACGAGCGCTTCCCTGCAAGCGTGAGGGAAGTCGTGGCCGCGAATCGTTATGCCATGCGAAAGGGATTTCCGCTTCGCATCAAAGACGATGCTTCTTCGGTCGAGCAAGTCCTCGATGCGGTGGGCATGGCAAGCTTCTCCAACCGGCTCATCGGCGAGCTTTCCGGGGGCCAAATGCAGCGCGTGTTTCTTGCTCGCGCGCTCGTCAACCACCCCGACTTGCTTGTGCTCGACGAACCGACCAGTGGAATGGACGCCGAGTCGGTCGAGGCGTTCGTCGCGCTGCTTCGCGGCATCGTGGCGTCGAAGGCGAGGTCTGTGGTCATCGTGACGCACGACACGCGTCGTCTTTCCAATTTGTCGGCGTGTGTGATGCGATTGGAATCGGGGGTTCTTGCGGAAGACGGAAGCGATGCGTCAAGGTCTCGTTCGGGTGCATCGACAGGGGGCGCAGATGTTGCAGCTGCTTTCTGACATGTTTTCGCACGGGTTCATGACCCGCGCTTTCATTGCCGGCCTGGTGCTTGGCGCGGCGATTCCCCTGGTGGGCGTCGTCGTAGTGCTCAAGCGGTTGTCGATGGTGGGCGATGCCCTTTCGCATACTTCGCTCGCGGGCGTGGCCGCCGGCCTTATCGGCGGCATCAACCCCGTTGCTGGCGCCACGGCCGCCTGCATGGCGGCGGCGCTTGCCATCGAGGGAATTCGTCGCCGTTTTGAAGGGCGCGCCGACCTCGCAATAGCCGTCATCATGGCGACGGGCGTGGGGCTTGCCGGCGTTCTTTCGGGCTTCACGCCGAATAGCTCCACGTTTTCGAGTTTTTTATTCGGCAGCATCGTGACGGTTGGCGACGACGAACTCGCGGCTGTCGTGGTTCTGGGCATCGCGGTGGCGCTGCTGTGCGTCGCGTTTCGGCGCGAGCTGTTCTGGGTGGCCATCGACGAACGCGCCGCGCGTCTTGCCGGCGTGCGCGTGACGGCGGTGAATTTTGCGTTCATCCTGGTAACAGCCATAGCGGTGTCTATCGCCTCGCGCACGGTTGGAACGTTGATCGTAAGTTCCATGATGACGGTGCCCGTGGCCTGCGCATTGGTCGCGTCGCGCAGCTGGAAGCAGACCGTTGCGATTTCGTGCGCGGTGGGCGTGGCGAGCGCCGCTGTGGGGCTCGTGGTTTCGTATGCATTCGGGTTTAAGCCGGGCGGCGCCATCGTGTTGACCGAGGTCGCGCTGCTGCTTGCATTCATTGCCGCGAAGGCGCTGCTCAAGCGTGTGGCTCGACGCGCTGGTTTGATGCGATAGATTCTAAACGCTAGCGTTGCCTGCCGAAAGGCGACTTTGGGCCTGCTTGTCGGGTGCACGCGGCGCTGCTCGGCCAGAAACGCGCTGAACGCTCGGGATGTTCAGCGCGTTTTAGCTCGTGGCGGTCTCCCGTGATGGTTTACTGCGCCAAAGGCTCCATCTCTTCTAGGCCTTCCTCTTTCGCCTCGGCCTCGATTTCGCGGTCGGTCGCGCTTTTGCGGCTGGGCAGCGCGATTTCCATGTCGAAATCGACCGGCTTGGTAACCAGGCTTACCAGCGGCACAATCGCCAGCGACAGCAGCATGGCTATGGCGCCGCAGTTGATGGGGCTCGCGATAAGCGCGTGGCCGAAGAAGCCCGCGATCATGTTTCCGCCGGTCAGGCCCACGCCCACGATGAAGCTCGCCCACACGGCCGGCTTCGAGATGCGCTTGGAGTACAAACCCCAAAGAAACGGGCCCAGGAATGCGCCGGCCAAAGCGCCCCAGCTGATAGACATCAGCTGCGCGATGAACGTGATCGAGCTGTTGTACTGCACGAGCGCGATGATCGCCGAAATGGCCACGAACGCCACCAGAAGCCCGCGCATCCACAGCAGCTGGCGCTTCTCGTCCATGTTCTTCACCACGTTGTCTTTCAGCAGGTCAAGCGTCAGCGTGCTCGACGAGGTGAGCACCAGCGAGCTCAGCGTGCTCATCGATGCGGAAAGCACCAGCACGATCACCAGGCCGACCAGTAAATCGGGCAGGCTTGAGAGCATCGTGGGGATGATGGAGTCGTAGACGGGCGTGCCGGTGGCCGACATCTCGATTTGCCCGCTGTACAGGCGGCCGAAGCCGCCCAAGAAGTAGCTGCCGCCGGCGACGACCATCGCGAACAGCGTGGAAATGATCGCGCCCTGCTTGATGGCCGGGCCGCTTTTGATGGCGTAGAACTTCTGCACCATCTGCGGCAGGCCCCACGTGCCCAGGCTCGTGAGCACCACCACGCCGAGCAAGTTCAGCAAATCGGGGCCGAACATGCTGACGAACGCGCCCTGCAGCTCGGGGTTCGTTTCGGCGGGGACCTGCGACAGCGAGATGACCGCCTGCGAGAAGCCGCCGTTGCCGGCGAGCACCGCGCAAATCACGGCCGTGATGCCGAACAGCATCACGATGCCCTGCAGAAAATCGTTCACCACGGTGGCCATGTAGCCGCCCAGCACCACGTAGATGCAGGTGATAAGCGCCATGCCGATGACGCACGCCTCGTACGGCAGCCCGAACGCCATGCCGAACAGGCGCGACAGGCCGTTGTAGACGCTCGCGGTGTAAGGGATCAGGAATACGAAGATGATGGCTGCGGCGGCGATGCGCAGCGCGCGGCTCTTGTAGCGCTTGCCAAAGAACTCCGGCATGGTTGCCGCGCCCAGGCGCTGCGTCATCTCGCGCGTGCGGGGGCCGAGCACCCACCAGGCCAAAAGGCTGCCCAAAATGGCGTTGCCGATGCCCACCCATGTGGCCGAAAGGCCGTATTTCCAGCCGAACTGGCCGGCGTAGCCCACGAAGATGACGGCCGAGAAGTACGACGTGCCGAACGCGAACGCGGAAAGCCACGGGCCCACGTTGCGGCCGCCCAAGATGAAGCCGGTCACGCTGCCGGCGTGTTTCTGGCACAGAATGCCGATGATGATGGCGATGGCGGCGAAGGCGCACACCATTGCGAGTTTTGCGATCATGGAAATTCCCATCGGGTCGAGCGCGTTTGGGCGCGAACCGATTTCTCGACGGAAGAGCACCCGTTTGCTTTCCTATCGCCCTTCTGCCAAGAAACCGGACCATGCCCAAATGCGCGAAATTACGTGGACATGGAGGCGCACACGACGGCTGCGGCTGCGGTGCGCGCATGCGGCGCGGCCGAGCTACCCTCGTGTGCTAGAGGTATCGATAGGAATATTCGAGATACAGGCCCGTGCGGGCATAGGCGAAGAAGCCGGCGGCGGCTGCGCAGATATGTGCGGCGGCGTTGCTCACGCGTGCTCCTTCGAAAGATGTGCGGCAGACATGCGGGCCTGCCGATCGGTGCGACCTTGCAATCGCGGAATGGGTTCAGTATAGCGGCGAATTCTCGCGCGTCAACACTCTAATGCGCTGGAGTGCTGAAAAATGCGCGCTGGCGGTGTTACGGGGCCGGTCCGGCTGCGTGATGCGCGGCAGTTGCAACGTTGGGACAGCATCGTGGCAGGAATCGCCGCGAGTAAGCACTTTTGAGGCCGCGAAGGAAGCTTTTCTCGCAAAAGGGGCATTCGTTTGTGCTCGTAGCGGTGCTTCAACCTGGCATTTCGCAATTGCGCATGCTGCTTGCTTGCGAAAGAAAGACTGAATCGTCGCATTTTCTGCCAGAAAAGCGCTTTCAAGCTGCAAAAAGGCTTACTCGTCGCATTTTCAACCATAGACATATTTGCCCCTCGATTCATTTCGGTATGGGAAGGTTGTATGCGACCGAAAAGAAAACGACAAGGAAAGCGGTGAAAAATGGCGGTCGATGGGCAAGGTTTCGTCAAGCTTTTCTTGCTAACGTGCCCCTATGACCGTTTGCCTTGCACATATGACAGCACTTCGCTATTGGCGAGCCGTGCGTTGTGGGCTGATTCCTGCGCCACGCGCGGCGAGGTCGACGCTGCCCACGAAAACGAACCGAAGTGAGATTTCTGCTTTGCGCAGCGTTCCGTGGATTCAGACCATTTCTGGCGATTTGATTCATGTGGCGGTTTCTCAACGGAAAGGCGTGCGGAATGTGCCAGGTACGGCATGTCACTGTCTTCTTGGTTCGCCGGCGGCAAAAAAGCTCATGCGAATCGATTGCGGCGCGCTGGTCGTGTCGCCCGAAGCAGTATTTTTGCATTTGGCGGGATTCCTTCATTTCGAGGCGCTCGCGCTGATTGCATTTGAGCTGTGCGGGACGTATTCGCTAACGCCCGATGGATCGGGCTTTATGCCGGCGGAGCCCATAACGAGCGTGGCATCGCTTTCTGCATTCGTCTCGTCTGCCTCCTCTTTTCCGGGAAGCGCCCGCGCGCGCAAAGCGATTCGGTTCGCACTCGACAATTCGGCATCTCCGGCAGAATCGAGGCTCGTGCTGCTTTTGTGCGCAAAACAAACCTTGGGAGGCTACGGTTTGCCGCTCCCCAAGATGAACCGCAGAGTGAATGTGGTCGGCGAGGGCCGCAAATGCGCGGCGCACAAATACTACGTTCTCGATTTGTTTTGGGAAAACGCTCGCCTCGACGTGGAATACGACAGCGATGCGTTCCATGCGTCTGCCGGAGGAATCGCCTCCGATGCCGAGCGGCGAAACGCGTTGGCCGCAATGGGGTATAGGGTTGTTACGGTGACCAACACTCAAATCTCGTCGGCGGATGCATTCGATGACGTCGCGAGGGTGATAGCGCATGCTCTTGGCTTCCGAATTCGCCATACAAGCAAGGCATGGAGTCAGAGGCGTTTTGCTTTGCGATGCGGATTAGGCGCCGCGCAAAGGGTTGTTTGACCTCTGGTTCCGCGTTGCGCGGCGTTTGCCCCGTGACGACCGGCCGCTTCGCCTTCGTCGCGTGGTTGCGTTGGCTGCGTGGCCAAAAATGCGGCGATTCAGTCTTTTTGTAAGCAGAATCGCGAACGCTGCCAGCCAATAATGCAAATTGCATTTTAAGAATTGAATCTGAACTGGGGTTTTGAAAGCTAACGTTGGCGATGCGCTAATCTTTTCCGCGAATGAGGACTGAATCGTCGCGATTTCTGCCATCAGGCTCGGGGAAGGTCGCAAAAAAGACTGAATCGTCGCATTTTCTGCCACCATTTGGGTGCTTGCGCCTAATGAAATAATCCTGCTCGCGAGTTAGTGTGTGCGCCTCTGTCGGCGCGGCGGACGCACGCGAAAAAGGCCCAATGCCTCCCGTGCCTTCCGTCCGGTCGTGGTACCATCGTTGGCATGTTCAGAGAATTCGACATACAAGGCGAGAATGTTGCCGTGCGTTGCTGCGGCTGCCGCGATGCGGCGAACGCAGCGGCTGCGATTCCTTTCGTATACCTGCATTCGCTTGGCGACAGCGCGAACCAGGTTGCCGAGCGGTGCGCCGATTCGGGCTGTCCACCATTTGTGCTGGTTTCGATTGAGGTCCCAAGCTGGAACGATGATCTTACGCCATGGGAATGTCCGGGCGTTTTTGCCGACGACGAGCCATTCGGCGGCAAGGCGGCGGAGCAGCTTCGCAAGCTCGAGGCGATTGTCGACGAGGTTGAATCGAATTTGGCCGTTCGCCCCGCGCAACGATGCATCGCGGGCTATTCGCTTGCGGGGCTGTTCGCCGCATGGGCGCCGTTCCATATCGACTTGTTCGATGCGGTGGCAAGTGCGTCGGGCTCGATGTGGTATCCGGGCTTCGCGGAATACGTCGCGACCCACGATTTCTGCCGCTCGCCGCGCCAGGCGTATTTCTCGTTGGGCTCGAAAGAGGCGCGCACGCCTAGCCGCCTGCTGCGTACGGTAGCCGACGGAACGCGGTCGGTCGTGCACTCGTATCAGGCTAAAGGCGTCGAAACCATTTTCGAAAGCAACCCCGGCAACCATTTCAAGGAGCCCGATATGCGCATGGCGAAGGCGATTCGTTGGGCGCTTTCCGAACGATCGAAGGGGGATTTTGCATGATTCGTCCCATTGTGAAATCGCCGGTATTGCTTGCGATGCCGAGTGCGGATGCCACGCCGGCTGACGCGGCTGTCGGGCAAGACCTGCTCGACACGCTTGCGGCGCATGCGCACGAGTGTGTTGGGCTTGCGGCGAATATGATCGGCGTTCGCAAGCGCATCGTCGTGGCTGAATGTGCAAGCGGTGCGCAGCTGATGTACAACCCCGAAATCATCGAAGCGTCGGGCGAATACCGAACCGAGGAAAGCTGTCTGTCTCTCGAAGGCGTGCGGTCGTGCACGCGCTACAGGCGCATCAGGGTCGCCTACCTCGATGAAGCGTTCCGGCCGCGCGAAAAAACGTTCACGGGCTTCGACGCGCAAATCGTGCAGCACGAAATCGACCACTGCAACGGTGTTGTGATCTAGAGAAGCATGGGGCGCTTATGCAGGTTTAGCCCGTACGCGTCGACACGGAGGCATCGGGTGGCCGCGCGATTGCGTCGTTGGCGCAATTCGTTAGTCCTGTGCGCATAGCATGGACAGGGAAGGTTGTTCGTCGAGCGGCATCTTATGCGGCCCGTTGCGCCGCGGGTTGCGGCTGCGCATGGGCATGGGGAGGAAGTCATGGTTGCGTCTGTTTCCGATATGAACGTCGATGTCGTTATTGTCGGCGCGGGGCCGGCGGGCATTTTCACGGCGCTGTCGCTGCTGAAAAATGCGCCCGCCACCAGCATCGCGCTCGTGGAGAAGGGGCTTCCCGTTGAGCGGCGCAATTGCCCGAAAGCGAAGGTGGGCCACTGCGTCGGCTGCGAGCCTTGCCGCATCACCACCGGTTTCTCGGGCGCGGGCGCGTTTTCCGATGGCAAACTGTCGCTGTCGCCCGAGGTCGGCGGCGATTTGCCTGAGCTCATTGGCGAAGACGTGGCCCGGGCGGCCATCAAGCAGGTCGATGACGTGTACCTTGCGTTCGGCGCCGACACGCACGTGGAGGGCGTCGATGCGCCCGACGAGGTGAAAGACATTCGTCGCCGCGCTATTCAGGCGGGGCTGAAGCTGGTCGATTGCCCCATTCGCCATTTGGGCACGGAAAAGGCCCAGGAAATTTACGGCCGCATCGAGGAACACCTGCGCGATGCGGGCGTGAAGCTGCTGTTCGAAGCCGAGTGCATCGATGTGATCATCGAGGGAAATGCGGCCGACTATGCAGCGGTGTGCAAGGGCGTTCGCGGGCGCACGCGACGAGGCGAGGAATTCGCCATTTACGCAGGCGAAACGGTTGTGGCGACCGGTCGTCGCGGCGCGGGGTGGCTCGAGCGCGTGTGCGCCGCGCACGGCATCGAGCACGCGCCGGGGCCGGTGGATATAGGCGTGCGCATCGAGATGCGCAACGAAATCATGGAGCGCGTGAACAACGTGCTGTACGAGAGCAAGCTCATCGGCTACCCGAACCCGTTTCGCAACAAGGTGCGCACGTTCTGCCAGAACCCCGGCGGCTTCGTGAGCCAGGAAAACTATGACGGCGGCTTGGCCGTGGTGAACGGGCATTCGTACAAGGAGCGCAAGTCAGACAACACGAACCTGGCCATTTTGTGCACGCACAACTTCCGCGAGCCATTCAACCAGCCCATCGAGTACGCGAAGAAAATCGGCGAGCTGGCCAACGCGCTGGGCGCGGGGCATATTCTGGTGCAGCGCTTCGGCGATATCCTGGACGGGAAGCGCACCTGGCAAAAGGAGCTGTCGCGCTCGAACGTGCGGCCCACGCTGCCCGACGCGGTGGCGGGCGACATCACGGCGGCGCTTCCATACCGCACCATGACGTCCATCATGAATTTCATGCTGGCCGTCGACCAGGCAATTCCCGGCTTCGCGTCGGCCGAGACACTGCTGTACGCGCCCGAATTGAAGTTCTACAGCAATCGCGTGAAGATGGACGCTGACTTCGACACGAACATCGCGAACCTGCATTGCCTGGGCGACTCAAGCGGCTGGACCCGCGGCCTCATGATGGCATCGGTGATGGGCCACCTCATGGGCGAGAAGCTGGCGAAGAGGTAGGGTTCAGGACAAGCTCGGTTGCCGCCATTGAGCGAAAGCGTATCATGTAGCATTTTCACTCAATGGGGCGTTTGCCAAAACCTGCGGTTCGGTAAAAGGACGCGCGCCGTGGCATGACTTTCGGTCCTGTTTACCTTAACGGCTCAATCCAATCCTGCCACTTCATGCGGCCCGACGGCTGCACGCCTTCGAAGAACGCGAGGATGTGCGTCAGCGACACGGGTGCGTAGTTATTGGCGTCAACGCCCACGTCGTATCGCAGAAGCCCGCGCTGCCGGCACAATCGGCGATGGGGTAGTAGTTTCTGCGATTTTCGTATTTCGGAAAGCGTTTCGATTGGCATGTGGGCGGCGTGCTGGTGGGTATGGCCTACTGGTACGTGTACGCCAAACGCGCAAAGCAGCGAACGGCACGCGATTGAATTTCGAAGCCCGTTAAATGCCTTAAGCGTTTAACGGGCTTCGTGTTCTGGTTATGCTAGAAAATAGCGCTCAAGGGACGATGCGCGCGAAATTTCCCCAATTTTGGCAGCTTCAGCGTCCCGAGGGACGCGTTTCCTGCCAGCGTGCTTATTGGTCTTGTTCCGACCAATAAAACCTCAGGTTGCAGATTACTTAAATACACAAGAGTCGGCAGAAGTGGGTTCCATTGGGCGCACAACGTCCCTTGAGACACGATTCTTGCCAAAACGGTGGCGTTCTCGTTGCGCGGGCGTTTCGCCGCTACAATGGCTCGCTATGGAACAGATTGAAGAACAACCAAAAATGCACGTCGCGGCCGCCGAACTCTCGAGGGCCGGCGTCGAAACCAAAACGGTCAGCACGTCCAAGCCACCTCAAGACGCCCCGCGAAAAGGCGCCGGCGGGCTCATCCGCCAAATTTTCACTTACGGCGGCGTGTCGTTCATGCAAACGTTCGTCGAGTTCGGCGTGTTCGCGCTCATGAACATCGTCGGTCTGCAGACCCAGGTGGCGAACGGCATCGCCGTGGCGTGCTCGGGTTCGTTCAACTTCCTCATGAACCGCAACATCACGTTCAAGGCGTCGAGCAACTTTTGGCGCAGCGTGGCGATGTTCATCGCGCTGTATTTGTGGAACTACTTTTTCGGCACGTGGTTCATCGGTTGGGCGGCAGGTTTCGGCTGCCCCGAAATGCTGGGCAAGTTCATTACCATGGGCATGCAGGGCATCTGGGGCTTCTGCTTATGCAAATGGGTGATATTCAAGTAACCACCCTCTGACCTGGTGTCATAGTTTCAAATATCCTAAGTCATATCTTTTTCGCAACATCGCGCGACGTTCGGCGCGATGTTGCGGCGTCTAGCTTGGGTTGGGCGCCAACCAGCTGATTAGGCCGGCGGCCATCTGTCCGAGCCGCTACCGACACCCACCTAGTGCTTCTTATAGAACACCATGCACGCAAGCGACAGCACGCAGAACATCGCTGCGCACAATAGCATGTTGAAGAACCCTTGCGCGCCCGGCATCGCCGACACGAAGCCCAGCAGAATGGCGGGTGCCACCGTGGTGCCGATTTGGCGAACCAGCGCGATGGTCGCGATGGCCGACCCGCTTTCGGCGGGACTCGTGTTCTCGAGAATCATGTAATTGGTGGGCGCGCCCATGGCAAACCCCATGCCAAGGCCCATCACCAGCAGGCCCGCGATAAGCAAAACGGCGTTTCCGCTGTTCAAGCTTGCGAACGCCAGCATGCAGAAACCGAGCGCGGCCACGGCCAAGCCGCCCATCAGTACGGGCTTCGGGCCGAATTTGTCGATGAGCTTGCCCCCAAGCGGCGGTCCCACCATGGTCATGATGCCGACGGGCAGGATGTACAGGCCGCCCGAGCCGGTGGGCGCGCTCATGATGAACTCGGCCACCTCGGGAATCAGCGTCATGGTGATGACGACGCCGCCCACAAAGAAGCTGACCACCATGGTGACGACGATGGGCCTGTTGGACAGGTATTCCAGATGGAACACGGGGCTTGCGGCGCGGTGCTCCATCGCAATGAACACGACTAGGGCAACGACGAACCCGAGCGCGGGCGCCAGCACGTTCGGCGATGTCAGCGATGCGCCCAGGTCGCTAACGTCGATGTTCTGCAGCGCGAACAGCAGCAGCAAAATGGTGACGACCATAAGCACCGACCCGGGGATGTCGAGCGCGCCCTGGTTTTCTTCCGTTCGATTCGGCAAGCAGGCAGCCCCCGCGGCAATAAGCGCCGCGCAAATTGGCAGCGCGACGAAGAACAGCGCCGCCCAATGCTCGTTGCCGACGATGCCCATCACCAGGCTTCCCACCGCAGAGCCCAGCACGTTCGAGATGCCCGCGACCGCGGCGGCAATGCCAAGCGCCATGCCTTTTTTCTCTTGCGGGAACGACGCGCCAATCTCGGCGTTTGCCACCGGGATGATGCCGCACGCGCCCACGGCCTGCACCAGGCGTCCGGCAAGCAACAGCTCGAAACTGCATGCCATCTGCGACAGCCCGCATACCAGCGAGCCCGCGGCGAATGTGGCCAGGCACGCCAAAAACACCGGCTTGCGCCCGCGGATATCGGCAAGCTTGCCCACCACGGGAATGCATGCAGCGTAGAACAGCGTGTAGATGTTCACCATCCAAATGCCCACCGAATCGCCCAGGCCGAAGAATTCCTGAATCACCAGCCGCACGGGCGCCACCATGCCCACATACAGGCCGCCCATAACCAGGCCTAAAAGGTAAATGGCAAAAATCAGTTTCAAATTGCGTGGGCTTTTCAAGGCATCGTCCCGTCGGTAGAGGCGTCGTTTTTCCTCACCTTAACACTTTCGTCGCACGCCGCCGCGGGAAGCGGCATTCGCCGGCGAGCCTGCGTCATTCGCACATCCGTTTGCCGCGCTTAACAGTTTGGGGAAAGCATGCGCCACCGCGCCGCGTTCGCATCTAGACCGCTCGCCTCGCTGCGTTAGACTCGGTTCATCGGTTTCGGCGAAAGGGGAACGCACGACGGGCGCGGTGCTTACAACGAGAGCCACGGGCGCCACAGACGCCTTGGGCCGGGAATTCGCCCGGCAATATGTCGCCGAGGGCCGCGCGTAGCGCCTATCGCTCGATGCTCGCGTGGCATCACTGTATAATAACCGTCAGAAGAGACGTACGTCGACGAAAGGGGAGCCCATGTTTCGTCCCATGAGAAGAAAGCATCACCTTATTTCCGATGAGGCGGCAAAATTCCTGCTCGCGAGCGAGCGACGCGGCGTGCTCGCGGTGAACGGCGACGACGGCTACCCATTCGCCATCCCGGTGAACTACTTCTACGACGAGGCGGCGAATAAAATCTACCTGCATGGCGCGAAAAAAGGCCACAAGGTGGATGCTATCAACCGATGCGACAAGGTGTGCTTCACCGTGTACGGCAACGAGCGCATCGACGAAAACGAGAAGTGGGCGCCGTACATGCAGAGCGCCGTGGTGTTCGGTCGCTGCCGCCTGATCGACGACCCTGTCGACGCCACGCCGAAGATTCGCGCGATGGCGATGAAATATTATCCGAGCGCCGAGGCGGTTGACGAGGAAATCGCGAAGTCGCTCAAGGGCATGTACGTCTATGAAATCAGCATCGAGCACCTTTCTGGCAAAGAAATCCAGGAGCGCTAACCGCTTCATCAAACCTCTCGCCTTTGCGTGCTTGACGCGCGAGCGCCAGGTTCTAGAATAACTCGGTGGTTTCCATCGCACGAGCGCCGCGTTGGCTGCCTTCCATTCATTGCGACGGGAAAAGAGACGCGCTATGTGGCATGTAGAAACCGATTACTTCGCCCTGGCGATTTTCCTGATCATGCTGGTGAAGGAACGCCCCAGCCATCGCTTTGCCGACGACGCGCAGGGGCGCATGTTCTATGTCGTGCTCATCGTGAGCATCATGAGCGCCGCCGTCGATATCTTCGCGTCGCTTGCGCAAAACCGCTTGACACTGTGGTGGCCCTACGAGCTGTTGATGACGCTGTATGTGGCCACCATGCCGCTTATGGCTGCGACGTGGCTGTGCTACACCTATGTGCTGGCGCATAAGACCAGCCCTATGCGCGATTTGCGCCGGGCCATGGCGATTGTCGCGGCTCCCTATGCCGCATACGTGCTGTGTGCCTTTACCAACCCCATCACGGGGTGGTTCTTCGAACTTTCTCCCGACATGCAATACCAGCGCGGTGCGCTGTTCATGCCGGTGGGCGTGGGCGCCATCATGGCGTATTCGGCGGTCGGGTTCGTGCAAGTCGTCGTCGACCGGCGCCGCATTGCTTCGAAATCAAGCCGGTATTTGCTGGCCGCGTTTTATCTTCTAACCGCCGCGGTTACGTGGGCGCAGCTCGCGCACCCCGGCTGGCTCATCATCAACGCGAGCTACGCGCTT
Source organism: uncultured Slackia sp. (assembly GCA_937895975.1). Classification (GTDB taxonomy): domain Bacteria; phylum Actinomycetota; class Coriobacteriia; order Coriobacteriales; family Eggerthellaceae; genus Slackia. The sequence continues at coordinate 17,647 of CALBLG010000077.1, forward strand.
ATCTACGTGTGGTGCGACTTCACGGTCGAGGAACAGCGGCGCGGGCGTTTGCTCGATGAAATCGCGCGCAAGAATGGCGAGCTTGAAGAGGCCCTGGCCCAGGCCGAGGCCGCAGGCCATGCCAAAACGGAATTTCTGTCGCGTATGAGCCACGACATACGCACGCCAATGAACGCGATCATCGGCTTAACGCGCCTGGCCCAGCAAGAATCCAACCCCGAAAAAGTGCGCGAATATCTTCAGAAAACGGCCGATTCCAGCGCCTTTTTGCTTGGGCTCATCAACGACATCCTCGATATGAGCAAAATCGAGGCCGGCGAGCTGTCGTTGCGCCCCGAGCCTATGACGAAGGACGCGTTCGTGTCGTCCATCGCTACGAACGTGCGCCCGCTGATGGACCGAAAGCATATCCTGTTTCTGGTGAATCTCGACGCCATGCCGCATTGCGTCGAGGTGGACACGTTGCGATTCGAGCAGATATTCTTTAACCTGCTGTCGAATGCCGCCAAATTCACGCCCGAGCGCGGAACGGTGTGGTTCACGGCCAAGTCGGTGTCTGCCGGGCAAAATATGGTGAAGCTGACGTTCAGCGTGCGCGACAACGGCATCGGCATGAGCGATGAATACCAGCAGCACCTCTACGACCCCTTCGTGCGCGAACGTTTCGGCCTTACCGACAGCATCGAGGGCACGGGGCTTGGCCTGCCTATCGTGAAGAGCCTGGTGGACGCCATGGGCGGGTCCATTTCGGTCGAAAGCGAACTGGGTCGGGGGACGCGGTTCGACGTGGAGATGCTCGTCGCGCTCTCGCAGGGCGGCTCGGCCGCATCCGCCGCAGACGAGCCTGCGCATCTTGAAGGAATGCGCGTTCTGTTGGTCGAGGACAATGCTCTGAACACCGAAGTGGCCAAGTTGATTTTGGAAAAGGCGGGCTGCGTTGTGGACACCGCCGAAAACGGCCGCGCGGCGCTCGAGGCGTTCGAGGCGAGTGCCGTCGGCGCCGTCGACGCGATTCTCATGGATGTGCGCATGCCCGTGATGGACGGCTTGGCCGCCACGCGTGCCATCCGCGCGCTCGATCGTCCCGATGCGGCTTGCGTGCCCATCATTGCAGTGACGGCTGACGCATTCTCTGAAGAACGCAAGCGCACTATCGAGGCCGGCATGAACTACCACCTATCCAAGCCGATTGAACCCGAACGGCTCTACGAAGCGCTTGCCGCCTGCGCGAAAGCCCGATGAATCTGTAAAAAAATGATTACCGCATGCGGGAGGGGGCAATTAATTCCCTTTCGTCGAGAAAAATGCCGCTGCATCTGCAATAATCAAAGCTAACTTATTCGTGCGCCCAGGGGACATTGCGGGCGCATCGGCATGAAATGGAAGTGCGCATATGATTCAAGCGCGGCGCGGCGATTGGTTCGTGGACGAAGAAACGGCTGCGGTTGAGGAGGGGTCTCGCGCGACGTCGGGCATTCGCGACTGCGCGCTGTTCGGCTTGAGCCTCGACTATACCATCGCATTCGTTTTGGACCTGGCGACCGACGATTACGAGATCGTGTTCAGCCAGGCCACTAATCACGCGCAAGAGAACCATATCCCCAAATTCACCGATTATGTGGCCAAATACGCCGAGGATTTCGTGGTTCCCGGCCAGCGCGAGGACTTTCGCCGCGAGCTGAATTTCGAGACCATCCGCGGGCGATTCGAATCGCGCAGCGACTACCACTATGCGTTCGAGACGGTTCCCAATGCGGCCGGCCTGGCGCATTTCCAGGCCCATATCGTAAAGGAATACGATGTCGATGGCACGTTCGCGTTCCTCGGCTTTCGCAGCATCGACGAGATTCTCGCGAAGGAGCGCTATTACCAACGTCAGCTCCAACAGGCAAATGACAACCTCAAACGCCAGCTCGACGTTATTACCAGCGCGCTTCCCGGTGGCGTGAAGATCAGCAACGACGATGAGACCTACTCGTTCAAATACGTGTCCGAGCAGTTCGCGCGCATGCTCGACTACGATTCGCCGGCAGAGCTGGTGGCCGCATGCAACGGCAACATCGTGCAGCTCGCCCATCCCGAAGACGTAGAAACCGGCATCGCCGACGCGCTGTCGCAGTATGCCGTGCAAGACCACTATGCCACGACGTATCGCATGCGTTGCAAAGACGGCTCGTACAAATACATCGAAGACCGCGGGCGCAAATTCGTCTCGCCTGAAGGCGTGGTTGAACACTGGAATCTCATCCTCGACAAAAACGAGCTCATGGAAAAGACCATCGCGCTCGAAAGCGAGCGGCTGGCCAATCAGAGCAAATCCGATTTCCTTTCGCGCATGTCGCACGACATGCGCACGCCGCTCAACGGCATCATCGGCCTTTTGGACATCTGCGCGGCGCACCCAGAGAATCGCGAATTGGTAGACGCGAGCCGCGCCAAGGCCAAAATCGCCGCCGACCATTTGCTGTCGCTCATCAATGACACGCTTGAGTTGAGCAAACTCGAGAACAAGGACGTCTCGCTGTATGAGGAGGTGTTCTACGCGCCAAAGCTGGTCGAAGAACTCGAAACTATCGTCCAGATGCGCGCCGACGAGGAAGGCATCTCCATCGTGTACGAGGGATGCGGAGCCGATTTGCCGCATCCGTATCTCGTCGGCAGCCCCTTGTACATCGAGCAGATTTTCCTGAATTTGGTGACGAACGCCATCAAGTACAACCGCGAGGGCGGCTCGGTGCGTTGCGCGCTGTCGCAGCAGGTTTCCGCAGACGAGAAATCGTGCCTGGTTACGTTGAGGGTGCGCGACACGGGCATCGGCATGAGCGAAGACTTCCTGCGCGACATCTATAAGCCATTCGTCCAAGCCGACCATGGCGCCCGCAGCACGTACAAAGGCACGGGGCTCGGCATGGCCATCGTGAAGAACCTGGTCGATCGCATGGGCGGCACGATTTCCGTGAAAAGCGCCTTGGGAGAGGGCACCGAGGTGATCGTTTCGCTCCCGTTCGAGATTGCGGAAGGGGTCGGCGAGGCTAAAAAGCCTGGCCAGCCGGACGTCGATTTGCACGGCATGCGCGTGCTGCTCGTCGAAGACAACGATTTGAACAGGGAAATCGCCTCGTTCATCTTGAAGGATAAGGGCGTGAACGTGGTGGAGGCCATCGACGGCCAGCAGGCGGTGTCGATGTTCTCGAAGAAGCCCGCGCATTATTTCGACGCGATTCTGATGGACATCATGATGCCCATCATGGATGGCTACGAAGCCACGCGCGCCATCAGGGCTTGCGGGAAATCCGACGCACGCAGCGTGCCCATCATCGCCATGACGGCCAACGTGTTCGATGACGACCGCCATAAAAGCGAATCCGCAGGCATGGATATGCATCTGGCCAAACCGATTGACGCGGAGGCGCTCGTTTCCGCACTCGAAAGCGTGCAGGCGTGCGCATCGAGCAGGGCATAGCGCCGAAAAATACGAACAAAGGTCAGGCAATCGTCGTACGGTGCCTGCGCTTCGATGCGCAGGCACCAGTTTTTATTGACGCGCATGGCGTATTGTCTCGTAACGCGATTTACGTAGAGCATACGCTCGAAACCGTAATACACCAGGCAAAACGACGATACGTGCGTTGCTAGAGGCGCAAATTCCGCTGCTGGCACGATTGACGCCGGTTTTCGTTATTGCCTTTCATGGCGTAAGAAACCTCGGCTAACATAGCGCGCCGCGGATGCCGCTTTTGCTCCTGTTTCCCTTCTGTAAAGTTTTCAACGAAATGAGAACAAAAGAAGGGGGAGCCATGATCGTCTCGTGGATGACGACCAACGAATGCAATCTGAAATGCGAGCACTGCTACCAAGACGCCGAAGGAAAGGACGCGCGAGAGCTTTCGACCGATGAGGCTTTTGCGATGATCGACCAAATCGCACGCGCCGGTTTCAAGATCATGATCTTCAGCGGAGGCGAGCCGTTGCTGCGCCCCGATATCTACGATTTGGTGCGACATGCCGCAAACGTGGGCCTGCGGCCGGTGTTCGGCACGAACGGCACGCTGATCACCGACGAGGTTGCCCGTCGTTTGAAAGCCGCAGGAGCGTGCGCCATGGGCATCAGCGTCGACAGCCTTGATGCTGCCGAGCATGACAAATTCCGCGGCGTTCAAGGGGCCTTTGCCGCCACCATGCGAGGCATCGAGGCATGCAAGCGCGCTGGGCTTGCGTTCCAGATTCATACCACGGTGGTCGATTGGAATCGCGATCAGATTTGCGCCATCAGCGATTTTTCTGCCGAGGTGGGCGCGCGCGGCCATTACATTTTCTTTCTCATTCCCGTGGGACGCGGCAAATTCATCAACGATGAGGCGCTTGCCGTGCGCCAAAACGAATCGCTGCTGCGCGAAGTCATGGAAAAGCAGCGCGAATTGAAGATCGACATCAAGCCCACGTGCGCGCCTCAGTTCACGCGCGTGGCCAAGCAACTCGGCGTTGAAACACGCTATACGCGCGGATGCTTGGCCGGTCTGACGTATTGCGTCATCGGGTCCGAGGGCTTGGTGCGCCCGTGCGCCTATATGACCGAAACCGCTGGCGATGTGCGCGAAACGCCCTTCGATGAAATTTGGGAGAGCAGCCCGGTATTCAAACGGCTGCGCACGCGCGAATACGGAGGCGCATGCGGAACCTGCGATTACGCCGAGGGTTGCGGCGGATGCCGGGCCCGCGCGGCGTATTACCACGATGGCGACTATATGGCGCAAGACGACTATTGCGCCCATGGCCTGGGCATTGAAGGCGAGACCGGCACGTCGGCCGCGCCTGCGGCGTGCGCGAGCCATGCGGCGTGCGGAATGAACCTGTAGGAAAGGAATGCAACGATGATGAATATGGAAATCGGCGCATGGCGCTCTGGCGGCGGGGCTGCCCTGCGCGCCGGCTTATCCGCGGCGATGTGCATCGCCTTGGCGACGGGGCTTTCCGCATGCGGACAAGCGACCGGTGGCGACGAGGCGTCCAATGCGAAATCGGCCAGCGAGCAGCAGGCGACGTACACGTTCACCGACGATTTGGGCAACGAGGTGACGGTGCAAGACCCCCAGCGCGTGGTGGCCTGCATGGGCAGCTTCGCCGACGTGTGGCAGCTCGCGGGCGGCACGCTTGTGGGCGCGAGCGACGACGCCTTCGCCGATTACGGCATCGATAGCGAGTCGGTGCAGTCGGTTGGCGATTTCTCGAGCTTGAATCTCGAGTCGATCCTCGCCTGCGACCCCGATTTCGTGATTATGACGGGGTCGACTTCGGGACGCGGCGGCGGCACGGCGCAAACCGATTTGAAAGACCAGCTGACGGCCGCGGGCGTTCCCGTCGCATACTTCAAGGTGACGACGTTCGGCGACTATCTTCGCATGCTGCGCACGTGCTGCGACATCACTGGGCGCGACGACCTGTATGCCGAAAATGGTGAAGCCGTGAAGCAACGCATCGATGGCGAGGTGGCCAAGGCGAAGGATGCCGTTGCGGGCTCGCGCGTGGCCGTGCTCACTACGTACTCGCAGGGCGTGCGCGTGCAGAATTCGTCCACGCAAACAGGTGCCATGCTCGCCGATTTGGGCGCGGTGAACATCGCGGACGAAAACAAGAGCCTGCTTTCCGACTTCAGCATGGAGGCGCTGCTGGAAATCGACCCCGACTACGTGTTTGTGCTGCCCATGGGCAACGATGCCGCGTCGGCGCAGCGTGCGTATGACGAGAAAATAGAAAGCGACCCCGCCTGGTCGAGCTTGACCGCCGTGAAGGAAGGCCATGTGGCGCTGCTCGACCCAACGCTGTTCCAATACAAGCCCAACGATGAATGGGACAAGGCCTATGCGGCGCTTGCGCAGTGCTTCGGCGCATAACGATGCAGCGGCGCGCGCCTCGGCTCGCGGCTCCAACGCGCTGAAGTGCGTGCTGTTGGCGGCCTTATTGGCGATGGCGTGCGCCGTTTCCGCCGTGCTGGGCGCAAGCAGCGTGGGGCTTTCTGATTTGATCGCTTTGGCCTGCGGCGATACAAGCGATGCGGCGCGCAACATCCTTATGAACGTAAGGCTGCCGCGCGTTGCGGCCGCCGCGCTTGCCGGCTGCGCGCTGGCTGCGGCCGGGGCCGTTATCCAGGGCGTGCTGAACAATCCGCTTGCGAGCCCGAATGTGATTGGCGTGAATTCGGGCGCAGGGTTCGCCGTGCTCGTGGTTTCGGCGTTCGCGCCTGGAGCGGCGGCGTTTCTGCCGGCGGCGGCGTTCGCGGGCGCGCTTGCGACGGCGGGCGTCATCTTCGCCATATCCATGCGCTCGCGCGCATCGAAGCTTGTGGTGGTGCTCGCCGGCATGGCGCTCACGACAATATTCGGCGCGGGGATGAATGCAATCCTCATTGTGGACCCCGATGCCTATGTGGGATCGTCGATGTTTCTGGTGGGCGGGCTTTCGGGCGTGAAGTTTTCCGAGCTCGCATGGCCTGCGGCCTATGTGGCAGCGGGGCTCATGGCTTCGCTGTGCCTTTCTCGCGTGCTCGACGTGCTTTCGCTGGGCGATGCCGCCGCGCACGGGTTGGGCGTAAATGTGGCGGCCAGTCGCATCGCGTGCTTGGCGGTTGCGGCCATGCTTGCTGGAGCGGCCGTGAGCTTTGCCGGACTTATCGGCTTCGTGGGACTTGTCGTGCCCCATATCGCGCGGCACTTCGTGGGCTCGCGCTCGCGCGACGTCATCGCCGCCAGCGCGCTTTTGGGGTCGCTTTTCGTCGTGGTGTGCGACTCGGTTGCGCGCTGCGCGTTTGCGCCGTACGAGCTGCCCGTGGGCATTTTGCTAGCGCTGATCGGCGGCCCGTTTTTCATCTATCTGGTTTTGAGGAAAGGGGGCGCGCATGGCGAATGAGACGCGCGGCGCGAAGTGCGAGTCGACTGCTGGCGCGACGCTTTCCACAGATGGATGCGTGGTCTGCGATGGCCCACAGGCGTCTTGCGAGGCTGCAAACGACGCGTGCGGCTGGGCGCTCGAATTTCGCGATGTGTCTTTTTCGTACAGCCGCGGCGAATTCATGCGCCGCTTGAACTTGAAGGTGCCCGCAGGCGGCGTGATCGGAATCGTGGGGCCTAACGGCTGCGGGAAGTCGACGCTGCTCAAGCTCGCATGCGCGCTCGAACGTCCGGCGCGAGGCGATGTGTTCGTGGCGGGCTCCAACGTCGCCGGCCTTCGTGCGCGGGAACGAGCTGCGAAGGTGGCGTATTTGCCGCAGGATTTGTTCGCAAGCTCGATGGACGTGCGCGAGCTCGTTTCGTGCGGCCGGTATGCACGCGTGGGCCGATGCTGCGGTTTCTCGCGCGAAGACGAAGCGGCGGTGAATGAGGCGCTGTCGCGCTGCGGGCTCGGCTTTTTGGAGGGCTCCCCGGTCGCGATGCTGTCGGGCGGCCAGCGGCAGCGCGCGTATCTCGCTATGGTGCTGGCTCAGCAAGCCCAGTTAATGCTGCTTGATGAGCCCACGAGCGCTCTCGATGTGGGGGCGGCGCATCGCGTCATGGCTTGCGTGCGCTCGGTTGCGACGTCGGCGGGAAGCACTGCGGTCGCCGTGATTCACGATTTGGATTTGGCGTTGTGCCATTGCGATTGGCTTGTCGTTATGGACAACGCGCGGGTTGTATTCCAAGGAAGCCCCGAGCAGGTTGCCGCGTCGCGCGAGCTTGCCGAAGCCTTCGGCATTCGGGTTTCTCGCCATAGCGACGGACTCGGCGCAAGCTACACGTTTCGGCCCGTTTAGTGCAGGGTATGCCTCATGGGCAAGCACCCAGCCTATACTCCGTTTTCTCGTTTTTCGTGTGCGCGCTGTTCCATCTCGTGGGCGATATCGTCCATTTTCCGTTCAACATCGCTCTTGATGCCGAACAGCGTGCGCCCGCTCGAGAAACACGCGGGCTCGTCGCCGCGCGCCTGTGCGCCGAGCTGGTCTTGGATGAGCTTCCATCTGCGCTCAAAATCGTCCATGCATTGAACCTCCCTGGGACACTTTCCTCTGAGGAAAGTGTCCCATGTCTCATAGTCGCAAATAGTGGCCGGTGATGCTTTCGGGGTTCGCGGCGATTTGGGCGGGCGTTCCGCATGCGACGATGCGCCCGCCCGCTTCGCCGCCGTGCGGCCCCATGTCGATCACGTAGTCGGCGTTCGCGATGAAATCCAGGTCGTGTTCGACCACCACTACGGTTGCGCCCTGCTCGACCAAGCGCTGGAATACGCGCAGCAGCGTTTCCACGTCGCGCGGGTGCAAGCCGATGGTCGGCTCGTCGAACACGAACACGGCATCGGCCTGGCCGCGCCCCATTTCGCTCGCGAGCTTCAGGCGCTGCGCCTCTCCGCCGGAAAGCGCGGGCGTGGCCTCGCCAAGCGTGAGGTAGCCTAAGCCCAAATCGTGCAGGGTTTGCAGCTTTTCATGCGCCTTTTTGATGTCGGCCACATGCGGCAGGGCCTCGTCGACCGAAAGCGCGAGCAACTGCGGCAGGCTGAGCGCCTCGCTCTCGGGCTTGCCTTTTTCAGCACGGCGAATGCGCGCGGCCGCCTCGCCGTAGCGCGTGCCGCGGCAGTCGGGGCAATCGATGTCCACGTCGGGCAGAAACTGCACGTCGAGCGAGATTTGCCCCGTGCCGTCGCAGGTTGCGCAGCGCAGGCTGCCTGTGTTGTACGAGAAGTCGCCCGCCTTCAAGCCAGTGGCCTTCGCGGCATCGGTGCGCGCGTAGGCGCGGCGCAGGTCGTCGAGCACGCCGCTATAGGTAGCTACGGTAGAGCGCACGTTAATGCCTATGGGGGTGGCATCAATTAAATTGGCGCGAGAAATGCCATCGGCCTGTATGGCCGTCACGTGTTTGGGCAACGCGGCTCCCGCGGCGTTCGCTTGAAGCGCGGGAATGAGCGTTTCAAGCACCAGGGTGGTTTTGCCTGAGCCAGAAACGCCCGTCACGGCAATAAGCCTGCCGCGCGGAATATCGACCGCGAATGGCTTCACGGTATGCAAGCCACTTGATTCGAGATGGATTGTTCCCAAATCGAACAGGCATTCAGCCGGTACGTGCTCGCGGACATGGATGCGCTTCTCTTCGCTGAGGTATGGGCCGATGATTGACGCGGAGCTTGATTCGACTTCGGCAACGCTTCCTTGCGACACCACGGTGCCTCCGCCTGCGCCCGCGATAGGCCCCATTTCAACGATGTAGTCGGCAGCGGCCAGGATGCGCGTGTCGTGGTCTACCATCACCACGGAATTGCCATCGGCAATTAAATCGCGCATCACTCCCAAAAGACCGTCGATATTGGCGGGGTGTAGACCAATGGACGGCTCGTCCATCACGTACAGCACGCCCGTGGTGCGGTTGCGCACCGATCTTGCGAGCTGCACGCGCTGCCGCTCGCCGGTCGAAAGCGTGGCGCCCGCGCGGTCGAGCGTCAAATATCCCAATCCAAGCTGCAGCAGGCGCTTCGCCGTGCTTTGGAACGACTCGCAAATCGATTGCGCCATGGGGCGCATCTCGGCGGGAAGGCTCTCGGGCACGCTGGCGACCCATTCCACGGCCGCGTCGAGCGTCATTCCCGTCGCCTGCGCCAAATCGATGCCGCGCACGAGCGGTCCGCGCGCGGCGGCCGACAGGCGCGTGCCGCCGCAGTCGGGGCAGGGGCCTTCGGTCAGGTATTTCGCGACGCGCTTGAGCCCTTTTTCGTCCTTCGCCTTGGCGAGCGAGTTCTCTACCGTGCGCACGGCGTTGTAATAGGTGAAATCCATCTCGGCGAACGTGTCGCCCTTTTTCGCCTTATACAAGATATGCTTCTTCTCGGCCGGGCCGTTGAACACGATGTCGCGCTCGGCGGGTGTCAGCTCGCGAAACGGCACGTTCGTGCGCACGCCCATCGCGCCGCATACCTGCTTCATGAGATCCCACATAAGCGAGCCCCACACCACCACGGCGCCCTCGTCGATGGTCTTGCTTTCGTCGGGAACGAGTGCCGCGCGGTTCACCGTGCGCGCGATGCCGGTGCCGCCACAGGTGGGGCACGCGCCTTCGCTATTGAAGGCGAGCTGCTCGGCGCCGGGGCCGTAGAATTCGTTTCCGCAGTTGAGGCAGGCGATTGGCAGCTCAGCGGCCACGTTGAGCGTCGGCGGCACATGCGCGCCGCAATGCGGGCAGACGTGGCTGCCCACGCGCGAGAACAAAAGCCGCAGGCTGTTCAGAAGCTCGCTCGAGGTGCCGAACGTCGATCGCACGCCGGGAACCGCCGGGCGCTGGTGCAGCGCGAGCGCCGCGGGCACATAGCGCACGTCGTCGACGGCGGCTTTGCCTGCCTGAGAGATGCGGCGGCGCGTGTAGGTCGAAAGCGCTTCCAAATAGCGGCGCGAGCCTTCCGCATACAGCACGCCAAGCGCCAGCGAGCTTTTGCCCGAGCCCGAAACGCCAGCGATGCCCACGAGTTGGTTCAGGGGGATGTCCACGTTGACGTTTTTCAAGTTGTGCACGCGCGCGCCGCGCACTTCGATGTGGTCGATATGCTGCATGATGCCCTTCGATTTTCGTCGGTGTTGCGCATTCGATTATGCCACTTAGAGCATGCTCCAGGGGTGGGTCAGGGGGCAGTCCCTTTGACCCATTTTGGAAGAACCCGCTTGAGCATTCGTGCTTGATGCCCTGAATTGACAAGGAAAGTTGTCGAAATGCGCCAAAGGGACTTTCCCCCTGACCCACGGTCGCCTCTCTATTGCAGCATGTACTGCGCGAGTTCGGCGCGGCTTGCTATGCCGAGCTTCGCGTATGCCGCCGACAGGCGATTCTTTACGGTTCCTGCTGAAATGCCCAGGTGGTTGGCTATTTCGGCATTCGACCACCCGCGGCTTGCGAGCATGGCGATGGAAAACTCCGTGGTAGTGAGGTTGTCGGCCACCTGCGCGCCGGCTTCGGGGTTGTGCAGGCGGCGCCAGCCGTAACTGAAGCGGTACGTGATGTCGACCACGCGCGCGTATTCGGCGGGGTGGCCGTCTTTCAGGCACGTTTCCAGCATGCCTTGCAGAAGGCCGTGGTGTTCGCCTATTTCCTCGATCAGGCCATCGGCTTCGGCGATGCTCCATGCGGCCATGAAGTGGCGTCGGGCGTCGTCGACGTTTTTCAGGCTCATGTGCCCCATGGTCGCCACCAGGTGCAGGAATTGCTCGGGAATGGGGTAGCGCGCCTGCTTGGTTGCCAGCGCGATTTCCGCCATGCCAACGCAGCGGCCGTATTCGCCGCGCAGGTAGGCGAGGTGCGCCAGCGAGTAGCAAGCGAATAGGCGCAGGCCCTCGGGCAATACGCCCATATGCCCGATGAAATCTTCCGGCGGGAAGGGCGCGGACAGATGCAGCAGCACGCACGCCGCCGCGTCGATGAGCTTGTGGGCGGCAAGCAACGCGGGGCTGGCCGCAACGGCATTGCTCTCGCGAAGCGCCGCGATGCGAGAAATGCACTCTTTCGATATATAAGCCCTGTTCAATGTGAGGTTCGCATACGCGCAAATGAAATTCGCCGAAATGGAGAGCGCAGGGTCGACATGATCGAGGAACGTCGCTGCGGCGTTATGGGCGTTTTCTGCCTGGCCCCGAAAATAATATGCTTCGGCGCGCGCGATTTCGCCCAGCTCAGGGTCGGTTGCGGCGATCACGGCCACAGTTGCGTCAATCTCGCCAGGTTCGGCGGGGTGCGACATCAAAGGCATGGGAAGCCGCGGGGCGCTAATCTCGAACATAGTGGGCCGCCTCTCAAAACGGGAAAGGAGCCGCAGTGCACGGCTCCCTCATCATATCCCGCGCGGGGATTCGTTTATTTCTGGGGTGGGTAAAATCTGCGCCGCCGTTCTTATTCGTCGCCGAGCGATTCCTCGATTTTCACGCGGCTTGCCTTCGCCGATTTGAACGACGCATAGAATGCGAGCAGCGTGGCTGCGAAAATGAGCACGCCGAACACGATGCCCACTGCCAAGTCAGCGCCCCAGAAAACTTCTTGAGCGGGGACGATTTGCAGCTCGGCGACGCAGCGCATAGCCGCGACGATTATCGCGCTCGCTCCGCCCGTCATTGCCGCGATAAGCGCGAAATAGCCAAGGGGAAACGCGTCGGTTTGCCCAAAACGGTTCGTGTCCACATAGCCTTTTCGCGTTTGGTGGCCGACGCATACGAGCGAAACGACCGCTACCCAAAGGAGCATGGCCATATCGATGGGGCTGGCGAACAGGTTGAAAGGCTCATTGGCGCCGGCATGCACCCACGCTACCTGCTGCGCCATAATGCCGTAGATGAGTATCGCCAAAATGCCGAATGACAGCAGGATGTAGCCTGTTTTGTACATTTTCCCTTCCTCGGCCACCAAGCGTTCGTCTTTCGGTCCCACATATTCGCGCCACTTCTGCACGATTTTCGCATTCTCGAATTTCATGGTTCGCTCCTAAAATGGGAAGGGTCCAGAGGTTTCATCGTCCCAGAACAGGTCGTTCAATGTGACGTCTAGCTTTTTGCAGATGGCCACGCACAGGTTTAGCGTGGGGTTGTAGCCGCCGGCTTCTATGAGACCGATGGTTTGACGCGTGACGCCCACGGCTTCGGCGAGGTCGGTCTGCGATAAGCCGCGGGCGGCTCGGGCGGCCTTCATGCGGAGGTTTTTCTTGCCAGGCATGGCCCTCCCTTTCTTTAAAAAGGTGATATATGTTGCAACATGCCATAAATATATTGCATGTATAGTTAAATGTCAACTATACATTGCATTATGAAAAGAAAAACCGCCATAAGGGCGGCTTTGTCGAACGGGAGGGTATGTATCGCAGCGCGTGCGCCAACATTGTCGTTTCCATCGCCACGTCTGGTGCGGGTGCTCGCATGCTGTACCATGGCTGGCCTTCGGTTGTAGCAGAGGAGGGGTGGGCAGCGTTGTGTGCTCGAGGCGAGGCTAAGCTAGAAAAACCTACCAAAGTCCCAGAGCATGCTGCGCGGCCAGGCTCACGCACGCGATGGCGATCCAGCATGCCGCGCCAAGCACGATGGGTTTCGCGCCCGATTTCACCAGGCCAACCACGTCGGTGTTCAGGCCGATGGCCGCCATCGCCATCACGATGAAGAACTTGCTTGCAAATTTGAGCGGCTCGAACACCGAAAGATCGATGCCCACTGCGCTTGCGGCGGTGGCCACGATGGACGCGCATACGAACAGCACGATGAACGTGGGCAGCGCGCGCTTCAGACTGAAGGCGCTCGTGGGTGCTTTCCCGTCTGCGAGCGCGGCCTTGCGCTCGCGTGAGGAAACCCACAGCGCCAGCACGAACGTGATGGGGATAATGGCCAGGGTGCGCGTCAGCTTCACGATAGTGGCGTAGTCGAGCGCATTCGCGCCGGGGTGCATGCCGTCCCACACGGCCGCTGCTGCCGTGACCGACGAGGTGTCGTTGACGGCCGTGCCCGCGAACAAGCCGAAACCGTCGTTTGTCATGCCAATTGCATCGCCGAGCGTGGGAAATATCAACGCGGCCAGCACGTTGAACAGGAACACGACCGAAATGGCGTGCGCGACTTCCTGATCGTTCGCTTTAATGACGGGGGCAGTTGCGGCGATGGCCGAGCCTCCGCAAATCGACGACCCCACGCCGATCAGCGTTGCCGTGCGACCGGGGACGCGCAGCGCGTGGCATAGGATGAACGCCGTGAGCAACGATGCCGCGATGGTGGATGCGATAACCGGCAACGAGGAGGCGCCGACCTGCGCGATCTGCGTGAGAGGCAGCCCGAAGCCGAGCAGTACGACGGCCGTTTGCAGCACTTTCTTCGACGTGAACTTGATGCCTGCGGCGGCGGTACCCTTTTCCTTCCAAAACGCGCCAATCGCCATACCCGCCAATATTGCGAATACGGCGCCGCCCACGATGGGCACGGCGGCTCCTAAAAACCAGCAGACAATGGCGAGGGCGGCGCTTGCGGCGATGCCGGGCGCAAGGTTGCGGATCGTATTCATGCGTTTCTTTCTGATATGGAGCTTCGTGCTGCTGGCGTGAAACTCAGCTTTCGTTGCGAGCAGCTCGGCGTTTTCAGGCGAGGCGTAACTATACGACTGCAGGCATCGCGGCAAAGGGCTCTGCAACACAAAACCATGGACATGCGCGCATTGCGTGCTTGCTCGGCGTCGCTTCGGTAGGCCTCCACGCGCGCTTCACGTTGTGCTTGTATCGTTTATCGCGATAGGCAAATGGGGCACGCTTGGTTTCGCCGTTTGTAAAATCCGACGCGCATGCTTGGGCGGGCTTTTGAGATTTCGGCCGAGGACGCGAAGCGTCGACGTGCTGCATGCATTTTTCAGGAGGCTCGGTATGACCCATGCTAACGACAACCTTTCGGCAAACGAGGCAATTGCCCGCCTTCGTGCGGGCAATGAGCGCTACATTGCGGCATCCTGCGCACAAGGCGACATCTCCTCCGAACTGCGCAAGGCGACGTTCGAGCAGGGCCAGGCGCCCTATGCCATCGTGCTCGCGTGCTCCGATTCGCGCGTGATTCCCGAGGCCATTTTCTCGGCGGGCATCGGAGAGCTGTTCGTGATTCGCGTTGCCGGCAATGTGGTCGACAACCATCAGCTCGGCAGCATCGAATATGCCGAAGACCACCTGGGCTGCAACCTCGTGGTGGTGCTAGGTCATACGGCGTGCGGAGCGGTCGATGCCGCCATGCACCACGAGCCTTACGGCACGGTGAAATTCATCACCGACGAAATCGCCGACGCCATCGGCGACGAGCGCGACGAGGCCGCCGCATGCTTGGCGAACGTCGCGCACAGCGTGCGGCGCATCGAGGAAAGCCGCCAGGTTCGACGCGACGAGCAAGAGCACGGGTTGCGCGTGGTTGGCGCGCTCTACCACACCGATTCCGGACTGGTCGAATTCTTGGATGTCTAGGGGTGCAGCAAACGAGTTGGTTTTTGCCTAAGCCAGTCAAGAAACGGCTGCAAGGCAACCGCCGCAATATGCCTCGCTTTAGTATGCAGGTAGGGGCTTGTGCCCAAGCCTCAGAAAAAGGAAGGAGCCCTTGCGGGCTCCTTCTTGCTGCATATTGGCCTTCCAGGCGCGTTTCGTTTTGGCCCGGTTGTACTTCGTGTCGCCATGCACGCCATGGCCGCAGGCGTAGCCGTTATAGCGCGGCTTTTTCGCCAGCGTGGCCTCTTCGGCCGTCATGCGCCATATCGCGCCCGATTTCGACGGTCGCTTCGAACGTTTCGCAGACATCGCTCCTACCTCCTCTCGCAAACTTGGCATGTCTGGCATTCTAGCAGCTCAAAGGTGGCATTAATCCAATTTCTGGGAGATGTGGGATTTGCTGCGTCTCGTTATGGGGTTCATGTCTGGTTGACCCTGCTTGAGCTTGGGACCTGGACCTCCGATTCGTTTCGAAGTGCGGCAAATCACATTCACGAAAGGCTGCGCGTACAAGATTGCTTGAATGCTGGCACTTTTTCTAGTTTCTGGGGCTATATTTGCGATCAGAGTTTGTAAGGCGCGCAAATTGCTGATAGAAAGACCTATTGAGACGCTAATTTGCATTCCTGGCTTTCTATGGTGCGTTTGTTTGACGACTCTTGGCCCCAGAAACTAGAAAAAGTGCCAGAATTTCGAAATAATCATGCGCAAGAACTATTCATCGCCCCATCCTACGTTGGCGATGGGGCTTTCAATGACTTGGCCGGCCCTCTGAGATAGGGCATATTGCGACTTCAAGACGCTTGAACCGTCAAGGAGGTCGTGCCTAATCAATTTGTGGCGCATTGCGAAAATATCCTCGTTGGGGATGCGTATTCGTCCACCCATGAGCAGCGCAAGCTGATGGGCAATTTTTTGCGTTTCGCGTATGCTGCGCAATTGCGCCGTGGTGAGGGTGACAACCCCGATCTTCGACGAGATGAGCGCATTCTTTCGCCGTGCATCGTTTGCGATGCGGGAATCGTCCCCATGGAATGCGTCGCTGTCGTATTCGAGGCACGTACGGTGATTTCTCCAGAAAATATCGGGTTCCAGGGTGTCGACGCCGGCTATTTTGCGCACTGGGGCAGAGAGGGCGATCCTCCGATTGAGCTCGGCTCCGCGCAGGCAATACCCTCCGCGATAATACGGGAGGGTGAAAATGAGCGCAGCGGCTGTTTCCATGGGAGATCTCGATCTATCGAGGGCGTATTGCGCCGCTGTTGCGCAATCGGATGACCCGTGCAATCCTTTCGCTCTTTCGCAAAAGGATGAGATTTTTGAGACGCTTGTAAGGGGCGTCCTTTTCACGAGCGTATTGTCGGACCCGACGATGGTGAATAGGCCGCAGAATTCGCACATTATGCCTACGAGCTCCGCGAACGAAAGAAGGGGTGCTATCTGCAAAAGGGTCAGTTCTGGCGAGGCGATAAGCCGCTGGGCGGAAATGGCGCAGATTGAGCCATGCGGAAGGCTGGGACACGCGAGATGCCTCATTGTGATGGCATCCTTGTTTTTATGCTTGGTCGATGTGAGGCCGTGCAATGGATAAGAAAGCAATCCCATTCCAGAAAACCATTCGAAATCGTTGGCATCGAAATTACGGGGTGCGTTTGCGCGGCACGGCTCGGGCGCGGAAAAACCCGGCGTACCGACGAGGCGCCAATATTCGAAAGCGGAAACATGAGATAGAAGACTCGGCATGGGGCCTCCGTTCGTGGAAGGACAACCGCATTGTATAGCGCGGCGATTGCTTGCGAATAGTTGGGTCGGCTGCGGTTGACGAGGCGTTTCCTTTCGATCGCGAGCTTGGACGCCGCGCCTCGGCGAGAGCGCGGAGGCGGGGTGTGCGCGTGAACCGAGATCGCCGGCTTGGAGTGCGGTCGCGGCAACCGCCGTGGAGCTTGGGGCTCGGTATGAAGAGCCCCAGCCTTGGTGTGAAACCTGGGCATTGGTGTAAATTGGGCGCGTTATGAGGGCTGCGAAATGGTTTGACATCGAGTGCGGTCAAAGGGGTAAAGTTTCCATGTTCGAATAACGCGCCGGACGGTGCTTTTCTTAAAGGGGGATTCATGAAGGTTCTTATGGTAAATGGCAGCCCGAAAGCAAAGGGCAATACGGCGGCCGCGCTTGCCGAGGTGGGCGCGGCGCTTGATAGCCACGGCATTGAGTGGGAGGTCTTCCAGCTCGGCGGCAAGCCCGTGCGCGATTGCATCGGGTGCGGAAAGTGCCGCGAGACGGAAGGGCTGTCGTGCATCTTCGACGACGATATGGTGAATAGCCTGATCGAGGCCGCGAAAACGGCCGACGGCTTCGTGTTCGGCACGCCGGTGTATTACGCGCATCCAACGGGCCGCATCCTTTCGGTGCTCGACCGCGCGTTTTATGCGGGCGGCGCGGCGTTTTGCCACAAGCCGGGCGCGGCCGTGGCCGTTGCGCGCCGGGGAGGCATCACGGCGTCGTTCGATGTGCTGAACAAGTATTTCACCATCAACCAAATGCCCATCGTCTCGTCAACGTATTGGAACGGCGTGCACGGGCGCGTGCCGGGCGAGGCGGCGCTCGATGAAGAAGGAATGCGTACGATGCGCAACATCGGCCACAACATGGCATGGATGCTGCAGTGCATCGAGCTCGGCCGCGAAAACGGCATCGAGCCCCCGGTCGCCGAAACAGGCGCCATGACGAACTTCGTTCGATAGCCTTAAGGGCATCTTCGGGTTTGGCCAAGATTGGCCGCGGCGGCGGCCGACGCGCATGCCACTGTGGCGCGGTGTGCGCTGGCGCCAGCGAGCCAATCGCGGCTTGGCGCGCTCCGACCGCACGCTTTGCGTCTCATAGAAACGCTCCTAGCCGATGTGTTCTCGGTTAGGAGCGTTTTTGTATGCGGCGGCAATTCTTGGGGCCCTCGACCGGTCCCGCGAATGTTCGCTCGCTACGCCGCCGCCTTGTGGTGCTTCGCGGCGGCCGCCTGCGCCTCACGCACACCGGCGTAGGCGCGGTGGCGCGCGAAGAAGAACAGCGCGACCATGGTGGCGCCCGTCACGGTCCAGGTGACGGGGTAGATGTTCATGAGCGTGGTGTAGTCGTGCATTGACGGGAATATCCATAAGATGAAAACGATGCGCAAAAGGCACGACCCCACGATAACAACGATAGTGGGCAGCACCGACCACCCCATGCCGCGCATGGCCCCCGCGGTAATTTCGTAGCTTACCGGCATGCATTCCAGCAGTTCAACGTGCCACATGCGAATGGTGCCGTAGCTTAACGCGCCCGCTTCGGTGGTGAAGGCCCCCAGCGATATATCGCCCAGGCCCACGAACAGGGCGCTTAATGCAATCGTGCTTACGAGCGCGGACGTCACGCAAATCTTCACGATGGAATCGCAGCGTTTCAGGTTGCCCGCGGCGAAATTCTGCCCGATGAACGTGACGGCGGCCTGCGAGAACGCACTCGTGAAGAAGTACGTGTAGTACTCGTAGTTCATGGCTGCGGCCGAGCCCGCCGTGGAATCGGCGCCGAAGCTGTTGATAGCCGCCTGGATGACAACGTTGGAAAGCGAGAACACCATCGACTGCAGCCCGGAAGGCAGGCCGATGTACAGCAGCATTTTCAGTGCCTTGGGGTCGACGCGCACATGGCGCAGATCGAGGCGGAACGCCTCTTCCTCGTGCAGCAGCATGCGCACCACGATGGCCGCAGAAAGCGCGTTTGCCACGTCTGTGGCAACGGCGATGCCGATAACGCCCGCGTTGAACACGGTAACGGCAACCACGTTCAGCACCACGTTCAGCACCATGGCCGCGGCGAGCGCGTACAGCGGGCGGCGCGTGTCGCCTTTCGCACGCAGCACGGCCGAGCCGAAGTTGTATGCCAAGAAGAAGATGCTGCCCGCGAAATAGATGCGCAGGTACCATGCCGCCTCCTCGGTGGCCTCGGGCGGCATGCCGATGGCTTCGAGAATCGGTCCGGTGGCGGCGATGCCGACGATGGTAAGCCCGATGGCGCCGACGACTGTCACGACGGCCGTGGTTTGCACGGCGCCATGCACCAAGTCCATGCGTCCGTGGCCGATACGGATGGCAATCGCGACGTTCGCGCCGACGGAAAGGCCCACGAATAGGCCGATGAGCAGGGAAATCACGGGTGCTACGCCGCCGACGGCCGCAAGCGCCTCGCTGTTGATGAAGCGGCCCGCCACCACGGCGTCGGCCGAGTTGAACAGCTGCGAGATGATCGACGAAAGCGCCAGCGGAATCGAGAACAAGATGATTTTGCCCAGAAGCGGGCCGTGCAGCATGTCGATGCTGTTCGACTTCTTCGCCGGCTTTCGCCCGCTTTCGGCGCTTGACTGCTGCGAGGGGTTTTCGGGGGCGTTGCTTGGTGCGTGGGTGCTGGAAGTGCTCATATATGCTGTGGTGCTTTCTGCGCCCGGGGCGCTGTGTTTCAACCGTGTAACGTGCTCAACGGTTATACAACCGCGACGCCGCTCCAGGGCAAGCGAACACGCGAAGCGCACACACAACGCCAACAACCTGCACAGATTTGGAGGCACTGTGCGACGGACCACCTTCGGCCATCGCCGCCGCGCGCTAGCAGCCCGAATTGACTGAAAGGTTCCCGTTTGCTTGCCTATGGCGCTGCTCTTTTGCGTTCAATGTCCGATTTTCGTCCACTACGGCGCTTGTTTGTGGTCAAAAAGTCGACTTTAAACGCACTGCCGAAGGTGAAAAGTCCATTTCGAAGCGAGAAACGCTCTCCTGTCTTGTTGCGAACTGGGCTTTTCCCGGTGCGAGCGCATGTTTTTGTCAGCTTGGACGGTATTCATGCGTTCAAAGTCTCACTCCCGTCCACTTTGGAGCCAATAGTTGGTCAAAAAGTCGACTTTGAACGCAGTAGGGAAGGCATAGCAGCCCAAAGGAGCGGCAAACGCCCAAACGCGCCAGGTTACTGCAGCGTGAGCCTGTGCTCCTCTTCCTGCAAATCGCCCTCGTCGAACACGTAGTCTTTGCCGGGCAGCGCCGCGTTCAGCACAATGCCCGCAAGCGAGCCTATGGCCAGGCCCGAAAGCGAAATCACGATGCCAGAGACTTCAAACGTAATCGCGCCGGCCGAGCTGTACGCGATGCCGATCGACAGCACCAACACGATGGCCGCCACCAGCACGTTGCGGCTTTTCTGGAAATCGACGTGGTTTTCCACGAGGTTGCGCACGCCCACGGCCGAAATCATGCCATACAGCACGAGCGATACGCCGCCGATGACGCACGACGGCATGGCGCCGATCACCGCGGCGAACTTCGGGCAGAACGAAAGCGCGACGGCGCAGCACGCCGCGATGCGCACGACGCGCGGGTCGAACACGCGGGTCAGCGCCAGCACGCCGGTGTTTTCGCCGTACGTGGTGTTTGCCGGCGCGCCGAACAGCGATGCCAGAATGGTGGCCAGGCCGTCGCCGAGCAGCGTGCGGTGCAGGCCGGGGTTGGCGATGTAGTTGCGCTCGCACGTGGAGCTGATGGCCGAAATGTCGCCGATGTGCTCAATCATGGTGGCGAAGGCGAGCGGCATGATGGTGATGATGGCGGTGATGGCCAGGCCGGCGTCGAACTGCGGCCCGATGAGCGAGAACACCGTCTCGTTCCAGACGAATGGCAGGCCCACCCACGCGGCGGTCGCCACACCCGAGAAATCGACCTCGCCCATGGCAGCCGCAGCGGCGTAGCTTACCACCACGCCAATCAGGATGGGGATGATTTTCACCATGCCGCGCCCCCAGATGTTGCACACAACGATGGTCGCGATGGCGATGATGGCGACGACCCAATTCGTCGAGCAGTTCGAAATGGCCGAGCTTGCCAGTATGAGGCCGATGCAAATCACGATGGGACCCGTGACCACGGGCGGGAAGAAGCGCATGACGCGCGCGGGGCCGAATGCGCGGAACAGCGCCGAAAGCACCAGGTACAGCAGGCCCGCGCAGGCGACGCCCAGGCATGCGTAGGGCAGAAGGTTCGCCTCGCCGTTCGGCGCGATGGCGGCGTACCCTGCGATGAACGCGAACGACGAGCCCAGAAACGCGGGCACTTTCCCTTCCGATAAGAAGTGGAACAGCAGTGTGCCCAGTCCCGCGAACAGCAGCGTGTCGCTGACCGAAAGGCCGGTGAGCACCGGCACCAAAATGGTGGCGCCGAACATGGCGAACATGTGCTGGATGCCCAGCACGAACATGCGCGGGCGGCCGAGCGCGGTTGCGTCGTAAACGGCTGGCGGCGTTTCGCTTTCGACGGCGGCGGAGCGTGCGTTTTCGCTCATGGGGCGACCTTCGCTGGACTTTTCAAATTGCCTCATTCT
>CALBLG010000078.1 GCA_937895975.1 uncultured Slackia sp.
CGCCGACGGCAACGTCTCGTTCTCGGAGATCGAATACACCGAACCCGGCGAGCATGACTACGAGATTTCCGAGGTCGTGCCCGATGATGCGGCGGACGACGTGAAAGACGGAATCAAATACGACTCAACCGCCTACGGCGTGCATGTTTCCGTGACCGAGGAAAGTGGGAATCTCATCGTTGCGTCGTCGTACAAGAACGCTGGCGGCTCGAGCATTTCGGTGGGTGACGTGGTGTTCGCGAACAAGACCGTGGCACCCGCTCCGGCGAAGGCTACCCTCAAGGTCTCGAAGACCGTCGAGGCGGGCGAGGGCTCGGTCGTCGATCCCGGCGAGCGATTTGGCTTCGAGCTGTATAAGGCCGACGAAAATGGGAAGGCCGCGGGTAATCCCGTCGGCTCGCTTTCCGTGAAGGCTGGCGAAACCGCCTCGTTCGGCGAGCTTACGTTCGACAAGGAAGGCACGTACGACTACGTCATTCACGAGGAAGGGCACAGCGGAAACGGTTGGACGGCGGCGGACGACGTGCCGGTCCAGGTTAAAGTCGAGAAGCAAGGCGGCAGACTCGTGGCGAGCGTGGCCTACGACGGCATTGCGGCGGATTCCGCCCAGGTCGTCGACAAGTACGAATCGGCCACGGGCTCGTTCTCGCTGAACCTCGAGAAGACCGTCAACGGAACCGCGCCCGCCGAGGGGCAGACCTTCGAGTTCTCGGCGACCGCCGTTGGCGACAACGCCGCGGACGCGCCGAAGCTCGCCAACGTGGAAACCGACGCCGACGGCAAGGCATCGTTCTCGTTCAGCGGCTTGAACGATGCTTATGCCGGCAAGACGTTCACCTACGTCATCTCCGAGCGGCTCGACAACGGCAACGGCTGGACGAAGGCGGCCGACGTCGCCGCAACGGTCGAAGTCGGCCAGCGCCGTGCTGACGGTGCGCTCCATCCGACGGTGACGTATTCGGGCGCCTCGTCGTCGATCGCCAAGTTCGACAACAAGTATGCGGCGACCGAGCCCATAACCGTGGCGCTCTCCGCGGTAAAGACGCTCGACGGCCAGGCCCCTTCGGCCGGCCAGAAGTTCAAGTTCGACCTGAGCAAGTCCAGTGAAGCGGGCGAGAAGGGCGATCTCGTCGAGACCGTCGAGAACGAAGGCGGGTCCGTCGCCTTCTCGGGCATCGAGTTCGAGGATGCCGCTGACGTGTGGTACCTGATCACCGAGCAGCCCGAGGACGGGTACGTGTGCGACCCGAAGGCCGTGAAGGCGCACGTCGTGGTGACGAAGTCGGAGCAGACCAACCAGCTCTCCGCGACGGTGATCTACGACGGCTCCGATGCCGTGCCCACGTTCGCGAACAAGACGAAGCCCAATAATCCTGGCGACGATACGCCGGGTGGTGACACGCCTGGTTCCGACGTGTCCGGTGGCGACATCCCGCACGACGGCAACGTGCCGAGCGACGAGACGCCCGCTGCTCCCCAGCCAGCGGAATCGAAGGGTTTCTTCGTGCGCACATCCGACCCTGCGATGATGCTTGCCCAAGGTATTGCGGGCATCGCCGCCGCTGCCGCATGTGTAACCGTCGCGCTTGGCCTTCGTCGTTTGCGCAAGCGGGGCAAAACCAGGCAATAGCTAGGTAACGATA
Organism: uncultured Slackia sp.; assembly: GCA_937895975.1. Lineage (GTDB taxonomy): Bacteria > Actinomycetota > Coriobacteriia > Coriobacteriales > Eggerthellaceae > Slackia. Next base: position 1,644 of record CALBLG010000078.1, read on the forward strand.
GTCGAGCAAACCAACGTTCACTACAAAACCCTTGCGATATCGCAAGGGTTTTCTTCTTCTATGGATTGCAAATTTTGCAGGGTGAATAGCCTTTCTCTATGAGTTCGTCGCGCGAGCCCGAATATCCACTTTTGTTCTTGGCGGAAATGTCGTCGACCGATGAGCAGCTGGGCCGGTGGAACTTCTTGCTTTTGGTGTTTAGCACGTACGTTTGGGTTGCGTCGGCAGTGCTGGCCGTTTGCGAATTGTCCGTCGCGCCCGTGCTCGCGCCTGCGCTGATCGCGGAGCTGCTCGTTGCAGATGCCATGTTGGGCGCGACTGACGAGACCGCCGGCGTGTCGCTCGATTCCCAATTTTCGCCCGTCACATAGTTAATCGCCACGCCGGGCTCCACGTTGTATACGAACACGTTGAACTGCACGCCCGCGCCGTTGTCTTCGACCGACTGCGCCTCCATTTGGACGCCGCGCGCCACCAGGTCGTATGCGGCGTACAGCGGCGTGACGCGGTACAGCACGTGGTTGTCAGTGCTGTGCACGTAATCGGCGACGATGTCCTCGTAGTGAAGCATGCCTTGCGCGTTGAACGTGCGCGTGCCGGTCATCAGATTCTCGGCGACGTCTTGTCCGCACAGCTGGTGGCCAATAAGGTGGCTGCGGTTATACAGCACGCCACCTTCCACAAAATCGTATTTCTGCTGAACCCAGCCCGACGGATGGATGTCGGAGATGTCGTCGCGGGGTGCGTTCGTCACAGTGTCGGGGCCAATAAGCGCGAATGCCTGGCCGCTGCGCCCCTCGAAGTCGAGGTCGCTGAAATCGATGAAGCTTCCGCGGGCGGCGTCGGCGGCGGTGAACCCTGGCACGCCGCCGTTGATGTCGATGGAGAGGTGCCCGCTGTATTCGGGAATATCGGCGATTGTCGCTGCTGCGGAGGTCGCATCGCTTGCTCCGACCGATGCGCTGCTTTCAGCTGTTTCGCCCGCCGTTTGCGATGCGTCGCTATTCGCGACAGATTCGATTGCGGAACCGTTGTCGGTCGAGCTTCCGGTGGGCTCCTGCGCCGCAGTCGAGCATCCGCCCAACGTAAGCGCAAGAGCCAGCGCGAGCATGGCGAAAGTAGACCG
>CALBLG010000079.1 GCA_937895975.1 uncultured Slackia sp.
GCGGCCGATGAATTCTTGGGCCGCGCGAAGGCCGCCGCGTTTCCCGCCGGCATCGTCGCCTTCGTGCTTGCGGCTGTGGGCGGCCTGGCGTCGGTGACGCACCTGTCGCACCCCGACCGCATCATGGGCGCGCTGGGACACCCCACTTCGGGCATCTTCACCGAGGCCGTGCTGGTGGGCCTGCTGTGCGTGTTCGTCGCCATTTACCTGGTGATGCTCAAGCGCGGCGCGTCTGATGGCGCCCGCAAAGTGGTCGCGGTGATCGGCGCCGTGTTCGGCGTGCTGATCTCGTTCATGGCGGGCGAGTCGTACCTGATGAGCTCGCGCCCGAACTGGGATACGCAGCTGTTGCCGCTGGGCTACATGCTGACGGCCATGCCGGGCGGCGTGGCCTGCTACCTGACCGTCGTCGCCGCGAAGGCGAAGGGCGCTCAGGTGGGCGAGTACGCCAAGGCGCTGCTCGTGGCTGGCGTGCTTGCGGTGATCGGCGCCGTGGCGTTCGCTGCGGCCGCCGGCCAGGCCGATGGCGCGGCGCTTGGCTGCACCGTGGCGGCCGTCGTGCTGGCGGGCATCGTGCCTGCCGTGTGCGGCGCGCTTTTGCCGAAGAAGCCCGAGCAGCTCATGGCGCTTGCCGCAGGCTCGCTCGCATGCGCCGTGGTTGGCATGGTTTGCTACCGCTGTCTTATGTGGATGGTTTCGGAACCGGTCGCTAACCTGTTCCTGAACGTCCTCTAATTCCGATTCCTATCGGACCTATTGGGGGCGCCGCCGTCGCGCGGCGCCCCGCTTCCTTATACGAATTCGACCCACAAGCTGGGAGGACATCATGGATACGACTCAAACTACCGAGCGTGAAGAGCTGGCTTCCCAGCTCGTCGAGGTGAATCGCGGGCGCGCGGGCTTCTACCGCATGCTGGCGCAGCTGTATTTCAAGGAGCTCACCGCCGACCAGGTGAAGCATTTGGCCGGCATGGATTTCTCGGGCATGTCGGGCGATGACGAGACGATTGCCGAGGGCTATGCGGAAATGCACCGCTACCTGCGCCACGCCAACGGCGGCACGCGCCAGGAGCTTGCGTGCGACTACGCGCACACGTTTTTGGCCGCCGGCAACTACGAGACGTTCGCGGCCACGCCGTACGAGAGCGTGTTCACTTCTGAGCTGGGCCTTCTGATGCAGGAAGCGCGCGACGAGGTGTACAAGGCGTTCTGCGCGCAGCACATTCAGCCCGACGAGAGCCTGCATTTGCCGGAAGACCACATCTCGTTCGAGTTCGAGTTCATCGCGACCATGCTCGAGCGCACCAACGACGCGCTGCTCGACGGCGCGTACGGGCATGCGCTCGAATGTGCGCAGGCGGTGTCGGATTTCCACCGCGACCACCAGCTGAACTGGATTGACGACTTGTGCGACACGATCGACGACGTTGCCGAGACGCGCTTTTACAAGGGCGTGGCCAAGGTGACGCGCGGCTTCGTGCACGCCGACACCGACGTGATCGCCGACGAGATCGACGCGCTCATCGAGCTTGCAAACGGGCAAGCGGCGGCATAAGGGGGCCTTTTCATGGCTGTTTCCATTTCGCGCCGCGGGTTTGTGGCCGGCGGCGCAGCGTTCGCGAGCATGTTCTGCGTGGGCGGGGCCGCCTACGCGCTTTCGGGCGACACGCCCGAGCCGCTGCGCCCGCCGGGCGCGCAGGACGCGGCGCATTTCGCGGCCACGTGCTTGAAATGCAACCGCTGCGAGACGGCGTGCCCGCAGCAATGCCTGCGCACGGGCGTGCTCGAAGACGGCGTGCTGAACTGTCGCACGCCCATTATGGACTTCCATCGCGGCATGTGCACGTTCTGCGGCGCGTGCGAGGACGTGTGCCCGGCTGGTACCATCGCAGGCGCGCGCGACGAAAGCCAGGTCATTGGCGTGGCTCGCGTCGACCAAGACCGCTGCCTGGCGTATGCGCAAAGCGGCTGCCGCGTGTGCGTGGACGCGTGCCCCTATGGCGCGATTTCGCTCGACGATGCGAACCGACCCGTCGTCGACCAGGAGAAATGCAACGGGTGCGGCGCGTGCGAGTACGCGTGCCCGTCAAATTCCTATCTGACGTTCGCGGGCGGAAAGCGCCGCGGCGTGAACGTCGAGGCCGTGGACGACTAACGCGACGAGTGGGACGGTTTCCTCTGAGGAGAGTGTCCCAGTTGAAACCGGGACACTCTCCTCAGGGGAAACCGTCCCAAAAAACCAACGAAGAAAGGACCGATGCTATATGGCATTCGACCACAACGAGGCAAGCCGCGAGCAAGCGGTTGAGCCTGAAACTACGCAGGTCGTTGCGCCTGACGCATCGTCCGTTGAAAGCCGCGAGGCTTCTTGCAACGGAATGGGCGCCGAAGCTTCGGCCCGCGCGAATTTCCCCAAACCATCGCGCGAAACGGGCCATTCTCCCTCCCTTCCCCCAGAAAACTCTGGCGTCCATTCCGTTGCGAAGAAGCGTATGCGTTTCTCGACGGCGCGCGGTGCGGTGGCGCTTGCCGTGGTCGCGTTCGTGTTGGTCGGCTTGGCATTCCATGTGGGTACCGGCACGCCTTCTGCTCTCGGAATAGGCCAAATTGCGGCTATCTGCCCGCTGGGCGCGCTCGAGGCGCTGTTCGGCGCGAAGGAGTTCATGCTGCATCCCATCATCCTGTTGATTGTTGTGCTTGTGGCCGTCGTGCTGGTGGGTAAGGCCTTTTGCTCGTGGATGTGTCCCGTGCCGTGGCTGCGGAAATTCTTCATGCCGAAAAAGAAGGCGAAGCGCGATGGCATGGCCGCAGAAGGGGATGGCGGCGCTGCTGCGGCAGTCACCGATGCGGCCGAGGCGAACGATGCCGCAAAGGCCGGCGATGCCGAGCCTGCAAAGGTCGTCTGCGCGACGGAATGCCGCGATGCTGCGCACTGCAGCGACGCGGATTCGGAAGAAATCGCGAAACAGGCCAACGACCTGGTGAAATCGCTGCATGCGAAGCAGGTTGGCGGCTCAGCTGCGACTCACGCATGCGAAGGCTGCGCTGCCGGCTGCGCGCTCGCGCCCGTGGGCGGCGCGCGCGACGGCGTGCAAATCGACTCTCGCCATGCGGTGCTCGCAGGCACGCTGGCGTCGGCTGCCGTGTTCGGCTTCCCAGTGTTTTGCCTCATTTGCCCCGTGGGGCTTACGTTCGCCACGCTCATCGGCGTATGGAACCTGTTCCGTTTCAATGAGCCAAGCTGGGCGCTTATCGTGTTCCCGGCTATCTTGATTTTCGAAGTCGTGTTCCTGCGGAAGTGGTGCAGCAAGATTTGCCCCATCTCGGCGCTGGTTTCGCTTATCTCGAACGCGAACGTCACGCTGAAGCCGCGCGTCGACAAGAGCCGCTGCCTGCGCGAGCGCGGCATCGATTGCCATGCGTGCGTGGACGCGTGCCCCGAGCAGCTCGACCCGCATACCGGTCGCATTCCCGAGTGCTCGAAATGCGGCAAGTGCGTGGAGGCCTGCCCCGCTCATGCGATTTCCATCAAGCTGAAGTAGGCGAAGTGGGGAAGAAGCCCGCCACGCGGCCGAGTTGACCTCTTGTGGCGGAAATCGCGGCCATTCAGTCTTTTTGTCGAGTTGCATATTGGCAATGCGGCCGAATATGCCCCTGGGGAAAATCCCGACCTGGCGTTTTGTTCCTCGAGTCAAGTGTTTTTTGCGCCTTTGCGCCTTGCAGGAAGACTTACTTGTTGCGATTTCGGCCACGCAGCGCTTTGCGCGCTGCAATTTGACTGAATGGTCGCATTTCCTGCCAAGCTTGCGTGTGCAGTTTTCCTGCGCCGAATGCGGCATGCGAGTCGTGCCATGGGAAAGTGTTCGGATAAAGAAGAAATTCGATGCGCTAGAGTAGCGTTACATTACTAAATTAAACGGAGAAATATCAGTCTTGTTCTCAATTTGACCAGGGTGTATTAGGCATTGTCCAACTTTTTTGAAAAGGGAGAATGCCATGGATTTTGGTTTGATGTTGAACTGCGCGGCGGGCGAGAACGACCTGCTTGAGTCTCGTGTGCTTGCATCGCTCGACGAGCGCGGGGTTTATCTCTCGCCTGACGACATTGCCCGTATCGCGAAATGCCGTCAGTCATTGCTCGCCCAAACCGAACGCGTCGAGTTCGATGCGACGGGGCTCAATGTGCTCGTCGAAGAGCTCGCCGCGGCGCCTTGTTGCCGGCGGCATTCGTTTGTCGCGACGGTCGAGGAGGCACTGGAGGCATTCTATGAACTTCGGGAAAAACTTCCAGCTGAAGTGACCGATGATGAAATCGCCTGCGAGGTTGCGGCGGCATTCGCGGGCGCCGAGGGATGCGTCGATTGCGTTGACGTCGATGACGTGCTTGCCGAGCTGGTCGCAATGTCCGATGGCGACGTGCGCGAAGAAAGCGAGGCGGGGGAATACTGCATCGAAGACGCCGATGGCACGGTATATCGTTTCGACGAAGCGCAATGGCTTTACGATGAGCATTGCGTGGGCTGGGATGGCGAACGCTGGGAGGCCGACTATGAGTAGTGGGCGCACCTCGTTTGGCCAGCCCGGCGCGTACGCTGCGGCCGAGGAATCTGATGTAGCCGAGGGGCCTTGCACGTTCGAAAGGGCCTATGTGGCTGGGGTTTCCGCCACGCTTGAAGGGACGGGAGAGTCCGATACGTTCGATGTGCCTGGAGAAACCGACAAATCCGACAAAGCCAATATAGCCGTAGCTCCCGTCGCGCCTGGTGCGACCGCAACTCCCGATTCGGCCGTCCTAGAAGAGCGGGCCGTTGCCAACTTCTCGTATCTCTATCGCAGGCTTACGCGTTTGTATGCGGCGGGATGCGGGTCGATTTCGCGCGCCGAGGCTGCAAGCTTGTTGGAATCGCTTTCCTTCACGCTTGACATCGACGGCCTCGACGAATCTGAGGCCGTCGCTCTTTTGGCCGCTTGCGACCCCGACGAATTATTCCAGACAAGGCAGGCGAGTCTTGCCAGGCGCATGGACGCGGCTCTCGAAACTTGGCGTGAGGTTTGCGCCGCTATGCCGCCCATCCGCAATGTCGCCCTACGCGATACGCTTACCAGCATCGGCGGCATGAGGGCGCTCTATGATACGTACTTCGCCGCGCACGAGGTTCCCTGCGACATCCAATATCAGTTGAGCCGGCCCGTTGACGAACGGCTTCGCGGCATCGACTATGTGCAAGCATGGCTCGACCAACTGCTGTGCGAGACGCGCTGGATTGCGCAGTTCACGCCCGAAAGCTGCATCGCGGCGCTCGAGCGCGCGTGCCCCGACTATCGGGGCTTGCACATGAACCTGTACGACCTGCTCGCGCCGCGAGAAGGCGAGCTCGTGCGAAAAGGCGTATAGAGGGCATGCGAGCTCGTGCGAACTCGGGCAATGAAAACAATCGCCGAATCACCGGGCCTTGCCGGTTCAGCGGCGCGCGCGGCATAAGGGCGATTTTGGCAGAAAGCGCCCTTCAAGGGACGCTCGTCGAGGCCTCGATGGATTTTTCAGCCCGCTTCTCGAAGAATGTTTTCTGCGACCTGCGGTTTTGCATGCGCACTGCGCGACAAATTCCGTGGAAAATGTCCAATTCGCGTCAAATGGCAGGAATGGCGTCCCTTGGGACGCGCTTTTTGACAAAACAGCCTTCTTTTCATGCGCGGCGTCCCTCAAAGCGAGTTTTCTACCATGTGCGGATGCCGTCTTGGCTCGTGCGCGTGTTTCTGCCGGTTGGGGCTATACTTTCCCCATGCGCGTTTTCGCGAAAGTGGGCTCGGCGTTCGGGCCGCGTG
>CALBLG010000080.1 GCA_937895975.1 uncultured Slackia sp.
TTTGGAGCAGTGACGAACTGACTGGTAATCAAACGTTCAATACGGTGGTGACGACGCCGACGGCGTTTTGGAGCAGTGACGAACTGACTGGTAATCAAACTACAGCGCCGTGCGCTTCCAGGTGAACGGGTTTTGGAGCAGTGACGAACTGACTGGTAATCAAACAAGAAATACTGAGTGTTAAGGTTCGAGGCGTGTTTTGGAGCAGTGACGAACTGACTGGTAATCAAACCGAAGATTACGAACTGCCGAAATACACGGTGTTTTGGAGCAGTGACGAACTGACTGGTAATCAAACTTTCGCAATCAAACCTCGGCACGACGTGCGGTTTTGGAGCAGTGACGAACTGACTGGTAATCAAACTAGCACGGCACGCCCCATGACGCGAGCGCGGTTTTGGAGCAGTGACGAACTGACTGGTAATCAAGTACACAACGGTCGCGGTGAGGCGAGCATATCGGGGTTTGTCGCGAGGAACAGCAGAAAACGCCGAATCCTGCTTCGTGGCGTGTGGCTAGCCGCGGTCTAAACGAATGCCTTGCGCTCCAGCTGCTTTTTGAACGACTGCATGAAATTTCGCCTGTTGCCGAAGAAGCGCTCATGGGTATTTGACTGCCTTCCGGCGTCGTAGTCTTCAGCGATGCGTTCAACCATGCAGACGTAATCGGCTGCCTGCAAAAGTCTGCGCGCGTCATAATCGGCGTCGCGGTAGTCGGCCACATTTTTGGCCAGCACGAAGTCCAACGCGTCGTGCAGCGCGGCGCTCACGGCGCCCTGACCGTTGTCGTAGTATACGGAAATTACGTCGAAAGCCTGGAAGAACGTCAGATTGTCGAAGACGAGCGAAGCCAGATCGCGTCTAATCCTCGCTTCGAGCTCGCTCTTGTCGTGGACAGTTGCGGCGTCGTAGCGCAGTGTGAAGAACGAGATGGGCAGTTCGCGCACCAGTCGGGCGAACTGGGTCAGCAGGCGCTTCCTGTCGCCAGGCGACACTGCGGCGTAGTCTTTGTTGCCGTGTAGCAGATCTTTGCCATGAAAAGGAATGTCGGGAAGCTTTGCGGCCGCAAGCCTCGTCTCGTAGCGATTGATGACTCCTTCGACCTTCTCGGAGTGCCTGTGCATCACAACCGCAACGAGATAGCGGCCCTCGGAGAGGTCCTGGTTTCCAGATTCGTCGATATGGAGGTTCAAGCGCTTGGCCATATGCAGCACCTAACGATATGAAAAAGGCGAGGTACGCACCTCGCCATTCTGACACCTATGGAGCTTGCCGCTCCTCCGGTGCCTTAGATTATCGCACTTGGAGTGTGGTGCTTCAAGGCGTTTTGCAAAAGTGCAAGCCAACGCGATTCCTGCAGCTTCTTATTTCGAGCCTTTTACTAGCGAAAAGGCCGTCTGGTATAGCCCCAAGAACGATTTGTATCGTATTCGTACCGCCGTGCCCCAGCTAATCTTGCCTGCAGCCAACCATTATGCTTGATTCGGGCTTTTCCAATGCAGGCAGAATACCCCATCAATTATTTATTGGTCGGCGGTTAAAGGTATGGATGCCAATCGCGTCTATAATTGGTTGATGAGCCGTATGCGATTGTGGGGAGGCCGCCATGATGAAAAATTAGCTGCGCGGAACTCAGATGCGTCGTTGAGACCCCAATCAACGATACAGTGCTCGTATGCGCTTTAAATTAGCGATTTGCATTGAGTGCTCTCGTGCGGCGTTGCCATCAATATCCATGAAAAGGTGTTGCACATGATTGAACAGCGCTTTGGTCTCACAGGAGGTTCTAAGTTCGGGACGGGCGCTTTCGATCGCTTTAATGACGTTTACGAGCCCCATGCTGCTCTCGTCGAGCGTTGCGACGTGGTTGGCCCTTTGGCTATGAATTTCGGGTGCATAAAACGCATGTTTTTTGACGTATGCGATGATATTGATGGTTTCGTCGGGAGAAATGGCCATGCACTGTTCGAGTAGGCAGCGCTTATGTTCTTTATTCTGGGCTGGGCCGTAATCTTCTAATCTGGGTGCGTTAAGCGGGGTTCCGTCTCTTTTGCATCTGCTTACGTACACTTGATATTCATGGTGTTTCTTGCGGTAGAAGCATTCGATGTTGCCGTTGAGGTTTTTGGCCTCGATAACATAGACCGCCTTTTGCGTGATAAGCAGGAAGTCGATTTGAGCGTATCTTGGGTGATGTGCTGTTCTCGATTCATGAATTTTGGGGATAAGCACGTTGTAAGCAAGGTGCGCTTCGCCAAGCTCGCCGAGCTCAACAGCCCTAGTCAGAAGATCGAAGGCCTTGTATTCGCCGTATGTTCCGGCGGCGGTGCGGTCGTGTGCTTTTAGACGCACGACGAAACTGCCCATGTCCGAGTATTCGACTTTCGCGAAAGGCGAATCAGCATTTCCTCCTTGGAGGCGGGGGAGAATGTTGGTTTGCCTGAACCACTCGCTTGCGCAATAGCTTGAAATCGCACAGGCGTCTAGCGTGGATTTCTGCGCAGCGACATCTTTGCTGATGGCGAGAAGCTTTTCTTCATACGCAAGAGTTTTCTGCTGAATGCCCTTTTTGAATAGCCGCAATAAAATACGGTGACGTTTGGAAAATTGGGAAACTTTCTTTTTGAACGCTTGGGATGCTTGTTTGAGTTCGTGTTCTGTCGACTTGATTTCCTGAAGGTCATGGGCGACTTCTTGCGCGTATGAATCGTAATCGTATGGCGTGAGGCTCGCATCGCAATGTGGGCACGTGTCCGATAGGCGGTCAAGAGGAACGGGCAATTTGCAGTTCCAGCAAATGAAATGAACCGTTTTCATGCTGCGCTCCTTCGATGGACGAAATCATGTGCCCCATCTTAGGAAAAATAAAGTGGATATGTGTCCATTGCGGTGTACAGGCAAAGACAAATTGCGA
>CALBLG010000081.1 GCA_937895975.1 uncultured Slackia sp.
GACGCACGCTATGGCGGTTGCTCTATCTCAATTTCGCCAAGACCGCTTCCGTAGTAGTTACGCGGGAATCGTAGCAGCGCGTGAAGTATTCCAGGCCGCCCTCTTGTGTGCCCACGAGGAGCGTCGCCGTTGCGTCGGCGGGCACGATGGTCTTGTAGCCGCGGAAATAGGCTCCTGCGAGCGTTTGCAGCACGCAGATGTTGGTATCGCAGCCGACAGCAATCAGCGTGTCAACGCCCAGCTCGCGAAGCGTCAGGTCTAAATCGGTTTGGAAGAAGCCATCGTAGCGGCGCTTGGGAATGATGAAGTCGCTTTCCTGCACGTCGAATGCCGCCAGGGGCTGCGCGGCATCGGTGCCGGCCAGGCCATGCTCCCCCCACAGCTCAATTTCCTTGTCGAGGCCAGGAATGTGGGCATCGCATGAGAACAACACGGGGATCCCTTTCGCGCGCGCCGCTTTGACGATGCTCACGCAGTTGTCTGCCATGCTCTCGAGCCCGGGCGTTGCTCCCCCTTCGCCGCCAAGTACGTCGATTACCAAGACGGCGGTTTTCGTCTTGTCAAATACGTCGCTCTGCTGCCAGGGGGTATCCTGTGCGACAGGAACATAGGCCATGGTTGTATCCTTCCCTCGAAAACGTTCGTGCCATTGTAACGCCCGTATTGAGCGTTATTCTCACGAATGCCGTGACTAAAGAGTAAAAAAGAGGGATTTGCGGCGGGATCGGCGGAGACACTTTTCCGCAGGAGCCGAAAGCCACTTAATGTGGCTTTCGTGCGAGTCAGGACTTGTTTCGTAGCCCAGCCTGCCGCAAATCTAGGCAGGCTGGGCTATTTTTGATGCTTTCCCCGCGTAGTGCGAGGATGCACGACCTGCGTGCGGGCGTGCGCCATATGGCGTCCGCCAAGGGCTCGGGTATCGTCCTCGAACTCTTGCGCCTCGGCAGCCCTCTGCTTCTCTTTGGCGGCTTGCTCCATCAGCTGCGCCCTGACGCGCGCCTTACGTTCGCGCTCGCGCCTATCGGCATCGCTCACCTGGCCGACCGAAGACACGGTCGCGTTCGCTATTCGGGCGTGTTGGGCGCGTCGCTCTTCTTCTTGGAGCGTGGCGTTTTCGGGACGCATATGTCGTGCGCGCATCACGTTCGTTTTGCCCGTCCTCACCTGCTCGCGCGCACTGTGGATTGCGGCCTGGTTTTTCTTGCGCGAGCGAAGCGCGTCTGCCTGCGAGATGTCGATGCGGCCCGACATGGACGGGTTCACCGGCAACGTGGGCGTGCGGCCCTGAGCTTCGTCTTCAGCGTCCCATACGGCGCCGTTGCGAAATTCCACGCGAATCGAGATGTATTCCATGGCCAGCAGCGACAACAGGATAGCCATAACGATGAGATATCCGATTACCGCGCCCGGCAGCCCCGTGAAGTTGATGAGCAAGATGGGAACGAAAATCGAGAAGCCGAATGTAATGAAATACAGTTTGGTCACGTCGCCCTGGCGACGCAACACAGTGATTACCTGGTACAGGAAATCGACCGCTGCGGTTACGCCGCCGGCAACCACCATGATGTAGGCCAAGCCGCGGAATTGCTCAAAATCCAAGCCATACATCCAGCTCATCAAGGGGATGCCAATCCATCCCATGATGGCAGCCATCGCTCCGGTGAACGCCACGATGACACCCATCATAGCCAGAATGGCTATGTCGAAGCGTTTGCGGCGCGTCGGGTCGGCCCATTCCTTCGTCAGGCGCACCAGCAATGGCTTGTAGACCAGTTGGATAGCCAGCATAATGCCCTGCGCAGGGAAATACAGCGCGTTGAAGTACAGCTGGCTGTCGTAAGGCAGCACGCCTTCCATAACGAACTTCGGCATGCTCTCGATGAGATTGAACAGGAACACAGCCAAAAACAGCGGGAAGCATTGCTGGAAGATGACCTTCACGCTTGCCAGCGTGAAGCGGGGCGACTTTGGCGTTTCGATAAGCCCCAGCGGGAACGTGAGGAACACGAACGTGAGCGCCGCCACCACGGCCATCACGACTGATGCCACGCCCACGTTGCGCGTGATGAGCAGGGCGAGCGAGAACAACGCCACCACCGCAAACGAGCGCACCGCTTGCGAGATTCCGGCAAGGTAGAATTTGTCTTGCTGCTGCAGACGGCCTTCATACACGTCAGCCAAGGCGTCGATCATGCGGTAGAAATACACGCCGATCGAAATGGTGAGCATTTCCCCATCGTAGCCGCGCACCATGCAATAGCCTACGCCCACGACCATCATGAGCGCGCAGGTTATAACGCGGTTCACCTCGTAGTCGGCGAAGGAATGCTTCTCGTCGATGTCGGACACTTGGTAGGTGCGCACGCCGTAGTTGCCGATCATCATGAACAGCGTGGCGGTGATGAACGCCAGCGAGAACATGCCGGCGAGCTCGGCGTTGGTGAGCTGCGTGATGACGATCGTGAGCACGGGAAACACCATGCCCCACGCCCCAATGCCGATGGAATTGCAGATATAGTCGCGCGACGTGCGGTGCGAGGCATACATCTCGTCTTGGTCGGCGAGAGAGCCGTCCTTCGCGGCGCCAAGCAACCGGTTCCACCATTGGGAAATGACCCTGGTGAGCGCGTTATCCACGAAAATATTCGCCATGCTGAACGGCAATCCCCTTTCGAGCGCCCCATCGGGCGCGTGCATTTCTAACCTGTGAAATTATAAAGCCCCGCTCGAGCAACCTCGAACGGGGCGCGGCAGCGTCAACAAACGTTCACCTGCCTTGAAGTTTTCTGAAAATGTCTCGGCCTCCGATTTGGGGCTAGGCATGTCTCCGGGACAACGTTCCAGGCGTCCCTACGACATGTCCAGCCCCAAATCGGAGGCCGCAGTAAGTTAACGTTGTGCGGATTGGGTTCGTGTGCCCTCGGAGGGACGCCTGGAACGTTGTCCCGGAGAGGGCATGCGAACCCAATCCGCTTGATGACTATGCCTCGATGCTGCCGGCGGTGTTCACCTGGGCTTCGGGGTCGTTGAATACGTCGCGGTTGAGGCCGCCATTCACGTTCGAGGACGTGATGCCCGCAACCATGGAGTCGCTCACGTTCAGCGCGGTGCGGCCCATGTCGATGAGGGGCTCGACGGACGCGAGGATGCCCACGATTTCAATAGGCAGGCCCAGCGTGCCCAGCACGATAAGCGAGGCGAACGTCGCGCCGCCGCCCACGCCGGCGATGCCGAACGAGCTCACCACGATGACGGCCACGAGCATAACCACGAATTCGGGCGAGAACACGTTGATGCCGACGGTCGGGGCGATGATGGTGGCAAGCATGGCCGGGTAGATGCCCGCGCAACCATTCTGGCCGATGGACATGCCGAAGCTGGCTGCGAAGTTCGCGGTGGCGGAATCGACGCCCAAGGCGTGGCGCTGCGTTTCGATGTTCATCGGCAGCGCGCCGGCGCTGGTGCGCGACACGAAGGCGAAGCTCAGCACGGGGAATGCCTTCTTCAGGTAGGTTACCGGGCTGCAGCCGTTCGCCGCCACGATGATGAGGTGCACGATGAGCACGGTAATCAGCGCGATATAGCTTACGATGACGAATTTGCCCAGGTCGAGCACGGCTGCGAAGTCGCTTTTCGCCATGAAGCTCGCGATAAGGGCCAAAACGCCGTACGGGGTGAGCGACAGCACCATGTTGACGATACGCATCACGATGCCGTAGAGCGCGTCGATGAGCTTCTTGAAGAATTCTGCCTGTTCGGAGTCTTTATCGCGCAGCTTGAGGTACGCGATGCCCACGATTGCCGAGAAGATGACCACGGCGATGGTCGAGGTGGAGCGGCTGCCGGTGAAATCGGCGAACACGTTGGTGGGGATGAAGCTCAGCAGCTCTTGCGGAATGGTGAGCGCCTGCACGGTGTCTTGCTTGGTCTGCAGCGTTTCAAGCTTGCTGGGGTCGACCGTGCCGTCGGCAAAGCTTGCACCCGCCAGGCCCGAGAACGCGATGACAGCCCAGCCAACGAGCGCCGCGATGGCGACCGTCGCAAGCAGCGCGACGAGCACGACCGCGCCGATCTTGCCCAGGTTGTCAACGACCTCTGCGCGCGTGAACGCGCCCACGATTGCGACGAACACCAGCGGCATGACGAGCATCTTCAGCAGATTGATGTAGCCTTGGCCGACGATGCTTATCCAATCGAGCGCCGTGGTGGTAGCGTCGGTGCCCAGGCCCAGCACCAGCTGAATGCCTGCGCCGAACACGACGCCCAGGCCCAGTGCGGTAAACACGCGGAATGTGAAGCTCTTGCCTTTCTTCTTCAGAAACGCAAGGAAGGCGATAAGCGCCGCGAGAATCGCGAGCACTGCCACCGTCGGTGCGACGGTTTCGAATGACATGGTGGAATCCCCCTTCATAATGCGAGGCACTCGCCTCTTTTCGGATGACGAGTCGGCATTATGGTGCTATATCCCCATAAATGCAATAGGTTTATAGGTTTTTATTTCAAAAAGGATTCGACCTATTGCCGAAATCGATAGTTCGCGCGCGCAACTATAGCCTTAGGCGGCTACAATTTAGGCAATCGATTCAAGGAGGATACCAGATGTCGTATGCATTCATTCATGCCACGGTGCTCGACGGCACTGAAAAGATGAAACCGCAGGTTGATGCCGCGGTTCTCGTCGATGATGAGGGCAAAATCGTTGAGGTGGGCCCAACGGCGAAGGTCAAGATGCGCGGCGGCGAGCAAATCGTCGACTTGCAGGGCAAATACCTTATGCCGGGCCTTATCAACATGCACGTGCATCTGTGCGGCGACGGTACGCCCCGCAGTTCGAGCAACGCCGAGGGCACGGTCGAAAAGGTAACCAGCAACCCTGTGGGCATGGCTATTTTGCGCCATATGCTGAAGGCTTCACTGAAAAATCAGCTGGCGAGCGGCGTGACCACTGTGCGCAGCGTTGGCGATCCAGGCTATGCCGACATCCAGGTGCGCGACCAAATCAAAGCTGGAAAATTCCAGGGGCCGCGTCTTATCGCGTCGGGCTGCGGCATCACGGTGCCCGATGGCCATGCGCGCCTGTTCGCGAAAAAGGCCACCACGCCCGAAGAGGGACGCGCGCTCGTGCACGAGCACTTCAGTCACGGCGCCGATCAAATCAAGCTGTTCATCACGGGCGGCGTGTTCGATGCCGAGGTCGAAGGCGAGCCCGGCGTGTTGCGCATGCCGCTTGAGATTGCGCAGGCGATTTGCGATGAGGCCCACAAACTCGGGCTTCGCACCAGCGCGCATATCGAGAGCAGCGAGGGCGTCGAGGTTGGCCTGAAAGCCGGCGTCGATACCATCGAGCACGGCGCTCCCCTTTCCGATGAACTGCTGAAGCTGTTCAAGAAAAATGGCTTGGGCAATGCGTCATCGCTCACGTGCACGCTTTCCCCCGCGTTGCCTTTCGCTGTGCTGCCACCCGAGAAGACCCACTCTACGCATGTGCAGAAGGTCAACGGCCGCGTGGTGTACGAAGGCGTTGCCACGGCGACCCGCCAAGCGCTTGCAAATGGCATTCCTGTGGGCTTGGGCACCGATTCGGCGTGCCCATTCGTCACGCATTACGACATGTGGCGCGAAGTGGTGTATTTCCAGCGCCATACCGGCGTGACGCCCGAATTCGCGTTGCATACGGCCACCTTGAAGAATGCCCAGCTTTTGGGCGTTGCCGACGTAACGGGTTCCATCGAGACGGGCAAGAGTGCCGACATGATCGTTCTGGATGCGAACCCGCTCGACGATTTGATGGCGCTGCAGAACGTTGCGCAAGTCTACATGGCTGGCAAATCCGTGAAATGCAAGGCGAAGCATCTGCCCAAGCTCGACGCGGAGCTCGACGGCATTATGGACGGCCTCGACAGCGACCCGTTCGTGCGCGAATGGCAGGTTGAGGGCTCAAAGAAGGCGTCTGGCCCCTTCGCAAAGCTGAAGAAATAGCCCCGCAAGGCAGCTCTTGGTGGGATTGGTGGGACTGCCCCCGTCCCAAGGGAGCCCTGCCCCACCTTTCCGATCGCCGACTAATGAGAAAGGAATACCTTCATGAGACTCGCTATCGCATCTGACATTCACGGTTCGGCGAAATGGTGCGAGAAATTCCTCTGTGCTGCCGACGAGGAAAACGCCGACGCAATCGTGCTGCTGGGCGATATTCTCTACCATGGGCCGCGCAACGAGCAGCCAGAGGGCTACGATCCCAAAGCTGTGGCGGCTTTGCTCAATGAACGCGCCAACAAGATCGTCGCCGTGCGCGGGAATTGCGATTCGGAAGTCGACCAGATGATGCTCGAATTTCCCTGCATGAGCGATTATGCGTTGGTGTTCGATGAAGGCATGCGCCTGTTTTGTACGCATGGGCATGTATATGGCGGCGGTTTGCACGGCAGCTCGAACAACATGCCCCACTTGCCCTCTGGCAGCGCGCTTCTATTCGGCCACACTCACATGAAGGTCAACGAGCGCGATGTGCATCATTCTGGAATCTGGCTGTTCAACCCCGGCAGCGTGTCCATTCCCAAAGACGGCTCGCACAGTTTCGGCATCTTCGACGACAAGACGTTCACTCATCGCATCTTGCTGTAACGCGTTCAATGCTCAGAACGTTTAACGCGTTACAGCAAGATGGGCCCCTCTTCCCGTTTGAGAAGAGGGGCCCACGTGCGTTTTAGCGATGTTTTCGTTATGCCAAGATGAACATCAACAAGAATGCGATGGACGCCACCCACATGAGCGGCTTGATTTCGTTCGCTTTGCCGCGCACCACCATGATGACGACGTAGGAAATGAACCCGAAGCCGATGCCATTGGTGATCGAGTACGTCATGGGAATGCCCATAATGCAGGCGAACGCCGGGAATGCGTGCTCGATGTTTTCCCAGTCGATGTTCACCACGTCGGACAGCATCAGGTAGCCCACGACCACCAGGGCGCCGCAGGTGGCCGAAGACGACACCATGGCGATGATGGGCGCGAAAAACGCGAACACGACGAAGCACAGGCCCACAATGATGTTGGAAAAGCCCGTGCGCGCGCCGGCGGCAGCGCCCGAGGCCGATTCGACGAACGTGGTGATGGAGCTTGCGCCGCAGAAGCCGCCCACGACGGCCGCAGCGGAGTCGACCATCAAGATGGGCTGGATGTCTTCCACGTTGCCCTCTTTGTCGGCGAATTCGCCGCGTTGGCCCACGGCCACGACTGTGCCCATCGTGTCGAAGAAGTCGCTCATCAAAAGCGAGAAGACGAACAGCAGCAAAGCCGGCTGCACGAATACTTGCACGATGGCCATGGTGTCGGTGCCGGGAATGGTTTGGAATGGTGCTGCGAAGGCCGAGAAGTCGAGGCCGAAATTCCACGACGTGGGCATTTGCGTGACGCCCAACGGGATGCCCACGATGGTGGCCACCACGATGGAAATCAGCAGGCCGCCCTTCACATCGAGCACCTGCAGAATGACCGCGACCGCAATGGCGACCAGCGACACGATGGCGACCGGCGAGCTCAAATCGCCCAGCGTGAGGATGGTGGACTCGCTGGAAACGATGATGCCGCCTCCCTTTAAGCCGATGAATGCGATGAACAAGCCGATGCCGATGCCGATGGCATGGCGAAGGCTAGCAGGGATGGCGTCCATGACGGCCTTGCGAAGCCCGCACGCCACCAAAATGAAGATTACGACGCCTTCAAGCATGACGATGGCCATGGCCACGCGCCAGTCGACGTTCACGCCGCCCAGGCACAGCGTGTACGCCACAATGGCGTTGATTCCCATGCCTGATGCCAAAGCCACCGGACGATTGGCGATAAGGCCCATCGCGATGGTCATGACGGCTGCGCCGATGCACGTTGCCGTGAGCGCCGCTTCAAACGGCATGCCCGCGGCAACGAGCAGCTGCGGGTTGACGGCAATGATGTACGACATCGCGAGGAATGTCGTCAGACCGCCGATAACTTCGTTTCCGACCGAGGAGTTGCGTTCGGAAATCTTAAAGAACGTGTCCACGCCCCCTGCCTTTCTGTATCGGGAATACAAGCCGCGCCTGTATGCGCGGCAGACTACGATAATAGCACGTCAACAAATTAGTTACAGCAAGGCAACGGCGGAAGAAGACATGAAACGCGGTGAGCGTTGGGGCATGGAAGACCTGTCTGTGGCGAATTGGCTTGCGGTCTCTTTTCGGAACAACGTTCCGGGCGTCTTTCCCTGATCGCGCAGACTGCAGGCTAATTCGCCACTGCATAATGTGTAGGCGTTGAAAACAAAACAGCCAAGGAAGTTTCCTTGGCTGTGACATTTCTGGAGCGGACAACGGGGCTCGCGATCGCGCTTTGCGCGCTCTAATCCCTCGGGCTAAAGCCCTCGGGTGAATTCCTAAAAACTGCCCGCGGGCAGTTTTCTTAGCGGAATTCCACCTCATCGGTTCGAGCCCCGATATATGCTCGAAAAACAAAACAGCCAAGGAAACTTCCTTGGCTGCGACATTTCTGGAGCGGACAACG
>CALBLG010000082.1 GCA_937895975.1 uncultured Slackia sp.
GTCGATACCTTCAAGGGAACCGCGTCGCAACGCCTGGAGTACTACATCGAAAAGCCGGCCCCGCGCAACAATTACGGCCAGGAAGTGCATGACTACGAACGCTTGCCGTATTACGAGCACGCCAACGAGGCATATTGGGAAAATCCGCTGCGTGACAAGTACCCGCTTATGGGCTGCAGCCAGCACAACAAATACCACGTGCATTCGCAATGCGCCTACACGCCGGCCCTGCGTGAGCTCGAGCCGGAACCCACGTTGAAGATCAACGCGTCCGACGCGGCCGACCGCGGTATTGCCCAGGGCGACTATGTGCGCGTGTTCAACGATCGCGGCTATGCCGTGCTCAAAGCCGTCGTGACCGAGGGCATCAAGCCGGGCGTGGTCTCCATTCCCCATGGCTTCCAGGCCGACCAGTTCGTTGAGGGCCACACGCAAGACCTCACGAGCATTGTCATGAACGATTTCTGCTCGAACAGCTCGTTCTACGACTTCTTGTGCGAAGTCGAGAAATACGAAGGGGGTGAGCGCTAATGGCTCACTACGGAATGGTGATCGACACCAAGCGCTGCGTGGGCTGCAACGCATGCACCACCGCGTGCAAGATTGCCAACAATGTGCCCGAGGGCATCTTCTGGACGCGCGCGCTTACCGACGGCGGCGACGCGCCCGACACGCCGAAGGGTACGTTCCCCAATGTCGAGATGCGCTACATCACCGTGGGTTGCCAGCATTGCGAGAATCCGGCGTGCACGAAGGTGTGCCCCGTCGGAGCGACGTACAAAGACCCCGAGACGGGCATCGTGCGCCAGGATTACGACAAGTGCATCGGCTGCCGCATGTGCATCGCCTCGTGCCCGTACACTGGCGTTCGCAGCTTCAATTGGCAAGAGCCGCAGTATCCCACCGATTTCGCCTTGGGCGACGTGGATACCCCGAAGCACCAGAAGCATGTCGTCGAGAAGTGCACGTTCTGCTATCAACGCCAAGCGCGCGGCGAAGTGCCCGCATGCATGGATCTGTGCCCGGCTCGCGCCCGCCATTGGGGCGATTTCGATGACCCCGATTCCGAGGTCTCGAAGCTCATTCGCGAGCGCGAATACATGCAGCTTTTGCCCGAGAAGGGCACGAAGCCGTCCGTCTATTACCTGGTGTAAGGGAGGCCAATTATGACTGAGAATGTTTCTGCGGCTTCCGTCGCCGCTGAACCCAAGCGGAAAACGTGGGGCGGCAAGGGCCTTTCTGTCGCTATCGCGGTGGCGGCCGCCATCACCGTCGCGGGCATCGCGCTTTGGATGGTGCAGCTGACCGGCGGCATGGTGCAAACCGGCATGCGCAACCTCGATTCGTGGGGCCTCTATATCACGTGCTTCATGTTCTTCGTGGGCTTGTCGGCCGGTGGTCTCATCATCAGCTCCGTGCCTAACGCGTTCGGCATGAAAGGTTTCGGCGGCATCTCAAAGGTCGCCATTTGGACGAGCGTGTGCTGCACATGCGCGGCCATCGGCTTCGTTGTGGTCGACCTCGGCGGTCCGATGCGCCTGTGGGAGCTGTTCGTGTTCTCGAACTTCACCAGCCCGCTTATGTGGGACATCCTGGTACTGGGCACCTACCTCGTGCTCTCGATCGTCTATTTGTGGGCGTACCTGCGCGCCGAGGCCGGCCGCATGTCGCACACCGCGATTCGCGCCATCAGCGTGGTCGCGCTCATCGTCGCGATTCTCGTGCACAACGTCACCGCTTGGATCTTCAGCCTGGCTCCGGCGCATGAGTTCTGGCACACCGCGCTCATGGGCCCGTGGTTCGTGGCTTCGGCGCTGGATTGCGGCACGGCCCTCGTGCTCATCGTGTGCCTTGCGCTTCGTCGCGCGGGGTATCTGAAGCTTGACCAGAAGCACGTGGTAAACCTGGCCAAGATGCTCGCGGTGTTCGTGCTCGTCGATCTATATTTCTATGCTTGCGACCTTCTGACCAGCGGATACTTCGGCGGCGAAGGTGCCGACGTGGTGGCTATGCTCACCTCGGGCGCGCTCGCTCCGGTGTTCTGGACTCAGATCGCGCTCATGGCGGTATCGGGTGCGATTCTGGTGGGGCCGCAGTTGCGCTCCAACGCCGGCATCATCGTCGCTTCCGCGCTCACCATCGCGGGCGTGTTCTGCAAGCGCCTGCAAATCCTGGTCGGCGGTTTCCAGATTCCGAATTTGCCCTACGACGGCCCCATGACCTCCATGG
>CALBLG010000083.1 GCA_937895975.1 uncultured Slackia sp.
GCCGTCGCCGCGAATGTTCTCGGAAAGCAGCGTTGCCGTGGTTTGCTCGACGGTGGGATGCACCTGGATTTGGTCGATGTCAACCGTGTCAGCGCCAACGGCGGTCGAGAACACGATGCCGTCGCCTTGCGTGCCGGGCTGGTTGGTGGTAACCGCATCGCGAAGTTCGGGGCGATACTGCGCGAGCATTTCCTTATTCGCGCCGAAGCCGCCCGTGGCGACGATCAGCGCCTTGCACTTATATTCGATGGGCAGACCATTGGGGTTGGTGGCGCGCACGCCGGCAACCTTGCCATCGTCCATCAAAATCTCTTCGACCTTCGTGTTGCATACGGCCGACACGCCGCGCTGACGGCACTGCTCGGTCATGCCCTTCACGATATACTTGCCCACAGCTTCGCCGCTTTCGGGACGATGGATGCGTTTCACGCTTGCGCCGCCGCTCGTTCCCAGCTTCGAAAGCACGATGCCCATGCTGGCGAGCCAATCGATGGCGTCGCTGGAGCCTTCGCACATATGGCGAATAAGCTCCATGTTGCCCTTTTCATGGCCACCCTTATAGGTGTCGGAAGACATCAGATCGACCGAGTCTTCAATGCCCGCCTCTTTCTGGAAACGCGTGCAGCATGCGTTCATGCCACCTTCGGCAAAGCATGTATTGCCACCTGCAACAGGCATTTTTTCGAGCAGCAGCACCTTCGCGCCTTGATCAACGGCGCCCACCGTTGCAGCCATGCCGGCTCCGCCAGAACCCACGACGATGATGTCGTACTCGCCGCCATCGATGGTGGTTTGGGCGGCCTCATCGGCAAACGAGCGGGGAGCAGCGCAGCCCGTAAGGCCCACGGCCGCAGCGCCCATGCCCAACGTGAATATCCCACTCAGGAAATTGCGACGCGAAACGCCATTCTTGAAATTCGCAGAAGCCATGGCTTACCTCGTCTCTCGATACGGAATGCTGTCCCAGCCTTCGGGCACATTCTCGGCCGCCTGATAGTGGCACTCGGTGCACACGAACACCGACGTCTCGTGCATCTTGTGGCAATCGCCGCAATTGGTCACGCCATGCTCGCTGAAGTCGTGCGGATTCCATGCCATGTACGCGGTCTTGTTTTTGAGCTTGTCCAAATCCATGTTGTGGCATGCCTCGTTCAAGCAGAATTCCTGCGTGGCGAATTCATCGCCGCGCGAAACCAAATGTTGGCTGTCTTCATCGTAGGCATAATTGCCCGAAACCCAATTCAAACCCTCGGTGATTTGCTCGCCGAGTTCGGGCGTGTGGCACGTAAGACAGTCCTTGCCCGCCTTCGCGTGCGCATTGGCCAGCGACGTTCCATCGGTGTTGTAGTAGCTTTCGACATATGAATTCATGGGCGTGTGGCACACCGTCGAGCAAAAACTCGGCTGCTCGTGCCAAACCATGAATCCGCCGACGGCAGCGACCAGAACCGCTGCGCACACGCATGCGGTGATAATGCCGCGGCGACGTTTCGGCGATGCCGTTTTGGGAGAAGCGGTCTTTTCTTCTTCCATCGTATCCTCCTTCGCAACAAATCGGCCCCCTGCCGATCACGCTTTGGAAGATACGCCGCCCAACGTATGCGCCATACGTCCGAAAAGGGTGGTTTCCCATTTTGAACAGGGCGGTTTTAAAAGGGTGGTCGACCACCCACCCCTGTTTTCCGAAAGAAAACGGCGCTGTCGAAGCAGCGCCGTCTTGCGGGCGGGACGGGGACGGTCCCCCGTCCCGCCAGAATCCACGCCATAAAAATGGGAGCCTTTCGGCTCCCATTTTTACTATGCGCGCATTTCCGCGCCAGTGGCTTTCGACACCTTCGTCACGAGCTTCTCGTGCGCCTTGTCGACTTCCTCGCTTGTCAGCGTGCGGTCGGCCGCGCGATACGTCAGCGAGAAGGCCATCGACTTCTTGCCTTCGCCCACGCGCTCGGCATCGCGGTACACGTCGAACAGATGCACGCTCTCGAGCAGCTTGCCGCCTGCGCTTTGCATGCACTGCATGATCTTCTCGCACGTAACCGTCTCGTCCACGACGAATGCGGCATCACGCTCGACACCGGGGAACTGCGGCACATCGACGTAATCGCGAGCCGGGCGCGCGTTGCGCTCAAGCGCAGCCATGTCGAGCTCAAACGCCACCACAGGGCCTTCGGCGTCATAGGCCGCAACAGCCAGCGGGTGCAACTCGCCCACCCAGCCAATCACGTCGCCGCCGGAAAGCATTTGCGCGGCGCGGCCGGGCTGCAAGTGCGGCGCGTCCTCGGCGGAAAGCGCCTTGAAGCGTACCTTGGGCAACGCCAGCTCGCGCGCGAGGGCCTCGAGCGCGCCCTTGCCGTCGAAGAAATCGAACGGGCGCGGGTCGGTGTTCCAGCCCTTATCGTCCATGGCGCCCGC
>CALBLG010000084.1 GCA_937895975.1 uncultured Slackia sp.
GAAACCGTGGGGCGAATAGCGCCGAAGTAGTGTTCTTCGAGCTCTTGGCCCTTGCACGGCGTGTTGCCAAACAGCGTGCGACCGGTAATGATGAGGTCTTTGCGGCGAGCGTAGTCTTCCTTCTTAATAAGGAAGTATTCCTGCTCGTTGCCGACGGAGGGAACGACCTTCTTCGGGGTTTTGCCGAACAGGGCAAGCACGCGCTTGGCCTCGCGATCGAGGGCGGTGATGGAACGCAGCAGCGGGGTTTTCTTATCGAGGGCCTCGCCGGTGTAAGAGCAGAACGCCGTGGGAACGCACAGCACTTCGTCTTTAATAAAAGCCGGGCTGGTGGGATCCCATGCGGAATAACCGCGGGCTTCGAACGTCGCGCGCAGACCGCCATTCGGGAAGCTGGACGCGTCGGGCTCGCCCTGGATGAGCTCTTTGCCCGAGAACTTCTCGATGGCCGTGCCGTCGTGGTTCGGCTCGAGGAAGCTGTCGTGCTTTTCGGACGTGATGCCCGACAGCGGTTGGAACCAGTGCGCGTAATGCGTGGCGCCGTGCTCGATAGCCCATTCCTTCATCGCATGGGCGACGGCGTTGGCGACGTCGAGGTCGAGCGGCTCGCCATTCTCGATGGTCTTGTTGAGCTTCTTATAGATGTCGGAGGGTAGATACTGCTTTCGCACGTGGTCGGAGAAAACCAGGGTGCCGAAGCGCTCGGTGAGTTGGGACATTCGGACCTCCTCGATGCGCGGGTGCGACGTGGCGCGCAACCGCTTTCGTTTATCTGACCCTTCCACCTTATGGGCGCTGTGTTTCGCGCGAGTTACGCGGACGTTTCGCTTATTTGAAACAAAAAAGGCCGGCTCGTCGCCGACCTTTTTGTTAAAGACCCATTGCCATGATTGCTACGGTTGGGATGCCGAGCGCCAATACCAGAATGACGCAGACCACAACCGTGAATATCTTCTTGGTTCGCGCTGCGGCCTCACGACGCTTCTGCTCTTGCAGTTCGCGCTGGCGGGCGGCTTCAACCTTGGCGGCCTTCTGCTTCGCCGTAAGTTTCTGGCCCATTCGCTAGTCCCTCAGCTTTCCTCGAATTTGCATGCCGCGCTGGCGCGCCTCGGCCGGGTCGATAAGCATCTCCCACTTATTCCCGCGCACGTCCCACTTACTGCCGCGCTCGTATACCGGTTTGCCGTTGACCATGGTGAACATGACGTCGGCCGCGGCGCCGCCTTCGACAACGGCCGTAACCGGGTCGACGAGCGGGGTTTGGCGCGAGCCAGAGAGGTCGACCACCGTGATGTCGGCGCGCTTGCCGGGCTCGAGGGCGCCAATTTCATCTTCCATGTGCAATGCGCGAGCGCCGCCAATCGTAGCCAGTTCGAGCATGGTTTTCGCCGTAAGGAACACGTCGCGATCGACCGAGCGGTGGATGAGCATGCCCAGGCGCATTTCGATGAACATGTCGGACGAATCGGTCGCCGCGGGCGAATCGGTGCCCAGGCCGACGCGGATGCCGGACTTCAGGAACGTGGGCAGCGGCGCCAGGCCCATGCCCAGCTGCGCGTTGCAGCGCGTGTTCACCGAAATGGCCACGTCGTGCTCTTTCAGCTTGGCGATGTCGTCGTCGTTCACGTGCACGCAATGCGCTGCCAGCACATCGTGGCTGTTGAAGGCGCTCCAGTTCAGCGCGTAATTCACGGGGGTGACGCCCGTGGGCAGCCACATGGGGCGGTCGGTAAGCGCGTCGCCGCCGGTTTCGATGCCGCGCACCGAAAGCGGAGTGGAGCCGCGCATGATGTAGTTGTATTCCTCGTAGCTGCCTGCCACGTGCATGGCCACCGGCAGGTCCATCTCTTCGGCGATATCGTTCACCTTGCTGAAAATGGTGGGGTGGCATGCGTGCAAAGCCTTCGGCGCGATGCCGATAGTCATGCGCTCGGGGTCGGCCGCTTCGCGCCAACGCTTGATGTCGGCAATCGCGGCATCGATAGCGCCATCGACCTGGGCTTTCGACGTTGCGCCAACGCTGCGGTAGAACTTGCCGCGCAGGCCCACGTCTTGGGCCGCCTCGAACGACGCGCCCGTGCTGGTGAAGTCGGCGACCGTGGTAACGCCGCCGGCGATCATCTCCATGCCGCCGATGACCGCGGAATCGTAGCGATCGTCATGCGACATGAGGTCGGCCTTGGCGTGCTCTTTCACCAACCATTCGGCATATGGCACGTCGTGCATAATTCCGCGCAGCGCGGTGTACTCGAGATGGGTATGGCAATCGACGAAACCCGGCATGATCGCGCTGCGACCGAAGTCTCGCACTTCCTCCTGCGGATAGTGCGCCTTCATGCGCTGCGCGCCGCCGACCTCCACGATTCTTCCGTCGCGAACGAGCACTGCGCCATCGTCGATGGGCTCG
Organism: uncultured Slackia sp.; assembly: GCA_937895975.1. GTDB lineage: Bacteria > Actinomycetota > Coriobacteriia > Coriobacteriales > Eggerthellaceae > Slackia. Next base: position 2,408 of record CALBLG010000084.1, read on the forward strand.
CCCGCAATCGGGATGATATGTTCGGCACAGAGTAGCATGGCGAACATAATAGCATCATGGATTCGGCTATACTTTGCAGCCGAGCAAAATCACGGCGGTCGGCAGAAAGCCATCGCCTATTTTTCATCAAACGGAAACGTACGGCGCCCGAAAGCGCCCAAGGAAGAGGCCCCATGAGCAACGAAACCGACCAACGCGGCCAAAACGCCGAAGAACGCGTCGTGGACACCGCGACCGGCGCCGAGGCGCCCGCCGAGATTTCGGAAGAACGCGTGCAACATATTTTCAGCAACATCGCCAAGCAGTACGCGCGCTTCAACGCGGTTTCAAGCTTCGGCCTGTTTAAGGGCTGGCTGCGCAAGACCGTTGACGCGGCCAATTTGACGCCCGAGAGCGACCTGCTCGACCTGGCTGGAGGCACGGGCGACGTGAGCTATATGGCGGCCAGCCGGCGCCCGCCCGCGCACATCCAGCTGACCGACTTCGTGCCCGAGATGCTCGACGTGGCCCGCGAGCGCCAGGCGGCCGGCGCAGCGTGCGGCGTGCCGGTCGATTTCGAGGTTGTGGACGCGCAAGATATTCCCTACGCCGACAATTCATACGACGCCGCGACCATGGCCTACGGCATTCGCAACATTCCCGACCGCATGAAGGCGCTGCGCGAGGTGCATCGCGTGCTGAAGCCGGGCGGCACGTTCGCGTGTTTGGAATTCTCTACCCCGCCGAATGCGGCATGGCGCTTTTTGTATCACATTTATTTGAAGGTGATGATTCCGTTCTGGGGGCAGGTGTTCACGCACGACCGCCCGAGCTTCGTGTATTTGGCCGATTCGATTCGCGCGTTCCCCGACCAGGAACATTATGCGCAGATGCTGCGCGACGCCGGGTTCAAGGATGTGACCTGGAAGAATTACGCGGGCGGCATTGTGGCCGTACATACGGGAAGGAAATAATCAACTTGGGCTTGGCCGGGGGACATGCGCTTCCGCTTCGGTCAAGTCCTGCTCGCGACGAAGGCGCCACTGGCGCCTTCTGCTCGTGCGGAATCTATCGGAATCGCATGCCCTCCGGCCAAGCCATGACGCCTTCCCCCTTGGGCTGCGAAATGCCTTGCCGAAGGTCGTCGGTGTTCAAATTTGTTCTTCATTTCGAAACAAAACACCGCCAGGCGAACGCATAGCAAAGCGGTAGTGAGCCGTGGCCTTTGGCAAGGCATTTCGCAGCCCAAGGGGGAAGCAAAGGCAGATTTACAACGAAGGCCCGCTCAATTGAGCGGGCCTTCGTTTTGGTTGATTGCGACTTGGCTTTATTCTTCAGCGCCTTCGAGCGTGAACAGCGCGTCGATGGACACGGGCGCAGACGCGCCGCCTACCAAGTTGCCCCCGAATTGGGCGAGGAGCTTCTTCGCGGATGCGATGTCGACCAGGCGCTCGGCATGCGTTTTCATGTTGCGCACGCGCGCCTTGCCTTGGGCGAGCTCATCGGGACCAAGCACAATGACGACGCGAACGCCCAGCTTATCGGCCATTTTGAACTGGCTTTTCAGACTTTTGCCCTGATGGTCCATTTCGACCGAAAGCCCCGCATCACGAGCAGCGCAAACCAAATCGAATGCCGTGGCGCGCACCGAGGAATCGACGCAGGCGACATAGCCGTCGACGCGTTTGGGCGAATCGGCAAGCGTACCGGCAGCCTCCAGAGCCAATACCATGCGTTCGAAGCCCAGCGCGAAGCCCAAGCCCGGCGTGGGACGACCGCCCTCGATTTCGGCCAGCTTGTCGTAACGGCCGCCGCCGCCGATGGCGCTTTGCGAACCCATGCCCTCGATGACCTGCACCTCGAATACCGTGCGGGTGTAGTAATCCAAGCCGCGCACGAGCGTGGGGTCTTCGATGTATTTGATGCCTGCCGCATCGAGCAGCGCTTTCACCTGCTCGTAATGGTTACGGCAATCGTCGCACAGATGGTCGGTGATTTTCGGGGCGCCCTCCATCACATGCGCGCACGCCTCGTTCTTGCAATCGAACGCGCGCAGCGGGTTGGTATCGGCGCGGCGGCGGCACTCTTCGCACATCTCGCCCTCGTGGTCGAGGATGTACTGGCGCACGGCCTCGCGGTACGCGGGGCGGCATTCCTCGTCGCCCATGGAATTGATCAGCAGGCGCGTCTTGCTCATGGGCACGCCCATCTTCTCGAAGAAGCGCATGAGCATGATGATCATTTCCGCATCGGCGGTGGGCTCGGTGGAGCCAAGGCACTCGGCGCCGATCTGGTGGAACTGGCGCAAGCGGCCCTTCTGCGGACGCTCGGCGCGGAACATCGGGCCGGCGTAGAACAGCTTCGCCGGGGCCGCGCCCTGCTCGACCAGGTTGTGCTGCACCACGGCGCGCACCACGCCCGCCGTGCCTTCGGGGCGAAGCGAGAGCTTCTGCTTGGCCTTCAGCTTGGAATCGTCGCCTTCGGCAAGCGCGCGCTTATAGTTCTCGCCGCTGCGCACGACGAACATTTCCTTGCCTACCACGTCGGTCGCTTCGCCGATGCCGTGCGTGAACACGTCGGTGAGTTCGAAGAGCGGCGTGTAGATGGGCTCGTAGCCATACGTGCCGAACAGCTTTGCTGCGGAATCGACCGTCGTGCGCCACAGGCGCGCGGCGGCGGGAAGCATGTCGGCGGTTCCCTCGGGTGCGTTGTATGCCATTGAAATGTCCTTCGTCGTGCAGGTGCTTTCTCGAAAATAGGATTGTAGCACCGCGGCAGAATGATGCCCTGCGCGGTCGGGCCCGCTCCGATGAAAAGCACACGCCCGCATCTCCAAATGGCGTTTTCTGTCCCAAAATTGGATTTGTGACTGTCGTTTTCGCCCCATCGGCTTCCTATGCCCCGCATTCCAGAAACGCGACCTGCGGTTTTGCCGAAAAGCTTGCGGCGTTTGTTGAAAAACATGCCTTTCAAGCAGTCACAAATCCAATTTCGGGACAGAAACCACTCGCACCCGAGAAAGCGGGGTTGACGCGCAAACCTACTTGCGGCCGTATTGCTCGCGGGCCTTGGCCTGGGGGCTCGTCGCCCTCAGATGCGCGACCACCTCGTGCGTGCGGCCGTCGGCCTTGCAGCGCTCGATTTCAGCCAGCGATTCTTCGTCGAACTCGTCGCGAAGGGCCCGGGCATCGCGCTTCGCCTCGGCGCCATCGTGCATGACGTTTTCGCCATCGGCCGGCGAGGCGACGAACGCCACGCCCTCGCTTGCGCTGCGGCGCGCCTCGACGAGCAGCAGCAAGAAGCCCAGCACGCCCGCGAGCGTGGACGCCAGCAAGATAGCCGTCTTCGCCGTGGTGACCGCAACCTCGGAATCGAACGCGAGGTTCGCCACAAAAATGGCCATGGTGAAGCCGACGCCGCCCAAAACGGCCGCGCCCGCCATATGGCGCCAATTCACGTTCTCGGGCAGATTGGCCACGCCCGACTTCACCACGATGAAGCTGAACAGCAGAATGCCGGCCGGCTTGCCCAAAAGCAGGCCGAAGAACACGCCGAAGAACACAGGACTGCCGAAAATGGAGCCCATGTCGGCCCCGGCGAGCGCCACGTCGGCGTTCGTGAGCGCGAACAGCGGCAGAATGGCGAAGTACACCCACGGGTACAGCTTATGTTCCAGCCGCGTGGCAGGCGGAATAACCATGCGCGACACCGACGACAAATTGCTGACGTTGCGGATGTAGTCTTTCTGGCCGAGCACTGGCTCGCTGGGGTCGAATGCGCTTTCGGCCTGGCGGATTTTCTTGTCTGACCAGGCCACGAAGCCCTTCAGGTTCACGCGCGAACCCGACGGGATGGTAAACGCGAGCAGCACGCCGGCGATGCTGGAATGCACGCCGCTCGAGAACACGCAGAACCACAGCACCACACCCAGCGCCAGGTATGGCGCGAGCGAATACACGTGGAATTTGTTCAGAGCAACGAGCGCCACCATGACCACGGCCGCGGCGGCAAGCCACATGAAATCGGGCGACTGGCCGTAGAACACGGCGATCACGATGATGGCGATGATGTCGTCGGCCACGGCGAGCGTGGACAGAAACACCTTCACGCCCGACGGGATGCGGTTGCCGAGCAACGCCATAATGCCCAGGGCGAACGCGATGTCGGTCGCCGTGGGCACGCCCCAGCCGCCGAGGGTGGACGGACTTGCGAAGTTGAACGCGACGTAGATGCCAATGGGCATCAACACGCCGCCACACGCCGCCACGATAGGCAAGATGGCCTGACGAATGTTGGTGAGCTCGCCCACCGTCATCTCGTACTTGATTTCCAGGCCCACAAGCAGGAAAAACACCGCCATGAGCACGTCGTTGATCACATGCGAAACCGACATGGTAGAAACAGAATCGCCCACGACGAATCCGACTTGCGCGTGAATGAGGTGCTCGAACTGCTCGTACGCGCCGGAATTCGCCACGACGAGCGCCGCGATGGCCGCGAGCAGCATAACGCCCGCGGCCTTGGTGGCCGAATGCGTGAGCTCGATAACCTTGCGATAGCGAGCCTGATGGCCCTGCACCTCGTCAATGAAGAGGGGCTGATCGGTTTTTTGAGGCGAGGCGTTGTTGGCCATGCGGCTCCAATCTGGGAACTTGTTGTTTTCGGAAGCTGTATTATAGCCGCAGCATCTGCCGGGCAAGCCGCGGCGAAACCCGAGCGTTGCCTAGCCGCCACGAAATATGCGCGATACAAGGAGTGCTTATGCAGGCCGATTCCATTTTCATAAGCGAAAACGTGTTCACGGGCGAAGGGAACGAGGCGCAGGCGCTTGCCGTGTGCGTACGCGGCGGGCTGATTGCCGCCGTGGTGCCGAAGAGCCAGGCGGACGCTTTCGTCGGGCCCGCCACGCGCGTCGAAGATTTCGGCGACGCATTCATGTGCGCCGGCCTTCACGACGCGCACGTGCACGCATTCCATACGGCGCTGTACTCGAGCCCCCTGGCCGAAGAATTCCTAGGCGACTCGGAAGCCGACTGCGTGGCGCGGCTGGCGCCTTTGGCCGCCCGAAAGCCGCACGGCTGGCTGCTGGCGCAAGGCTGGCGCGAATACCGATGGAACCCACCCGTGCTGCCCAGCAAGAAATCGCTCGATGAAGCCTTCCCCACCAGGCCCGTTGCTTTGTATTCGGGCGACGCCCATACGCTGTGGCTGAACTCGTGCGCGCTGCGCGAGCTGGGTATAACCCGAAATTCGCAGCCACCAGCCGGCGGCAGCTATGACGTGGACGAGGCAGGCGAGCTTACCGGCATCGTGCGCGAAGCCGCCGCCATGGCGCTTATGCCGCGCATCATGGCGACATTTTCCGACGAGGAAATTCTGAGCGCTTACCAGGGCTTTCTCGCGCGCCTCGCGAACCTGGGCATCACGAGCATCTGCGATATGGCGCTTTCTGCCGAACCGGGGCTCGATTTCGTACGCGACGACATCTACCAAACGCTCGAGGGACGCGGCCAGCCGACGTGCCGCGCGCACCTCTTCCCCACCCTGAACGGCGATTTGTCGCGCTTCGAGGCCATGCGCGATACGCTGCGCGGGCCGCTGGTGCAGGCGCGCGGGTTCAAGCAATTCTTCGACGGAGTTTCCAGCCAGCACACCGCGTGGCTGGCCGAGCCTTACGCCAATGCGCGCTTCAAGGGCGATTGCGGGCGCCCCACCGTAGAGCCCGCGACGATGCGCGATTACGTGATGGCGGCGGCGCGGAGCGGTTACGCAGTGCGCGTCCACGCGATTGGCGACGAGGCCATTACGCGAGCTCTGGACATTTTCGAGGAGGCAAACGCACGCTTCGGGCAACCTGCGCAGGGCCACCACTGCATCGAGCATCTGGAAAACATGAAGGCGGCCGATGTCGCCCGATTGGAGCGTGCCGGCGTGGTCGCCTCGGTGCAGCCGCCACACATCACGCTCGACCCGGGCGGCCCCGAGCGCGACCTGGGCGAGAAACGCTGCCAGATTATGTGGCCTTTCAAATCGTTCTTGGAGACGGGCGCCACGCTCGCCTTCGGGACCGATTCGCCCGTGGTGGACGTAAACCCTTGGAACGGCGTATATACGGCAGTTACCAGGCAAGACGCAAAAACTCGCCAGCCTAGCGGCGGATGGCTTGCCAGCGAACGCGTCTCTGTCGCCGATGCGCTGCGAGCCTACACGTCGGGGGCGGCAGCGGCGGCCGGACGCGAAAGCGAGCTTGGCCGGCTGGCACCAGGCATGTGGGCCGACATCGCCGTATTCGACCGCAACCCGCTTCGCGATGCGGTCGAATGCCCTGAACGTATTCTGGAAACGCGCGCGATTGCGACGTTTTTGGCAGGCCGCGCGGTGTTCGATTCGCGCATTTCGTGAGACACGCCCGGCCCCGTTATATGGGAGCCGTAGACACGCCCCGACCCGTGGACGCAGGTCACATGACGGCATGGCAACACGTCGGCATTTTGCGCTTTCAAGTGCGCTACCATAGGTGCCAGAAAGCAGGTCGCACCTGCCAGGGATACGGCTCGTTTGAGCCCGCCCGCAAGCGGCGCTGCCATCGCCGCGAAATCGCCCGAGTGGGGAGTTGATGCCCGGGCGCACAAGGGAAAGGATGGTACATCATGGAAATCAATGTCATCGGTCGCAAAGTCACTGTCACCGACGCGCTCAACGACTACGCAGTCGAGAAAATCGGCAATGCGATGAAGGTCTTGAGCATCGACGTTCCGAAGGCGGAAGTCGTGCTGCGCGTCGAGAAGAACCGCCCGGTTCCGTGCATTTGCGAAGTAACCATTCGCCCGAAGGGCCACACCATCCACGTGGAAGAGCACGAGGAAGACATGTATGCCGCCATTGACGTAGCCGCCGCGAAGGTGCTGCGCCAACTGCGCAAGTACAAGACTCGCGTCATCGACCATCGCATGCGCGAGACCTTGAAGGTTGACCAGGTGATTCAGCCCACTGGCGCAAGCCTCGACGAGCTTATGGCCGAGCTTTCCGCCGACGACGAAGTCGTGCGCGTGAAGGAAATCGAGTTCACGCCCATGACCGAGGAAGAGGCCATGATTCAAATCGACCTGCTGGGCCACGACTTCTTGGTGTACACCGATCGCGACACCAACGAGGTGAACGTGATGTACCGCCGCACCGAAGGCGGCTATGGCCTGCTGAAGCCGAAGGCCGAATAACCTGCCATCCAACCCTTGGAGGCGGAAGGCCCCCGGAGCATATCCGGGGGCCTTCCGCTTTATTGGGCGCGAAAATGCAGCGCGGCGCATTGAATGTCGCTTGACGCGCCCAGCCATGGCGAGCGTTTTAGAGGCTTTCGCAACATCGAGGAAAACGACGGCCCGCATCGGGCGTCAAGCGCGTAAGCCCAACTGCCCCTTCGGCGTAAAAATCACTAAGCGCATGGAGAAACGGCCGAATTGTTCGGCTATAGCGCTGTGCTCTTATCGAAAAAGCCGCAAATGTTCAACCCAAATGCCGTCGCAGAGACAAGTCTTTTTGAGGGGCCTATCTGAACAGGCATTATGCAAACAAAGGGTCCGCTCTAGTCGAGCGGACCCTTTTAGGTTGAACATTTGCGTCATTTTTGGTAGAACGCGGCATTCGCGGAGCCCGAGAACCCGCTCGCCGCCGGGGCATCTCGCAAGAAATGCGCTAATCGTCGTAGCGGTTGAGGAACGCTTTCGTGCGGTTATGCTGCGGATTGTTGATGACCTGCTCGGCCGGTCCCTCTTCGACGATGACGCCGCCGTCCATAAACACGATGCGGTCGGCCACATCGCGGGCGAACGACATCTCGTGCGTGACGATAACCATGGTCATATGCTCGGCCGCAAGCTGTTTGATGACTTTCAGCACCTCGGCGGTAAGCTCAGGGTCGAGCGCGCTGGTCGGCTCGTCGAAGAACACGATATCGGGGTTCAAGCACAACGCGCGCGCGATGGACACACGCTGCTGTTGGCCGCCGGAAAGCTCGCACGGCACTTTGCCCTCATTGCCCTCGAGGCCCATTTTGGCGATGAGCTCGCACGCCTGGCGCTCGACTTCGGCTTTATCACGCTTTTGCACAGCAATGGGCGCATCCATGATATTTTTCAGCACCGTGTAGTGCGGGAACAGGTTGTAATTCTGAAACACCAGGCCAAAGCGCGACTTTGCGGCACGCAGCACATCTTTTTTGCCGTAGACCGCCTTGCCGTTTTGCGTAGCAGCAACTTCCAAGTCGCCGTAGGAAAGCTCGCCCGAATCGAATGTCTCAAGCAACGTGGCGCAACGCAGCAAGGTTGATTTGCCACCGCCCG